>JBCNOP010000167.1:0-12098 GCA_039593775.1 Pseudoduganella sp.
TACGTAGATTGAAGTAAACCCTTGTAACTCACCTGAAGACGATTATGGCTCTCTCTGATTTCGACCTGGTTCTGTTTGGCGGCAGCGGCGACCTCGCAATGCGCAAATTGCTGCCTGCTATGTTTAGCCGCGATATTTGCGGCGACCTGCCGCCGACCGCGCGCATCGTTTGCGTCGGCCGCCAGGAAAGCACTCAGGAAGAGTTCATCAATATGGTGACGACAACGTCGCGTCCCCACATCAAATCAGTCAAGGCGACCGACGAGAACTGGAACCGCTTCATCGCCCGCATCGTCTACGTCGCGCTGGATGCCGTCGATTCCGCCACTTACAAAGGCTTGGTCGAAGCACTGCGCACCGATCCTGCGATCACCCGCGTCTACTACCTGGCCACCCCGCCGGCCCTGTTCTCGCGCATCTGCGACAACCTGAAGGACAACGGCCTGGCCACCGCCAATTCGCGCGTCGTCCTGGAAAAGCCGCTGGGCCGCGACCTGGCCTCCGCCAAGCAGATCAACGCCGAAGTGGGCAAGGTCTTCGAAGAGCAGCAGATCTACCGTATCGACCACTACCTTGGCAAGGAGACCGTGCAGAACCTGCTGGCCCTGCGCTTCGGTAACATCCTGTTCGAACCGCTGTGGCGCCGCGAGTGGATCTCCGACGTGCAGATCACCATCGCCGAGAAACTGGGCGTAGGCAACCGCATCGGCTATTACGACACCTCCGGCGCACTGCGCGACATGCTGCAGAACCACCTGCTGCAACTGCTTTGTATCGTCGCCATGGAGCCGCCAACCTCTATCGCGCCGGATGCCGTGCGCGACTCCAAGCTGCAGGTGCTGCGCTCCCTGAAACGCTTCACCCCAACCACGCTGGCGCAGAACATCGTGCGTGGCCAGTACCGCGCCGGCCACGTCGAAGGCAAGGCCGTGCCGAGCTATCGCGACGAACCGGAAGCGCCGCAGAATTCCAAGACCGAAACCTTCGTCGCCATGAAAGTGGAGATCGACACCTGGCGCTGGGCCGGCGTGCCGTTCTACCTGCGCACCGGTAAGCGCATGGCCGATTCGCTGGCCGAGATCGTGGTGCGCTTCAAGCAGATTCCGCACTCGATCTTCAACCAGCCTACTTCCAGCTTCCAGCCGAATTCCCTGGTGATCCGCCTGCAACCGGACGAAGGCCTGCGCATGAACCTGATGGCCAAGACCCCTGGCGAAGGCATGCGCCTGAAACCGGCGGAGCTGGAACTGGACTTCCGCGAAACCTTCAAGATGCCGCGCATGGACGCTTATGAGCGCCTGCTGCTGGACGTGCTGCGCGGCCAACTGACCCTGTTCATGCGCGGCGACGAGCTGGAAGCAGCGTGGGAATGGGTCGAACCGATCCTGAACAACTGGGAGCAGGACGAATCCGCGCCACTGCCATACGCATCCGGCACCTGGGGCCCCGCTGCCGCCAGCGCCCTGATCGGACGCGATGGCCTGCAATGGCGCGAAGAAGCACTGCCTGAAGACTGATGCTGCTCGACTCCATCCGCACCCAGCTCGACTCGCTCTCCAAATCGGAGCGCAAGGTCGCGCTGGCCGTGCTAGACAATCCGGCCCGCACGGTGGGCGCCAATATCACGGCGCTCGCCAAGAGCGCACAAGTGTCCGAACCGACCGTGGTGCGCTTCTGCCGCACGCTGGGCTACGACGGCTGGCATGAGTTCAAGCTGAAGCTGGCGCAGGGCCTGGCCCTCGCCCTGCCAGGCCTGAACGACCAGCCGGCACAGGACGATTTGGCGTCCGACCTGGTGAACAAGATCTGCAGCCGCTCCATCAACACGCTGCTGGACTTGCGCAACAACCTGAACGCGGAACCGGTGCAGAAAGCGCTCGACATCCTGTCGCGCGCCCGCAAGATCGAGTTCTACGGCCACGGCACCTCCGGCATCGTGGCAGCCGACGCGCAGCACAAGTTCTTCCGCTCCGGCGTGCCGACCGTGGCTTACGCCGACCCGGCAATCCACAGCATTTCAGCTGCGCTGCTGCACGAAGGCGACGCGGTGGTAGCGATCTCCCAGCGCGGCAACAGCCCTGCCCTGGTGCGCTCAGCCAAGCTGGCCAGGGAAGGCGGCGCCGACGTGATCGTGCTGGCCCCTTCCGGCACCCCGCTGGCGGAAACGGCCACGGTGCTGATCCCGATTGACCTGATCTTCAACACCGACCCGTACACCCCTATCTCGGCCCGCCTGGCTTACCTGGTGGTGATCGATGTGCTGGCCGTCGGCCTGGCACTGAAACGCGGCCCGGAATTCCGCAAGAAGATGCAGAACGCCCAGAAGGCATTGCAAGAGTTCGACATGCAGTTCGACTCCTTCATCGGCTGACGCAATAATCGATTGCCGGCGCAACTGCGCTAGAATTGCATTATTGCAATCAGTTAATAAAAAATGAAGATTTCCAAACCCCTGGCCGTGGGCGCGGCCATCCTTGCCGCAGCCGCGGCCGGCGCCGCCTATTTGAAAACCGGCACCAAGCCGCAGGGCGCATCAGCGCCAGCGGCCAGTGCCACGGCCACTGCCGTTGAAGCCCATGCACCGATTCAGGCCGAGATGCAGGACATCCTGGCCAATTACCGCAAGATCATCGTCCTGCTGGCCGACGAACAATCGCTGTCCGAGCTTGACCGCAAGGCGGCGGGCCAGGTCGGGCAAGTGCTGTTCCATGAGAATGTGGAGCGCATCGGCAAGGCACGTCAACTGCTGGCGAAACTGCAGGAAGTGCCAGCCGCCCAGCGCGATACGGCCTATGACGTCCTGCTCACCTATATCGAATCCGCCTCCGGCCTGTTTGACGCCGACCGCCTGGCCTTCCGCGAATTGCTGGTCGAGATGCGGCAGCTTGCCGCTGCCAACCAGACCCTGCCCGGCATCAAGCTGCACAAGCGCGTGAGCGAAGACCTGGCCGCGCTGGAAGATATCGAGCGCCAGTACGACAAGGAGTTGAGCGGCATCTTCGCCCGCTTCGACCAGCGCGCCATCGTACCCAAGCGCGAACGCTGGGAAGATTACGTCGCCCACCTGAAAAAGCTGTTCAGCCGTGAGCAGATCATGAAGGATTACGGCGTCATCGTTCCGTATCCGAATAAGCCAGACCCCGACGAGGCGGCGAAGGAAATCTTCGGCAAGTCGCTGCCGCCGAAAACCGTGGTGCTGACCTTCGACGATGGTCCGCATGCCACCTATACCGATGAAGTGGCAGCCATCCTCAAGCAGTACGGCGTGCCGGGCGTGTTCTTCCAGGTCGGCAAAAACCTGGGCGAAGTCGACGCCCAGGGCAAGGAGGCGCTGAGCAAGAAGCAGGCAGCCGCCAGCCGCCGCCTGCTGGAAGGCGGCAACGTCCTGGCCAATCACAGCTACAGCCATGCCCTGCTATCCAAGGAAAAAGGCGACCAGCTGTATGGCGAAATCGCCCAGGCCGACCGCTTGCTGAAGGCAGTCGATGCACGCCGCTCCGCGCTGTTCCGCTTCCCATATGGCGCACATAACGCCGAAGGCCTGGAAGTGCTGAACAAGCTGGGCTTGCGCTCGGTGATGTGGAATATCGATTCGCTGGACTGGGCCGACCCCGTGCCAAGCTCGATCGCCAACCGCGTGCTTGGCACGCTGGAGAAGGAAAAGCGCGGCATCATCCTGTTCCATGACATCCATGAGCGGACCGTGAAGACGCTGCCGCTGGTGCTGGACAAGCTGGTTGCCGACGGCTACAGCTTCGCCACCTGGGATGGCAATGACTTCACCATCACCAAGGCTGGCAAGCCGGAACCGGACAAGGTAGCCATCAGCACCGGCTACTCCAACAGCTACGCCGTCGTCATCGGCATCAACGATTACCAGAAATGGCCCAAGCTGCAGTACGCGGTGCAGGACGCGAAGGCGATCCGCGACACGCTGGTCAACCGCTTCGGCTTCGACGGCGAGCGCGTATTCACGCTGACCAATGGCGATGCGACCCGCAACAATATCCTCGCCCTGTTCCACGACAAGCTGGCGGAAGCCAAGCTGAAAAAGGATGACCGCATCTTCGTCTTCTTCGCCGGCCATGGCGCAACGCGCCAGCTCAGCTCCGGCCGCAGCCTGGGCTACATCATCCCGGCCGACTCCGACCCGCAACAGGTGAGCGTGGATGCGATCCCGATGACGGACCTGCAGAACATCGCCGAAAGCCTGAATGCCAAGCACCTGCTGTTCGTGATGGACGCCTGCTACAGCGGCCTGGGCCTGACGCGCGGCGGCGGCACCAGCGCGTTCCTGCGCGATAACGCCCGCCGTGTCGGCCGCCAGATGCTGACCGCCGGCGGCGCCGACCAGATGGTGGCGGACGCCGGTCCTAACGGCCACTCGGTCTTCACCTGGACCCTGTTGCAGGCCCTGGGCGGCAAGGCCGACCTGAATGGCGACGGCATGATCACCGCCACCGAACTGGCCGCCTACGTGGCGCCGGCCGTATCCAGCGTATCGCAGCAGACGCCCGCCTTCGGCAGCCTGCCCGGTTCCGAGGGTGGCGAATTCGTGTTCCAGCTGCCGGCCGAAGCGGAATTCCTGAGCGAGAACAGCGCGCAGCTGTCGCCGGAAGCCATCGCCTTGAACAAGAAGCTTGATACCGGCCGCAACAGCCAGGCTGAAGGCAACGCCGTGGTCATCAAGAACCTGCAAGGCGAAGAGCAGAAGCTGGCCGCGCCGAAGCCTGTGGATGCGTCGAGCCGCCAGCTGGCCCAGCGCGCCAATGACCGCGGCCTGCAGCTGTACAAAGAGAAGCAGTACGCACAGGCAGAAGCAGCCTTCACCGAGGCGCTGAAATACCGCCCGGACTTCGGGCTTGCTGCCAACAACCTGGGCTTCGTCTACTACAAGCAGGACAAGTATGCGGAGGCCGCGCGCTGGTTTGAAAACACCATCCAGATCGACGCCTCGCGCGCCATCGCCTACCTGAACCTGGGCGATGCACGCCAGCGCCAGGGCGACCAGGAAAAGGCCAGGAAGGCTTACACCAGCTTCCTGGAACTGGCCCCGAATCATCCAAGCGCCGGCTATGCACGAGAACAGCTGAAAAAGCTGGGCTAAGACCATCCATATAACAAAAAGGCCCGCTTTGGCGGGCCTGCCAGAACCATGTCACCGATTCGCGCATTCATCTTCTGTTTCTTCACCTTCCTGGCCACGTCCGTAAACGCCGCGCCTCCGGCAAAAATCGACTGGAATGACAAGGAACTACATTGGCTGAGCTATGAGAAGGGGATGTCCCTGCTCAAGAACAGCGACAAGCAAGGCATCCTGATTGTTTATGCCGATTGGTGCGGTACGTGCAACGCCTATTCCGAGTTCTTCAAGCATCCGGAAGTCGTTAAGGCACTGAACGGGTTAGTGCTGATGCGTGCGAACGCCGATAAGGAACCGGCATTGAGCAGGAAGTATGGCGAAGACGGCGAATATGTTCCGCGCACCTTCGCCGTCAATTCCAATGGCGGAATTCTCAAGGAAGCCTATGAGAGACAAGGCAAGTTCGCCTACTTTATCGGCGCCGACGAGCCGGATGACCTGCTCAACTTCCTCAAGCGGGTCAAGGCTGCAAAGCGATAAGGTTCAGAGACCTTCCTTCAGCATCTTCTCCATCGCCACGCGCGAAACGTGTGGCGTATCCTTGCCGGCTTCCACCTGCCACTGGCCGCCCTTCTGCAGCACGACGTATTCAACCTGGGCGCTGCCGCCCTTCGGATGCGGCACCGCCTGCTCCATGTCCAGCCCGGCCGTCGGGGTATAGGTGAAGGTGACGGTGGCCTTGCAGCGCGCGCCATCACAGTTCACTGCGTCGGTTTTCCAGCCTTCGACCAGGTGAACCTGCTCGTAATAGCCTTCGGTATCGTTGTGGAGACGCCCGCCATCCAGTTCGAATTTCAGGAATTGATCAAGTGCCGCTTGCGGCGTGGCTTCCGCGGCGTGCGCGGAGATGGCGGCGCACAGCGCGGCCAGGATAGTAAGTTTTTTCATACCGGTATTATATTTTTCTGTAGAGCAATCGCTCAACACGAAAATCCGACGCAAAACTCTAAAATCCATATAATGCCTTTCATGCAAGAATCGACACTATATGGCCGCGTTTTAGGCCTCGCCAACCTCGGCTTGATGGTACTGGACGCCGACCAGCGCATCATTTTCTGGAATCAGTGGCTGGCCAGCCGCTCCGGCATGGCAGCACCCCGCGTACAGGGACTGACTTTGGTGGAAGCCTTCCCCGAACTGTCCGGCAAGCGCATCGAACAATCGCTCCACACGGCACTGGCCAATAACCTGCCCTCCGTGCTGCCGCAAAACCAGGACCGTACGCCCTTCCCGCTGTTTGCCGCCGGCACCTGGGGCGGCGAACGCATCGAGCAAGCCGTCACGCTGACGCCCTTCAACGAAGGCAAGGAACGCTTTTGCCTGGTCGAAGTGGCGGACGTCAGCAACACCGTCGGCCGCGAGCGCCAACTGCGCGGCCAGGCCGAAGCCTTGCGCGCGCAATCCTATGTGGACGGCCTGACCGGCATTGCCAACCGCCGCCATTTCGACGTGGCGCTGGACCGCGAACTGCGCCGTGCGCAGCGCCAGGGCGCCAGCCTTTCCCTGCTGCTGATGGATATCGATTCCTTCAAGGCCTATAACGACCATTTCGGCCACCAGCAGGGCGACGCCTGCCTGACCATGGTGGCGGAAGCCTTCGCCTCGCGCCTGCAACGTCCGGCCGACCTGGCCGCGCGCTACGGCGGCGAGGAGTTTGCGGCCATCCTGCCGGATACCACGCCCGAACAGGCTGCCCAGCACGCGGAAGTGATCCGCGCTTACGTGGAATCGCTGAACATGGCGCACGCGCCCAAGGCCGTGCATCCGCACGTCACCCTGAGCATCGGTGTCGCCAGTTTCGACAACGAGCGCCTGAACGACGCCAAATCGCTGCTGGAAGCGGCCGACCGCGCGCTTTACACCGCCAAGCGCGAAGGGCGCAACCGCGTGGTCGTCGGGCAGCCTGCCTAGCCTTTGTAGAAGTAAGGATCGAGCGAGGTCACCTGGGTGATCTTATCGACTGGCAGATGGTTCATTTCCGCCGTCTTGCGGATCGCTTCCGGCGACGGTGCTTCGTACAGGCAGTAAGTCTTGCGCAGGTCGTCGCTCACGTAGGAATGGATCCAGGTGACGCCGCTGCCGGCATTGGTGCCGATCACAGCGTCGCAGGCTTTGGCACCCTCGGCGTTGACAGGAATGTGCAAGCCGTCCGGGAAAGTGCGCTCAACAATATAGCGTGGCATGGTGGTCTCCTAGGGTTCCCTGATTTGCGGCCGGGCCGCCAATCTTCACCATAGACCATCCAGCCGCGCTGTCCAGTCAAGCTGCCAACTGTGCACGCCCTCGCAAGGCGCCCGGCCCGAGCGCCGCCTCCACCTGCCCTGCGACGAGCTCAGCAGTAGCGGCCGACATGGTCCACCCCAGATGGCCATGGCCAGTGTTGTAAAACACTCCCGGCCGCCTGCCTGCACCGACTCGCGGCATCAGGTCCGGCATCATCGGCCGCAGGCCTGCCCACGGCACTACCTGGCGCGTGCAGACGCCGGGGAAGCACTGCTGCACCCAGTTCACCAGCGGCGCAATGCGGTCGGCTCGGATATCGCGGTTAAAGCCGTTGAATTCCGCAGTCCCCGCCACGCGGAAGCGGTTGACGCCCAGGCGGCTGCTTACCAGCTTGGTGGCATCGTCGACCAGGCTGACCGTCGGTGCGGCAGCGCGGCTCTGCGCATCCTCCAGCATCACCGTGATCGAATAGCCCTTCACCGGGTAGACGTTGACGCGGTCGCCCAGCATGGCGGCGAACTCGCGGCTGGCCGTGCCGGCGCAAACCACCAGCGCGTCGAAACGCATGGCCTGCTCCGCCCCATCAAGCGCGAACACGACGCGCACACCGTCGCTGCCGGCGTCCAGTGTGCGCACGTCGGCGCCGCAATGCATCTGCATGCCACGCGCCTGCGCCGCCTGCGCCAGCCCTACCGTGTATTTGTGGATGTCGCCGGTGCTGTCGCTCTCCGTAAAGTATCCGCCGTAGAACTGGCCCTCCAGCGTTGGCTCGATCGCCCGCATTTCATCCGGTGTCACGGAGCGCCGCTGCAGTCCGCCCTGGGCCAGCAAGCCGGACACTCGCGCCGCATGGTCAAATCCGGCCTTGTCGCGGTAGACATGCAGGATGCCTTCATGCCGCTCGTCGAAATCGATGCCCTCCTCGCGCGCCCAGCCAAACAGGTGTTCGCGCGCTGCGATCGCCAGCCGTGTGCTGGCGATAGTGTTTTCTTCGTAGCGGGGAATAGCAGCCAGGAATTCGGCAAACCAGGACAATTTGTGCCAGCCGGGCTTCGGGTTGACCAGCAGCGGCGCATCGCTGCGCAGCATCCACTGCAAGCCTTTGCCCACCGTGCTCCAGCTATTCCACGCTTCGGCGTGGGAGGCCGACAACTGGCCGCCATTGGCGAAGGAGGTCTCCATGGCGGGATAGCGATGGCGCTCGAACAAGGTGACCCGGAGGCCGCGGCGCGCCAGCGCATAAGCTGTTGTGACGCCGGTGATGCCGCCCCCGATGACTGCGACTGATTTCATGGACAAGCTAGGTTCTTACTGCGCCGCCACCCTTCCATGCGAGGCAGCGCCGGTTGCGCCCAGCACACCTGCGATCACCAATACGTACCACAGCGCACCGGTACCGCCGTGCAGCGCCATCAAGGCAGTGGCGTCGGCCACCAAGGCAGCCGCGCAGCCGAGCGCCAGCAACAGCAATGCGATCGACACGGCAAACGACAGCGCGCGGAAATTGGCCACGCGCGCGCCGGTGGCAAACAACAGGTAGCCTGCCACGCTAAATAGCGGGAACATCAGCCATAGCGACACGCCTGCCGCCAGTCCCCCTACGCCCAACTGCGCCAGGACCAGTGCAGCTCCGGAAAACAGGCCGAGCGCCAGCAGCAGCGCCCCAACAATTGCCAAAATCATGGCTAACTCCTCAGACCAAAATATGAGAATACTAATAATCCCCATTGTAAACGCAACATGGCGGGCCGCGCCGATTTAGTACAATAGGTTTTTTTCGTCCCTTACGACTCCAGGACTGCAATGAATCAGCTCGAACAGCTCAAGCAATACACTACCGTTGTTGCCGACACCGGCGATTTCCAGTCGATCAAGGCTTACGCGCCGCAAGACGCGACCACCAATCCATCGCTGATCCTGAAAGCGGTGCAGAAGGATGAATACAAGCCGCTGCTGGAAAAGGCCGTGCGCGACAACCCGAACGCCTCCACCGGCGAGATCATCGACAAGCTGCTGATCGCCTTCGGCACCGAGATCCTGAAATACGTTCCGGGCCGCGTTTCGACCGAAATCGACGCCGCCCTGTCCTTTGACGTGGCCGGCAATGTGGCCAAAGGCCGCGAGCTGATCGCCCTGTACGAGCAGGCCGGCATTCCACGCGAACGCGTGCTGATCAAGATTGCCTCCACCTGGGAAGGCATCCGCGCTTCCGAGCAGCTGGAGAAGGAAGGCATCCGCACCAATATGACCCTGCTGTTCTCGCTGTGCCAGGCCATCGCCTGTGCCGAAGCGGGCTCGCAGCTGATCTCCCCGTTCGTCGGCCGCATTTACGACTGGTTCAAGAAGTCCACCGGCATCGATTACCAGGGCGCCGAAGATCCGGGCGTGCAGTCGGTCAAGCGCATCTACAACTACTACCGCAAGTTCGGCTACAAGACCGAAGTGATGGGCGCCTCCTTCCGCAACACGAGCCAGATCCTGGAACTGGCCGGCTGCGACCTGCTGACCATTTCGCCGGACCTGCTGCAAAAGCTGGCCGACACCCAGGCGCCGGTCGAGCGCAAGCTGTCCCCGGCCGATACAGGCACCGCCGTCAAGATCTCGATGGACGAGAAAACCTTCCGCTTCATGCTGAACGAAGATGCGATGGCCACCGAAAAACTGGCCGAAGGCATCCGCGCCTTCGTGGCCGACTCGAACAAGCTGAAACAAATGATCTCGGCAATGCGTTAAACGTTACTGGTTTCGCAAGAGAAAAGGACGCTTCGGCGTCCTTTTTTGTTATTTCGGTATATACAAAACGTTACAATTAACAGTGTTATACAATTTTCGGCGCAGTCCCCCTCCACAAAAAGAGACGCCAATGAAACCTGTATTGCGCACCCTGCCGCTGGCTATTGCCCTGTCGCTTACCCTCGCGGCATGCGGCGATAAAAAAGACGCCAACAAGGCGGCCCCGCCTCCTCCCACCGTTTCCTTCATCACCGCCAGCAGCGGCGAAGTGACCATCACCAATGAGCTGCCGGGCCGCGTTGAAGCCTCGCGCATTGCCCAGGTGCGGGCACGCACGCCGGGCATCGTGCTGCAGCGGGTGTTCAAGGAAGGAGGCGACGTCAAGGCGGGCGAAGTCCTGTTCCGCATCGATCCCGCGCAATTCCAGGCCAATGTGGAAAGTGCCGACGCGGCCATCGCCCGCGCCGAAGCCAACCTGGCGCAGGCCGACCTGAAGGCCAGGCGCTACAAGCCGCTGCTGGCAGCGCAGGCCGTCAGCCAGCAGGAATACGACGATGCGGTCACTGCGCAAAAGCAGGCCAGCGCCGAACTGCAGTCGGCCCGCGCCGCGCGCAAGAATGCCGGCCTGACGCTGGGTTACGCCACGGTCACCGCACCAATCTCCGGCCGTGTTGGCCGCGCGCTGGTGACCGAAGGCGCCCTGGTTGGACAGAACGAAGCCACGCCAATGGCAACCGTGCAGCAACTGGACCCGATCTACGTCACCATCACCCAGTCCTCTGCCGAGCTGCTGCGCTTGAAGCAGGCGCTGGCCGCCGGCACGCTGAAAAGCGCCGGCAAGGACCAGGCCCGCGTCACCTTGCTGACCGAAGATGGACAGGAATATCCGCGGCCCGGCAGGCTGCTGTTCTCCGATGTCGCCGTCGACGAATCCAGTGGTTCGGTGTCGATGCGCGCCGAATTTCCAAATCCCGAGCGCACCCTGCTGCCTGGCATGTACGTGCGTGCCCGCCTCGAGCAGGGCGTCAACGAAGCAGCGATCACCGTGCCGCAACAGGCCGTGGTGCGTGGTGCGGAAGGTGCCTCGGTGCTGGTGGTCGGCGCCGACAACAAGGTCAGCTCGGTGCCGGTGAGAGCCGATGCCGCAGTCGGCGGCAAGTGGGTAGTCAGCTCGGGCCTGAAAGGCGGTGAGCGCGTCATCGTGGAAGGCTTCCAGAAAACCAAACCAGGCGGCACCGTCAATCCGGTACCGTGGAAAGGCCCGGCAGCCGGGCCAGCACCGGCCGGCGCGGCGCCTGCTGCATCCGCCCCGGCGGCCAGGTAAAGGGGCCGCCAAATGGCAAAGTTCTTCATCGACCGCCCCGTATTCGCGTGGGTGATCGCCCTCTTCATCCTGCTGGGGGGAGCGCTGGCAATCACCACGCTGCCGGTGGCGCAATACCCTACCATCGCTCCGCCATCGATCGTCGTCAGCGCCACCTACCCTGGCGCTACCGCGCAGGTGCTGGACGATGCCGTCACTTCCGTCATCGAACAGGAGATGAACGGCGCCGACGGTTTGCAATACGTCGAGTCGCAAAGCGATTCGAACGGCTCCGTCAGCATCACCGTCACCTTCCAGCCCGGCACCAATCCGGACCTGGCGGCGGTGGATGTGCAGAACCGCATCAAGCGCGTTGAATCGCGCCTGCCGCAGGCGGTGATCCAGCAAGGCGTACAGGTCAACAAGGCGCGCTCCAACATCCTGATGTTCGTCGGCGCCTATTCGACTGACGGCAGCATGGACCCGACCGCGATTGGCGACTACCTGGCGCGCAACGTGCTCAATGAAGTCAAGCGCCTGCCTGGCGTGGGCCAGGCCCAGTTGTTTGGTACCGAGCGCGCAATGCGTATCTGGGTCGATCCCGACAAGCTGACCGGCTACAAGCTCAATATGAGCGACGTGACGGCTGCGATCCGCCAGCAGAATGCCCAGGTGGCAGGCGGTACGGTAGGCGAC
>JBCNOP010000168.1:0-12011 GCA_039593775.1 Pseudoduganella sp.
ACGATCCCGGACTTGCCGAGATCCTGATGGCGCCGTCGAGGTATGAGATGAAAACCTTAATGCCAAATACTTCACAGTGGCCAGGGTCTGCAATCCAGGTCCCGGTGCCGTCGTTGGTTTCGGGTTTGGCGTCGAGCGCGTCAAAAATATCCAGGATGTCGTTTGCATCGGAGTACTCGATGTACATGGCCAGCGATTCGATTGCTTGTGGTGGAAATCCGCTTGGCTCGCAGGTTTTACGGAAGTACCTGAGCAAGGGCCTTCTTGGGGCACGTTGCATGACGACGCGCTCAACTTCGTCGGCAATCTCCTGAGGACGCGGCCATTCGTTGCATGGGATCGTGTTCGCTTCAAGGAAGTCTTGGGCTGCTCGCAGGATGGATTGTGTCTCCACGATCACATGGGGCGAATGGCAGGACACGATATCCATTTCGGCTTTTGCCCGAGCCATGCTGTCCAGGACCTGCAGTGCATCTTCAAAATAGTTCGAGGTTCCGATTGCACTTCGCGCGGCAAGGAGCATCGCGTATTGCGCAGCGCATACCGCGGTGACGGTATCTGCACCGCGTGACTTGCCCAGGAAATTGCAAGTGTCCTGCCAGGAGCCGCAGGCATTTAGTTCCGGTACCCGCATAGTTTGAGGTAGCTGTTCCAATTTAAAGACCTTAAAAAGTCGAGAAACCCAGTTGCAAGTGCAATCAGGTACAACCCGAAGCAGATGAAGAGGCAACTCACAGCTTTAACTTCCCACCCGGTGATTTCCGCGATCGGCTCCGTTTCGCCTTCGTTTTGTATCGGAATGCGGCCTGCGAGCCAGTAACCGGCGCCGATGTAAATTGCGAGTGCGCCGCAAAGTGCTTCAAAAATATCAAGGCTGTTCATGGTTATGGGAGCGCGGGCCGGTTCTTTCTACCGGTCCGCGACGCGGCCTACTCCTTCGCAGTGGTTTCGGCCAGTTCCCCCGCCTTGATGGCGCTCATCAGGCCAAGCAGGGTGTTGAAGGCGTTGTTGTCGCCGCCACCCATCTGGATCTGCGGTACCAGGGGCACTTTCGAGGCTTCGAACGCTTCGGCCAGGCGCAGCATCACAGTCTGCATCAGCTGCTTGTCGGCGCCTTCGCCCTGCATCGCTTCGGACTTGGCCTGGATCGCGGCTGCTTCCGCTTCGCCCACCGAACGGATTGCGGATGCGCGGCCGGAACCTTCCATCTCCTGTTTGAAGCGTTCCGCTTGCGCCAGCGCTTCGATTTCCTGGCGGCGCTTCTCGGCGGCCTTCACACTGGCAGCACCCTGGTTTTCCTTGATCGAGATGTCGACCAGCGATCCGGTCAGCTCTTTCTGCTTGGCGGCACGCTGCTCGGCTTCATTCAGCTCGCGCTCCTTGTCGGCAGCGATCTGCTTCTGGGCGAAGGTTTCGACCTGCTCGCGTGCGATCTGGCGGTCGCGAAGCTGGGCCATGATGTTCTCGATCTTGTTGTCGCCTTGCTGCGGCTTCGGCGTACCGATCAGGACTTCCTGGAACTCCAGCGAGTAAGCCTGGAAGCGCTGCTTCATGTCGGCCGACGCGTTGTGCTGCAATTCGCTGCGCGACTGGATCAGTTCGATGAAGGTCTTGGTCTGCGAGACGTTCTTGAAGTACGAGGACACCATCGGGTCCAGCGTCTGCTCCACCAGTTGCGCTACATTGCCGAAGCGCTGCACCACCATTGGCGCCTTGCGGTAGTCGATGTGCACCACCACCGACAGCGGGAGCTGCGGCTCGAAGGCGTCCTTGGTGATCAGAGTGATTTCGCGCAGGTTCTTGTCGAAGCTGGAACCGCTTTCGCCCGACTTCCACATCAGCACGAAGTTCGTGGTCGGCACCAGTTCGATCTTGCCGGCGTAGGTGTTGAAGGCATATTTGCCCGGCATGAGCGGATCGCGCCACACACCGCGGCAGCCGCTTTCCACCAGCTCGCCGTGCGAGTATTCAGTACCTGACAAGTCCGGGCCTTTGCGGCCGGTGTAGGACACTACCACGCCAACGAAGCCGACCGGGATCACAGTCTTCTTGATGAATTCCACCGTCGCGAACAGGCGGTTGATGAAGTAGGTGCCTTCCACCAGTACGCGCTCCTGGCGGCCGCGGCGGCCACCGGCCGACAGGAACTTCTCTGGTTCCTGGAAGGAGTTGTGCGTATCGCCGACGTCAGGCGCCAGCAGTTCGTCTTTCACCAGGCCTGGCCCGTCCTGCACGGTGACCACGGCCAGCTGGTCGGAGTCGTGCGAACCGGTGGTTTCCTTGATTACCACGGGCGTGAAGCCGCTGCGCTCATCGAGCAGGCCGCGCATTTGTTCGTAGTAGATCTTTTCCTTGGCGTCGAGCGACATCGAATACGTCGCCTCTCCGGTCATCACGACAAACAGGGCAGGGTTGATGATGTGCGTACCTTCGCGCAGGATCTTGCGCTGCGGGCCTTTCTGGCCACCGTTATTGAGGAAGGCGCGCACGTCGCGGAAGTCGTCGATGCTCGAGTTGTCGGCCAGCGTCTGTCCGGCGGGCAGGTCGATGCCGTCGCGCGCGAAGACGTAGCCGATGGTGCCCTGCGTTACGGACACCATTGGATGAATGTGGACGCGGTACTGGAACGGCGCGAAGAAATGGAAACCGCCGCGGCGGAGTTCAGGCTGCAGGCCCGCTTCGCCATTCAGCGCGAGCAGGCCGCTTTGTACGGAGCCGGACGGGCTCCAGAGTTTTTCAACGACCCCGATCCGGTCATTGGGGATGTATTTGATTACACCGGATATCAATACCAACAGCAGAACAGCCAACAGAGTCGCTACAACTACTATAACCCCAAGAAGGAGGCTTGACATACATACCTTTCGGTTGTGGATAAAGCTGGAAATACGGATGCGTCACGGCGACGCAATAGGCGCGCGAAAAGTCAGCGTCGCGGCGGGGCCGTAACAGGCAAAAGGGGAGCTGGGAGGTTGGCATAAGCCAGTGAGGGAAACTGCGGTTGCGCGCGAAGCGCTGGTGACACGAGGTCAAACACGATTTTTGTTATTGCTCTTCAGTGAGTGCATGAACTCATTCTGGCAGATATTGATAAAACTTAAAGATGCTGCACTGCGATTAGAACCCTGCCTCTAACTGCTACGTAGAATTACTGACCAGTGAGTCAGAATTCAAAATAATGTTAGAATGATCGTTCATTCTAAGTCTTTCGGGAAAAAAGATGAAAAACATGCACAAGAATTTCATGCTGCTGGGTGCCGCTGCCGCGGTAGCCGCAATGGTCGCCGGTTGTGGTGGCAAACAGGCTGGTCCAGCCCAAGGTGGCGCCCAGCAGGCGCCCGAAGTGGCCGTATTCACCGTGGCGCCGCAAACGCTGGCCATGAGCACCGAACTGCCGGGCCGCACGGCTGCCTACCAGGTCGCCGAAGTGCGTCCGCAAGTCGGTGGCTTGATCCAGAAGCGCCTGTTCACCGAAGGCGCAGACGTCAAAGCCGGCGTGCAGCTTTACCAGATCGATGCTGCGACCTACGAAGCGGCCTTCAACTCCGCCAAGGCCAACCTGGCCAAGGCCAAGGCCAACCTGGCTGCCGCTACTCCGAAAGTCGCACGCTATAAGGAACTGGTGGCAATCGAAGGCGTGAGCCGCCAGGACTACGACGATGCCGTCGCCGCCCACGAGCAGGCCAAGGCCGAAGTGGAAGCCGCACAAGCCGCGGTTGATTCGGCGCGCATCAATGTTGATTACACCAAGGTGGCGTCGCCGATCTCCGGCCGCATCAGCCGTTCCAACGTAACGCCGGGTGCACTGGTGACTGCCGGCCAGGCGACGGCGTTGACCACCGTGCAGCAACTGGACCCGATCTATGTCGACGTCACCCAGTCCAGCGAAGAGCTGCTGCGCCTGAAGCGCGAAATGGAGAGCGGCTCGCTCAAGAAAGCCAACGGCCAGGCCGCAGTAACGCTGCTGCTGGCCGACGGCAGCAAATACGCGCTGCCGGGCAAGCTGCAGTTCTCCGACGTGAGCGTTGATCCTGGCACCGGTAACGTAACCCTGCGCGCGCTGTTCCCGAACCCGAAGCATGACCTGCTGCCGGGCATGTTCGTGCGCGCCGTGCTGGAAACGGGCGTCAGCGAACAAGCCATCGCCGTGCCGCAAATGGGTGTGAGCCGCAACCCGAAAGGGGAGGCGACAGCCATGGTGCTGAACAAGGAAGGCAAGGTCGAACAGCGTGTGCTGCAGACCGGCGGCACCATCGGCGACAAATGGCTGGTGAAGTCCGGCCTGGTGTCAGGCGACCGCGTCATCGTTGAGGGTTTGCAGAAGGTGAAGCCAGGCGCGCCTGCTGTCGTGGCAAAGAATTCCACCGTGCCGGCCACCCCCGCAGCTGCGGACAAGCCAGCCGTCGCGGCGCGCTAAGCGGAGGTTTCCATCATGTCCCGCTTCTTTATCAACCGCCCCATTTTCGCCTGGGTGCTCGCCATCGTTGTAATGCTGGCGGGTGTGATGGCGATCAAGGGGCTGCCAATTTCTCAGTACCCAAGTATTGCGCCGCCATCGATCTCGATCACCGGTTCCTATCCGGGCGCATCGGCCAAGACGGTGGAAGATGCCGTCACCCAGATCATCGAGCAGAAGATGAAGGGTATCGATGGCTTGCGCTATATGTCGTCGACCAGCGATTCGACTGGCGGCATCAACATCACGCTGACCTTCAAGAGCGGCACCAATCCGGACATCGCACAGGTGCAGGTGCAGAACAAGCTGCAACTGGCTACGCCGCTGCTGCCTAGCGCGGTCACCCAGCAAGGCCTGGTGGTGTCGAAAGCGACCCGCAACTTCCTGATGGTGTTCGGCTTCATCTCCGAAGACGGCAAGATGAAGCAGTCCGACCTGGGCGACTATGTGGCCGCCAACGTGATCGACCCGCTGAGCCGCGTGCAAGGCGTGGGCGAAGTCACGCTGTTCGGCTCCCAGTACGCGATGCGCATCTGGCTGGACCCGCAGAAGCTGCAAGGCTTCCAGTTGACGCCGGCCGACGTGGCAGCAGCAATCCAGGCGCAGAATGCAGAGGTGTCTGCCGGTGAGCTGGGCGGCGCGCCAGCCGTGCCGGAACAGCAGCTGAATGCCACCGTTACTGCGCAAAGCCGCCTGCAAACGCCGGAGCAGTTCGGCGCCATCCTGCTCAAGACGACCGCCAGCGGCGCTACCGTGCACCTGCGCGACGTGGCCCGCGTGGAACTGGGCAACGAAAACTACAACACCGTGGCGCGCTACAACGGCGCACCGGCGGTGGGTGTGGCGATCAAGCTTGCAACCGGCGCCAACGCGCTGGAAACCGCAGAACTGATCAAGAAGAAGATTGAGGTGATGGGCAAGCAGTTCCCCCAAGGGATGAAAGCCCAGGTGGCCTTCGATACCACGCCGTTCGTCAAGCTGTCCATCGAAGAAGTGGTGAAAACCCTGGTGGAGGCGGTGATCCTGGTGTTCATCGTGATGTATGTCTTCCTGCAGAACTTCCGCGCCACCCTGATCCCGACCTTCGCAGTGCCGGTGGTGTTGCTGGGTACTTTCGGCGTGCTGTTCTCGCTCGGCTACTCGATCAACACGCTGACCATGTTTGCCATGGTGCTGGCGATCGGCCTGCTGGTGGACGATGCGATCGTGGTGGTGGAAAACGTTGAACGCGTGATGACGGAAGAGGGCTTGTCGCCGAAAGAAGCGACCATCAAGTCGATGGGCCAAATTTCCGGCGCACTGGTAGGTATCGCGCTGGTGCTGTCGGCCGTGTTCGTGCCGATGGCTTTCTTTGGCGGTTCCACCGGCGTGATTTACCGTCAGTTCTCGGTGACCATCGTGTCTGCCATGGTGCTGTCGGTGCTGGTGGCAATGGTGTTTACGCCGGCGCTGTGCGCCACCTTCCTGAAGCCTGGCAGCCATGTATCGGAGAAAGGCTTCTTCGGCTGGTTCAACCGAACCTTCGACCGCAGCAGCACCAAGTACCAGGGTCTGGTCGGCAAGATGCTGTCGCGCAACGGCCGCTCGTTGGTGGTGTACGGCGCGCTGCTGGCCGTGCTGGCGGTGTCTTTCATGCGCCTGCCGACTTCCTTCCTGCCGGATGAAGACCAGGGCATGCTGTTCTCCATGGTGCAGTTGCCTACTGGCGCTACCCAGCAACGCACGCTGAAAGTGCTGGAGAAGCTGGAACATCACTTCATGGACGACGAAAAGGCGAATGTAGCCTCCGTGTTCACGGTGGCGGGCTTCAGCTTTGCAGGTAACGGCCAGAATACCGGCCTGGCCTTCGTGCGCCTGAAAGACTGGTCCGAGCGCAAGAACCCGGACCAGAAAGTGAAAGCCGTCGCCGGCCGCGCCATGGGCGCCTTCTCGCAGATCCGTGAAGCGATGGTGTTTGCCTTTGCGCCGCCAGCGGTGATGGAACTGGGTAATGCCAGCGGCTTCGACCTGCAACTGCAGGACCAGGGCGGCGTGGGCCACGATGCGCTGATGGCAGCGCGTAACCAGCTGCTGGGCATGGCAGCCAAGAACCCGCTGCTGATGGCAGTGCGTCCTAACGGCCAGGAAGATACGCCGCAATTCAAGCTGGATATCGACCAGCAGAAAGCCACTGCATTGGGGCTTACCGTGGCCGATGTCAACCGCGTACTGAGCGTGGGCTGGGGTTCTTCCTACGTGAACGACTTCGTCGACCGTGGCCGCGTCAAGCGCGTCTACCTGCAGGGCACGCCGGAATCGCGCATGGCGCCGGAAGACCTGAACAAGTGGTTCGTGCGTAATGCGCAGGGCGAAATGGTGCCATTCTCTGCCTTTGCCACCGGCCGCTGGGTTTATGCCTCGCCACGCCTGGAGCGCTACAACGGCATTCCTTCGATGAACGTGCAGGGTATGCCGGCTCCGGGCGTCAGCTCCGGTGTCGCCATGGCTGAAATGGAAAAGCTGGTGGCGCAGCTGCCGCCGGGTATCGGCTTCGAGTGGACTGGCCTGTCGGTGGAAGAACGCGACTCCGGTTCGCAGACCACCGTGCTGTACACCATCTCCGTGCTGATCGTATTCCTGTGCCTGGCCGCATTGTATGAAAGCTGGTCCGTGCCGTTCTCGGTGCTGCTGGTGGTGCCGCTTGGCGTGATCGGTACCGTGCTGGCGACCTGGGGCTTCCACCTGGCGAACGACGTCTACTTCCAGGTCGGCTTGCTGACCGTGGTCGGCCTGTCGGCGAAGAACGCGATCCTGATCGTGGAATTCGCCAAGGAGCTGCAGGAAAAAGGCATCGAACTGCGTGAAGCAACGCTGCAGGCAGTCAAGCTGCGCCTGCGCCCGATCCTGATGACGTCCATCGCCTTCGGCCTCGGCGTGCTGCCGCTGGCGCTGGCAAGCGGCGCAGGTTCCGGCAGCCAGAACGCGATCGGCGTGGGCGTGCTGGGCGGCATGCTGACGGCTACTTTCCTTGGCATCTTCTTCGTGCCGGTGTTCTTCGTGGTGGTACGTGCATGGGTTGGCCGCAAGGCTGCCCCGGCCGCTCCTGCCGCACCGGCCATCGCTTCGGAGGCGAATTGATATGAACAAGACTCTGTTTACCCTTGCAGCGGCTGCTTTGCTGGCCGGCTGCAGCCTGGCGCCAACTTACCAGCGCCCTGATTCGCCAGTAGCTGCGGCCTGGCCGCAGGGCGAAGCCTACAAGCCGGCAAAAACCGCGGCCGATGCCAAGCCAGCCAGCGAAATCGCCTGGCAGGATTTCATCGGCGACCCGCAACTGCGTGAAGTCGTGGAGCTGGCGCTGAAGAACAACCGCGACCTGCGCGTGTCGGCGCTGAATATCGAAAAGGCGAGGGCGCAATACGGCATCGACCGTTCCGCCCAACTGCCCAAGGTGAATGCGCAAGTCGGCCAGAGCGCCTCGCGTGCGCCGGGGGGCGACATCAGCCGCCAGTACACGGGCGGCCTGGCCATTCCAGCCTACGAGCTGGACCTGTTCGGCAAGCTGCGCAACGCGTCGGAAGCCGGGCTGCAAACCTATCTCGGCACGCAAGAAGCGCAGCGCGCGCAGCGCCTCAGCCTCGTGGCCGAAGTGGCCAGCACCTGGCTTGGCCTGGCGGCCGACAAGGAGCGCCTGCTGCTGGCGCAGGAAACGCTGAAAAGCCAGCAGATCACGTATGAGCTGAGCAAGCGCCGCTTCGAATCCGGCGCCACCTCCGGCCTTGATATGTACGAAGCGCAAACCAGTGTCGAAGCCGCGCGCAACGACATGGCCCTTTACACCGCCCAGGTAGCGGCCGGCGAAAACGCGCTGGCCCTGCTGGTCGGTACCCAAGTGCCGGCAAGCCTGCTGCCGCAAGCCTTGCCCACCGCGGTAAGCACCCTGGCCGAACTGCCGGAAGGCGTGCCATCGTCAGTGCTGCTGCAACGCCCGGACGTTCTGGAAGCCGAGCACGCGCTGAAGGCTGCCAACGCCAATATCGGTGTGGCGCGTGCCGCCTTCTTCCCGAGCATTACCCTGACCGGGACGGCTGGCAGTGCAAGCAATAGCCTGGGCAACCTGTTCAAGGCCGGTACCGGTGCCTGGACCTTCCTGCCGCAGCTGACGCTGCCCCTGTTCGACAGCGGCGCCAATAGCGCAAGGCTGGATATCGCCAAGGCCGACAACGGCATCGCCGTGGCACGTTACGAAAAAGCGATCCAGTCGGCCTTCCGCGAGGTGGCCGATGCGCTGGCACAGCGCGGCACGCTGGACGAACGGGTTGAGTCCCAGACGGCGTTGACCGAAGCGGCAAGCCGCAGCTACCGCATCCACGAAGCGCGTTACCAGAAAGGGGCGGAGTCCTACCTGAATGCCCTGGTGTCGCAGCGTGCCTTGTACGCGGCGCAGCAAAGCCTGATCAGCGTGCGCCTGGCGAAGGCAACCAACCAGGTCACTTTGTACAAAGTGCTCGGGGGCTGGGCCTAGCCTGGGTTCAGTCGATACCGGCGGGCGGCATCCACTCCATGATGTTGTAGATGCCGTCCGTCGCCAGTACCTCAAACCCGCAGCGCAGCAGCAGGCGCTGTGCCAGGCTGCCTAACGGAACGTTGATCCGCACCGGCAGGCGCAGACGCTCGCCCTGCGCCTGAAGGCTACGCAGTAAGCCAAGCCCGATGCCGCGATTGCGGTAGTCGGGCAGCAGGCAAATATCGAGGATGCGCAATTCGTCCGGCCCGTAATCGACGTAAAGGCGCCCGACCGGGCGTTCGCGATCCATGATCACGGCCAGGTCGGCATTGGGGTATTGGGTTTCGTACCAGGTTTGCTGCGCCTTGAACTGCAGGCCTTGCAGCAGGGTTTCGGTGGCGAGGTCACAGCCCCCCATCCGAACTTCGGCGCTGCGCGTGCTGGAATACAGTTGCTGCATGAACGCCAGGTCGCCCGCTTCGGCGGGCCGCATCTCAATCGAGCGAGAGGTACGGGAGGGCATATCACTCTTTCCTTTAAGAATGAAGTAACTGCTTTTCCATCATAGCACGTTGTAATTTGACAAAGCTCATTCCCTTGGCCATTGTTACGCCTTATGACTGAAAAACGCCACATTGACCCAGAGCGCGCCGCCAACCGCCGCCGCCAGGTACTGGACGCCGCCGCCACCTGTTTCCGCCGCAGCGGATTCCACGGCGCGAGCATGTCCGAGATTTCCAAGGCGGCCGGCATGAGCGCCGGCCATATCTACAACTACTTCGCCAGCAAAGACGCCATCATCGCCGCCTTCGTGGAAGAAAACGAAACGCGGGTGCATGAGATCATCAGCAATATTGGCAGCCGGCCGGACCCGCTGCAGGCGATCATCGACGACGTCGAGCAGAGTGTCCACGACAACCTGGACCCGGATCACTGGGCGCTGCCGCTGGAAATTGCCGCGGAAAGCGCCCGCAACCCCGCGATCGCCGCCTTGAGCCGGGATGCCGACCGCCGCATGTGCGCAGGCCTGCTGGCGCTGCTGAAGGCCGGCCGCGAAAAGCATGGCCTGCCGGCCGACGACGTCACGGTCGAAGGGCGCATGCAGGCCGTGATTTGCCTGCATCAGGGCTTGCAATTGCGGGTGCTGAACTATCCCGACTTGCCGGTCCCGGAACTGGTAGCATCCTTCCGCATCGCCATGCGGGCGCTCCTGTTCACTTGAGGATATTAAGAATGACTGATTACGTATTTCCGCCGCACCAGGCCGCGGCACTGCAGATCAACGGTACCGACGCGCGTTTCCCGGTGCGCCGCGTCTACTGCGTGGGCCGCAACTACGCTGGCCACGCACGCGAAATGGGTTCCGATCCGGACCGCGAGCCGCCATTCTTCTTTTGCAAACCAGGCGATGCAGCTGCCGTGGTGCCGGTCGCTCCTGGCACCGTGGCTGAACTGCCATACCCGCCGCAGACCAGCAATTTCCACTTCGAGTGCGAACTGGTGGTGGCGATCGGCACCGGCGGCAGCGATATTTCCGTAGCAGACGCGCCAAAGCACATTTTCGGCTACGCCGTGGGCCTGGACATGACCCGACGCGACCTGCAAGGCAAGATGAAGGACGCCGGCCGCCCATGGGAAATCGGCAAAGCCTTCGACTATTCGGCGCCAACAGGTGAGTTGCGCCGCGCAGCCGAAGTGCCCGGTGTCGAAAGCGCTGCCATCGCGTTGGCCCTGGACGGCACGGTCAAACAGTCGAGTACGACCGACCACATGATCTGGTCCGTCTCCGAGACCATCGCCAACCTCTCCACGCTATTCCGCCTGGAACCCGGCGACCTGATTTTCACTGGCACCCCCGAAGGCGTCGGCGCAGTGGCGCGCGGCCAATCCCTCACCGCCAGCATCGAAGGCCTCCCCAGCCTGTCCGTAAAATTCGTATAGCCCCAAGCCAGCGCGGATCGTGTCAGACCCTGCGGGTCTGACACCGGTTTACCGGTTTTGACTTCGCGTCGCGCCCCTACACCAAGGCTCCCTTAATCGCCCTCAACCCCTCCAGCGCCCCCGCCGCAATCCCCACATCCCCCGCGCTGCCAACCGCAAACTCCCGCGGATTAATCCGCACCATCCGCCCACCCCGCCGCACCACAGCGTGCCCAAAGTGCCGCACCGAAGGAATCGCCGTCCCCGCTCCCAGTTCAATCACAAGCGGCCTGCGCACCTTCTCCAGCCAAGCCTCCAGCCGCGCCGCCTGCATCTCGCTTCGGCGCTCAAGCCAGCCCCAATCCCCAAACATCAGGATATTCGGCCGCGCCAGCCCGCCACAATCCGGGCAGCGCGGCGCTTCATTCCGCAGCCGGCAGGCATCAGCATCCACCTCCGGCGCAAAGTCATCCGCCGGCCAGATCTTGCTTCCGCAGGGTTCCAGGCATTGCAGATGATGGATCGACCCATGGCACTCATAAATAGCGCGCGGCTCAAATCCCGCCTTCTGGAACTGCCCATCCACATTGCTGGTGAAGACAAAACAGCCATGGTCCATCGCTTCGCCCCACGCCTTCAACAGCGCAAACCCCTCATGCGGCACGGTTTCGCGATAAAGCTTCAGCCGATGGCCATAAAATCCCCATGCCAGCGCCGGGTCTTCCTGAAAAGTGCGCGGCGACGCCACGCTAGTGAACTCCATCCGCGCCCGCCCGAGGGCAGGGTAGGCTTTCCAGAACCCTTCATTGCCACGAAAGTCCGGCAAGCCCGAATCGACGCCAATGCCCGCGCCGGCGGCAATGACCAGGCCATCAGATTGCGCAAAGAGTTCGGCAGCGCGCGCCGCCAGTTGAGGTTCGATCGTCATCCGTATAGTTTGAGGTAACTTTGACAAAACCACAAATTGCTCTGATATAATCCGTGGCTCGAGTCGGGGCGTAGCGCAGCCTGGTAGCGTACCTGCATGGGGTGCAGGGGGTCGGAAGTTCGAATCTTCTCGCCCCGACCATACAAATCAAAGGGTTACAGTTTTTGGACTGTAGCCCTTTTTTGTTATCGGCAGATCAAGCCTAGTGATGCTTGCCCCGA
>JBCNOP010000169.1:0-11915 GCA_039593775.1 Pseudoduganella sp.
AGGGTTGTGGAGCAGCCATTCTCCGCGCCAGCGCGCAGGCCTGTCAACCGCGGCGTCGCGATTCGCGCAATTTGCGGCGCAGACGCAGGTTGTCAGCCACAGCCGACACCAATGCAAGCGTCATCAGTGCGACGACGGCATCTGCCTCCAGGTATCGCCAAAACGCCCATGCACCGATCGCACAAGCGAAGGCGGACAGGAGAAGAAGAATCTGGTCTTTCATTATCGAATCATCCGTGTCTGGTACAGACTACGACCTATCATCCTTGTATCATAGATCACCGGGTGACGACGCATAGTGTCGGCAAGCCAGGGCCGGTATAGGCCGTTGCATCGAATGTCCCACATGACGTCGACCAAGGAGACTCCGCCGCTCAGCATTCGCCCAGTAGCAACCGCAATACTCCCAACAACAGCGCCCACATAGAATGCGGCAGCCAATGTAGCGACCGTGCCGAGCTTCTCTGCGCGTAGACCCGCGCCAATCATTTCGCCCACGGTGATTCGCTGCCCAAACTTATCAACGTGCGCGATAAACGCTGCTGCGTTTGCAAGTGCCATCTGAAGATTACCGAACAACGACGCAGGGGCTGGCAAGCCGAGCGACTCCATATTCTCGCGGAAGTACTGGTAAAAATTGGCCATGATCCCTCCCTCAAATTGACATAGAGGAGAGTAGCGCCGCTTGGGGCGGCGCGGCTTGAGGTGGGGCAAGTGTTGTGTTTATGCGGCGTAGATGCTGACGGCTTCGACCATGAAAGGAGCGAGGTCGGAGTGGATGTTGTCGAAGTTGGCGCGGAAGCGCGGGTCGTCGCGGTAGGTGGCGGCGAGGCGCGGCAGGTGCTCTCGCTCAGCAGGCCAGAAGTGGCGCATGTGCTCATGCCAGCGTGCGATCACGGCTTGCACGGCGTCGCTGCTGGCGCCCTGCCCCATCACGCTTGCCAGGTCGGCATAGATCGCGTTGCCTTCGTCGATCAGGCCTTGCTGCTGGCCTTCGCTGTAGCCTTGCCACTGCCTGGCCGAGGCTTGCACGACTTCCTTGCCGTATTTCTGTTCCGCTTCCTGCTCGTACTTGTGCTGGCGCTCGCGCAGGCCGTCGAAGAGTTGTACTGCTTTCATAGTCTGGTTTCCTTTCAGGTGGAGGATGGTTCTGTCCACCGTGGAAATCAGCCCTTGCAGTTCCTGCAGCCGCCCAGCCAATGCCTGCTTGTGGCTTTGCAGCGCCGCCAGCACGTCGAAGCCGGGTTGCGACATGATGTCGCAGATGGCGGCCAGCGGCACGTCCATCTCCCGGTAGAACAGGACTTGCTGCAGCCGCAGCAGGTCCGCTTCGTTGTAATAGCGGTAGCCGTTGTCGCCAATGCGCGAAGGCTTGAGCAGGCCGATGCTGTCGTAGTAGCGCAGCGTGCGGCCGGTGACGCCGGTCATGCCGGAGAGCTGTTTTACGGTGTACATGCAGCCATCCTCAAGGTTGACGCGACGTCATGGTCAAGCACTTTTTTCACCCCAGTTCAAACGTCGTGATGCCGTACTGGCGCGCCAGCGGCAAGCCGGGGTCTTCTCCGGTGTACATGCGCGCCGTTTCGAAGCAGGCATGCATGCCGTGCCGCTCGGCCAGCGCCACCGCTGCGGCATTCGGCTCCGGCACGTCGAGGAAAACCGGTTCATCGGCCGGCACGCGCCCACGCAGCGCCTGCATCAGTTCCTCCGCCACTTGCGGCGACTCGGCGCACAGCGGACCGATTTTGAAGCCGGCACGGCACGGGCGCAGCACCGCATAGCCAAGCAGCGCACCGCCCGTATCGCGCACGCCGAATGCCACGCTGCCCTCCTGCAGCAGCCAGCAGCGCATGAACTGCCCGCGGTCGTCGGGGAAGAAGGCGCGGTCATAACGCACCACGTCACCAATATCCTGCGGGCCTAGCGGCAGGACGCGGTCGGCGGCGGGAACAACGCTGCCGCGGCCTTCATAGCGCACATTGCGATGCGCCAGCCGAAAGCCGGAACGCGCGTAGTTGGTCTGCTGGGCCGGCACGCCATCCAGCCCCACATTGCGCCCATTGAGGCGTGCCATGCCGGCGCGCCAGACCGCCATGCCATAGCCTTTGCCGCGATATTCCGGCCGCACGATATAGCCGCCGATGAAGCCAAAGCCCGCGCCGTAGCGCACCGCGAAGATGCTGGCGACCGGCTCGCCATCGAGCGTGCCAAGCAGGAAGCCGCCCGGATCGGCAGCATAAAAGCTGGCAGCATCCTGCAGGCCGGGATTCCAGCCCTCCGCAGCGGCCCACTCCAGCACTGCTTCCAGCTCGGGCAAGGTCATGCCGCGAATTTCCATATCAGGCTCCCTGCTCCGAATCGTAGGCGGCAAATGCTGCACGCACGGCATATTCCCATGCCGCGCTATCCTGTTCGTAAAGGTAGTTGGCCGCCGGCGGCGCTCCAGCATCCAGCGCACTGCGCCGTCGATACAGGAACACCGTGGTCCACGCCACGGTGGGCGGTGCAAACTGCTTCACCAGTTCGAAGGCCGGGTGCTGCATGGGAAAAGTGACGGTCGTGACCAGGGCACCTTCCGGCAACTCCCTTGCCAGCTTATCCGCCAACCGGTCCATCATCGGCGCAAAGCAGGTGCTGTAAATGTAAACCATGCTGGCGTCGGAGACGTCAGCCTCAAACATGTCCTGGTGCAGCAGCCGCACGCGCGCTGCGACCCTGGCTGCTGCCGCAGGGTCCTCCATTGCGCCAGCCGCCAGCATTTCCGCCAGCCGCACCTGCGCCATGTCGTTGCGATAGCCAAGCAGCTCAACGCCCGTGCAGCGCATGCCGGGCAAGGCCAGCGCTGCGCTCAATACGACCTTGCCAAGGCCACTGCCAAGATCGATGAAGTGGCCGCGCAAGGGCAGCCACGGCGCAATCGCTTCGAAGTAATTGTCGAGTTCCTGCTGCGTGAATTCGCCGTAAATCAGGCGGCCATCGTCGACCAGCCATTGCGCCAGGTCGGCATCGGAAATCTCGGCCAGGCCATGCGCGGGGGCGCGCTCCGGCAGCATGCCGTGCTGCTGGATGCCTGCGGGTACGCAGCCGGCGATGAGGCGGCGGTGGGGCTTCAGGCGTGCGATGAAGGCTTCGCGCAGCGCTGGCTGGCGGAATGCTTCGCGCACCGCCAGGCCGATTTCGACGTAACGGTCAAGCACTGCATCGTCAATCACAGGCCGCACATGCTGCGCACCGCTCGTGATTGCCCGCCGCATGGACAGCATGGTTTCCTCCTCGCCCGATAATTATCCACTTTACAATAAAAAACCGCCCCGAGGGGCGGTTTTCGCGTCAGCGGGATAGCTGCTTAGAAGCGGTAGTTCAGCGATGCTGCGTAGGTGCGGCCAAGCTGGCTGAAATGCGAGCCATCGTAGGTCACCATGTCGTAGCGGCCGTTGAAGGTGATCAGGTTGCGCTGGATGGCTTTGGCGTTTGGATCGTCGATGATCTTCTGGCCTTCGGCATTCAGGGCCTTGAACTCCCACTCAGGCGTGGTGTTGAACACGTTGTTGACGTTGAACGACACGGTCACGTTCGGCATCAAGTTGTAGTTGAGGGCGAAGTCGGTGACGTTCTTGGTCTTGAACTTGGTTTCCAGGTTGCTGTTCAGGCCGGCCTGGCGGAAGCGGGTCGGCCCGAACACGGTGTTGTTGACCGACAGGTTCAGCTTCTTGTAGTCCCAGTCTGCGCCGAGGATGGTCTTGAACTTAGGACGCGAAGTGAACATCAGCGCTTCCTGGGTCGCATCCAGCACGGACTGGCCGGCGTTCGCTACGATCGGAGGATTCTTGACCGCGCCGTCACGCTCGTTCTTGTGCGTGTAGTTACCGGACAGGTTCAGGGTCAGCTTGCCGTCGGCCAGGGGAATGTTCTTGCGCGACAGCACATAGTCCAGGCCTTCGGTCCGGGTCTTCACCGCGTTCACGAAGAAGCTGACGGAAACGATGCCGTTCGCAGCCAGGATCTGGTCCAGTTGCTGGGCAGGATCGCCGGTCGGCACGATTTCCTTGCCCAGCACGATGCGGTCCTTCACCTTGATGTTGTAGTAGTCCAGGGTGGCGCTGGTGTTTTCATCCGGCTTCAGGCCCAGGCCCAGGGTAATGTTGTCGGACTTTTCGGCTTTCAGCTTCGGCACGCCCAGCGCAGCGGCTTGCGCCGATACGTTGTTCACCAGGCCCGAGACCTGGATGCCGCCGCCAGGCACGAAGGAGTACTGCGCTTTCTGGGTGTAGATCTGCGCCAGGGAAGGAGCGCGGAAGCCTTTCGATGCCGATGCGCGCAGGGTCACCCAGTCGTTGGCTTTGAAGCGGGTGGACAGCTTCCACACGAATGCGGAACCGAAGTCGGTGTATTTTTCCCAGCGGCCGGTGCCGTCGACCAGCCAGTCTTTGCTGATATCCCAGGTCGAGCCGGCATACACGCCGTAGTTGGAACGCGAGGACGGGAACGAGTTGTCAGGATGGTTGCCGGCGAAAGAGTCGGCGCCGCTGCCCAGCCACGATGCACGCTCGCCCGCCTTCACTTCGAACTTCTCGTGACGCAGTTCGGTACCGGCGTAGAAGTTGACGGTATCGGTCAGCTGTTTGGAAATATCGCCGTTGAACACGTAATGCTGGAACTCTACGCCGCCGGCGTAGAAGTGGGTCGGCGAGTGCTCGGTACTGGTGCCGGCGAGGACGGCATCCTCCATGCTGCGGTTGACGGAGTGGTCGACGTCGTATTTCTGCTTGTTGCCGCCGTAGGTCAGGCTGAAGTCGGTGGTCCAGCCGGCCAGGTCCATCTTCACGCCGCCGGTGGCATTGTAGTCGTCCAGCGTGCCGTCGAAGGTCGGCTGGTAGCCCTCATAGGTCGTGCCGGCCGGGTGCAGCAGGCCGTAGTCGGTCGGGCGCCAGTAAGGAGTACGGTAGTTCGCGAAGGAGTTGACCTTCTTGCGCACATATGCGGCATTGCCGTAAATAGCGACGCCATCGCCGAGGTCATAGCGGGTGTTGAACAGGCCTTTGGTCGCCTTGGTCTTGGGCGAGCCGTTGATGTTGCGTGCGTCGGGATATTTCGACAGGAAGGCCTGCACTTCGGACAGCGGTGCGCCGAAGTCGCTCGATTCGCCCTCGGCACTGACCACGCCGGAGCGGCTCGACAGGTTCACGCGCGAAGCGTCGAGGGTGTAGTTGAAGAAGCCGCGGTCGCCGCCCAGCGCGAAGCCCTGGTTGACGCTCAGGCCACCCATGCCGCCGTCATGCTTGTGGGTGATGCCGGCGCGTGCGGTGACGGAACCGCCTTCTGGATTGTCCTTCAGGATGATGTTGACCACGCCGGCAATCGCATCGGAGCCGTATTGCGCGGAGGCGCCGTCGCGCAGCACCTCGATGCGCTTGATCGCGTCGGCCGGGATGGCGGAAATGTCGGAGCCGGACTCACCGCGTCCTGGCGAAGTCTGGGTATAGACCAGCGAGCTCATGTTCTTGCGCTTGCCGTTGATCAGGATCAGCACGCGGCTTGGGCCCATATTGCGGATCTCGTAAGGGTCCAGCAGGGAGGTCGCGTCGTTGACCGGGGTCTGTACGGTATTGAAGGAAGGGACGCGGAACTGCATCGACTTGTCGAGGGTGACCTGGCCGGTCTTGGTCAGTTCACGCGAGCTCAGCACGTCGACCGGCACAGGCGTGTCGACCATGGTGCGCTGCGAGCCGCGGCTACCGGTCGAGACAATCACCACCTTCTGGATATCGTCGGGCGTAGCGTCGGCAGCTTGTTGTGCCTGGATCGGAGATGCATCCTGTGCTTGGGCGTGTGCCTGGCCCAGCAGCACAAACGGGCTGGCGGACAACATCAATGCTGCAATCGGAAAATGTTTATTCATGTATATCTCTCTTCCATACAGATTTAAAAAAACTAGGGAAGAATTTATATGCAACATTTTCATCCGTCTATTATTTCCAGTTATGCATGCGGAAATACAACATGTATGGATCTTTTTTATGAAGTCGCCCGGAATATAAAAACGCCGTGATAATCTTTGTGGCATGAGCTACAAAAGCCTCTGCGTGCTGCTGGCGCTAATGACCGGCATGGCTGCCCATGCCGCAAAGCAGCCGCCGTTGCGCCTTTGCTTCGAAGATGTCGATCAAAGGCCATGGAGTACGCCCCAGGGAAAAGGCTTGAATTTCGTATTATTAAAGCGGGTTGAATTACTCCTTAATGAACAGTTCATTTATTCCCCAAAACCCTGGAAGCGTTGCTTAAGTGAATTAAAGTTTGGCCAGGTGGATGCCGTGGTCGGTGCAGCAGATGCAATTGACCGCCGCGCCTGGTCGCGCATTCCCCAATTGCCTGACGGACGCGAAGATCCGGCCCGCGCCTTGTTTGAAGACGCCGCCCTGGTATTCCTGCGCGTGGGCGGCAGCGGCAGCTGGGACGGCCACGAACTGCTGGCGCCCGGCAAGGTCGTGGTGGTGCAGACCGGCTACCTGGTGGCGCAGCAATTGCGCGAAAAAGGCTATATCCCCCATGACACCGTCAAGTCGGCCGCCGATGCGCTGCGCATGCTCACCAAGGGCAATTTCGACGTCGCCATCCTGCAGGGACTGGAAGCGAGCAAGCTGGCGCACGAAGATCCCCGCTTCAAGGGCAAGGTCCAGCAGGCTGAACTGCCCTATTCCACCGTCCACCTGCACCTGATGGTGGGGCGCGACGTCTACCAGCGCGATCCGCAACGGATCGAAGCCATCTGGCAAGCCATCGGCAACGTTCGCCAGGCACGCGATTACCGGCAAATCGAGGAGGAGGCAGGCATAAAACATTTCCATTAATATTTCCATTGAGGAAATTTTATGGTTAAATAAATGGCATGAATTTCCTCCTCGATGGACGCCTGTCCCTGATCACCCCCGAAGGCGTGCGTTTGCAGCTTGTTCCTGCCGGTCCGGTAGTGCGCGCTTACGCATGGGCCATCGATTTCGTCGCCTGGGGCATGGGGGCCAGCTTCCTCATTTCGATCCTCGGCGCCGTCATCCCGTCCCCCAAACTGTTCAGCGCCGTCACCGCGCTCCTGTTTTTCTTCGCCTATTGGGCTTACCCGGTGTTGTGCGAGGTGTACGCCGGCGGCCGCACGCTGGGCAAGCACATCATCGGCCTCCAGGTGCTGCGCGCGGACGGCCTGCCAGTGCGCTGGCGCGAATCGGTGCTGCGCAACCTGCTGTTGGTGGCCGACTTCCTGCCGCTGCTGTATGCCTCCGGCCTGCTGGCCATGCTGAGCGACCGCCATTTCCGCCGCCTGGGCGATATCGTGGCCGGCACCCAGGTGGTGTACCGCGACAAGCCGCCCAAGCGCGTTGACGTGCCCGATGCGGCGCCGCTGCCGCTGCCTTTCCCGCTGACGCCGGAACAGCAGCGCGCCCTGGCCGACCTGTTTGCGCGCGAAAGCCGCCTGCCGCACGCGCGCATGCTGGAGCTGGCCGATATCGCCGAACCGCTGACCGGCCGCGATGGCGACGCATCGCTGGAACGCTTGCGCGGCATGGCCGCAGGATTGGTCCGATGAAGCAAGCACAGTTTGAAGCGGCTTACGGTCCGCTGTGGAGCGAGATCGATACCCTGCTGGCCAAGCGTGCCGAAGGCCGCGAAGCCCTGCCCGAACAATACCGCCGCCTGTGCCAGTGCCTGGCCCTGGCCAGCCAGCGCGGCTACTCGCCGCAACTGGTCTCCTACCTGCACGGCCTGGTGGCGCGCTGCCACCACGCGCTGTACGGCGTAGCGGCCGAACGCCCGACTGTGCTGCTGCAATGGCTGCGCCTCGACTTGCCGCGCCGCGTGCGCGCCGAATGGAAGCTGCTAGTGCTGGTGCTGCTTTGCCTGCTCGGCCCGGCCATCGCGATTGGCCTGCTGGTCTGGCATGACTCGCACAACGCTTTCATGTTCGCCTCTCCGGAAGAGCTGACGCGCATGCACCAGATGTATTCGCCCTCCAGCCTGAAGACAGGCCGCGGCGGCAGCGAAGGCGACCTGCAGATGTTTGGCCACTATATCTGGAACAACGTCTCGATCGGCTTCCGCACTTTCGCCAGCGGCATTTTCGGCGGCGTGCCGGCTTTGCTGAGCGTCCTGTTCAACGGCATGAAGATGGGCGTGGTGGCGGCGTGGCTCAGCCTCGACCCGGCGACCCGCAGCAACTTCTGGTCCTTCGTGGTGACCCACTCCAGCTTCGAGCTGACCGGCCTGGTGCTGTCCGGCGTGGCTGGCGTGCGCCTTGGCATGGCGCTGGTCAAGCCGGGCCGCCTGAGCCGGCGCCGCGCACTGCAGGAAGCCAGCATCGAGATGTACCCGGTGGTGGCAGGCGCCGCCCTGCTCACCGTGCTGGCCGCCTTCTTCGAAGCTTTCTGGTCGGCCAGCGGTTTCCCGCCTGCCGTGAAATACAGCGTCGGCGCCGTGTGCTGGGCCCTGGTCTTCCTGTTCTTTGGTTTCGCCGGCCGCGGGAAAGGCGTGCATGCAACTCGATAAGCTGCGCCTTGATTTGCGCCCGCGCAGCAATGCGCAAGGCCTGGACCTTGGTTTCGCCCTGCTGCATGCCGGCGGTGCCGACGTGTGGCGCGCCTGGCTGGCCCTGTGGCTGCCGCTGTCCGTGCTGGCCGTCCTGATCAGCTGGTACAGCCCGGACCTGGCCCTTGGCTGGCTGCTGCCATGGTGGCTGCGCCCCTTGCTGGAACGCGCGCCGCTGCACGTGCTGTCGCGCCAGGTATTCGGCGAACAAGCCAGCTGGCGCGATGCCTTGCGCGCCTGGCCGCGCGAACTGGGCGGCGGCTGGTTCCGCATGCTGACCTGGTGGCGTCCCTTCATGGCCGGGCGCGGCCTGCACCAGCCGGTGTGGGTGCTGGAGCAGGCCCGCGGCAAGGTCGCCACGGCGCGCCGCGCCACCATCGCCCGCAACGGCACCGGCGGCGCCGCCCTGATGTTCGGCAGCACCTGCGCCACGTTCGAGTTCGTGCTGATGATGGGCATGCTGGCCCTGCTTGGCCTGTTCATGCCGGGCGAATCGCCCAATCCTTTTGCCCTGTTCGGGCTGACCGACCAGGGAGCGCTGCAGGCAGCGCTGGGCACCGCGGCCTGGTGCCTGGCCGGCGCCATCATCGGTCCGGTCTACACCGCCTGCACCTTCACCCTGTACCTGAACCGGCGCGCGACGCTGGAAGCCTGGGACATTGAAATCGTTCTGCGCCAGCTGCGCCCGCCGGCACGGCCGGCCGCGGCACGCCACGCCGCCGCGGTGCTGATGGCAGCGCCGCTGCTGGCCATGGCCCTGCTTGGCATGCCGCCGCCAGTGCAGGCGGCCGCGCCGGCCGCCAGTGCCAAGCCGGCAGTCACCGATTGCGAACCGCCCGAAGGACTCAAGCCGCAGGACAGCGGCCGCGGACCGGCCCGTTCGCAGGAGCAGGCCGCAGTGCGCCGCCAGCTCGACCAGGTGTTCGCGCATGAAGACTTGCGCGGCTATCGCTGCAGCGAGCAGTGGGAGCTGCGCGTTCCGCCGGAAAAGGAAAAGGAGCAGGACAAGCCGAAATCGGCGCCGCTGTTACCGCGCTGGATGGCTGCCATCCTGGCAGGCGTGTTCAAGGTTGCCCTGATCGCCGGCGCGATTGCCCTGGTGTCCTGGCTGCTGTGGCGCTACGCCGCCCCGCTGCGCTTCAACTTTGCGGATGCGCCCGAACCGCGGCTCGCCACCGAAGTGGGCGGCCTCGATATCCGCGAGGAGAGCTTGCCGGCCGATGTCGCCGGCGCCGTGCGCGCGCTGTGGCAGCAAGGCCAGCACCGTGCCGCGCTGGCGCTGCTCTACCGCGCCACCCTGTCGCGCCTGGTCAGCCGCCAGTCGCTCAAGCTGCACCAGGGCGCGACGGAAGGCGAATGCCTGGCGCAGGCGCGCAACGCCCATGCCGCCGGCACCCTCGATAACGCCAGCCTGGCACTGGCCGACCAGGCCACCACGCTGTGGCTGAACGCGGCCTATGGCGCGCGCTGGCCGGCAGCGGACACCGTGACGGCACTGTGCACACGCTGGCAAGCACATTTCGACCGCGAGGCAGCATGAAGCGGAGCTATTCGATCATCATCGCCATCGTTGCCGTGCTGCTGGCCGGCGCCGGCTACGAGCTATGGCACCTGTACTTCCACAAGGTATGGCGCGGCCAGGAATACATGTCGGAAGCGGAAGCAAAGAACCCGATGCTGGCGGCAACGCGGCTGCTGGAAGCGCGCGGCCACAAGGTGCGCGTCGAGCCTGTGCTCAGCTACCAGCTGCTGAACCAGCTGCCGGACGGCGTCATGCTGCTGTCGCGCTATGCGCGCCCACCGGATGAACGCCAGGCCAGGCTGCTGCTGGACTGGGTCCGCCGCGGCAACACCCTGATCATGACGCCTGACTGGGTCGACGACACCGACGAGGAAGCCAGCGCACAGTCGACCGACCCCTTGGGCAAACACTACGGCGTAGCGCTGTCGGGCCGTTCCCGCATCGACGACACCTGCCGCATCGACCCGCTGGAGGCCAGGCGCCGCGAAAAGCGCGCTGCCGCCAAGGCCGCACAAGGCGAGGGCGAGGACGAGGATGAGGACGAGGGCGACGACGGCGAACCAGCCGCGGCGAAAGAAGCCCAGGCCGAACCACACCTGGTCTGCCTGAATGCACCTGGCGCCGCCAACACCATTGAGCTGGCCCGCCCCACCGACACCCTGCAACGCTTCGACGGCAAGGGTCCGAAACCGCTGTGGGGCGACACCTACGAGCTGGCCGTGCTGGTGTATGGCGAAGGACGCGGCAAGGTGGCAATGGTGGCTGCCGATACCAGCGACAGCTATTTCGACAACGACGCCCTGCGCCAGTTCGACCACGGCGAACTGCTGTTGCTGCTGGCCGGCCAAAGCGGCCCCAATGCACAAGTCATGCTGGTGCAGCACAGCCAGCCCGTCGGCTGGGCCGCCTGGTCATGGCAGCACGGCCGCCTGGTCGTGCTTGGCCTGGGCGCCCTGCTGCTGCTGTGGACCTGGAGCGTCTCGCGCCGCTTCGGCCCCATGCTGCCGGAAGCGGCCACCGCGCGCCGCGCCCTGATCGAACATATCGAAGCCAGCGGGCGCTGGTTGTGGCGCCTGCCGCAAGGCCGCGCCTTGCTGCTGCAAGCCGTGCGCAAGAGCACCGAGAAGCAGCTGCTGCGCCGCCTGCCGGAACTGCATGCGCTGGGTCCCGCCGAGCGCGCACGCCGCCTGGCCCGCCTGGCCAAGCTGCCGGAAGCGCAAGTGAGCGACGCCCTGCTTGGCGCGCCGGCCAGCCGCGCCGCCGAATTCACACGACAAATTTCAATACTCCAACAATTGCGAGCCCATCATGAGCGATAGCATGTCCATCCCAACCAACAACGCCATTCCGGCCGACCGCCTGGCGCAGGCGATCGACATCGTGCAGCGCCTGCGCGAAGAAATCGGCCGCGCCATCGTCGGTCAGCAAGCCGTGGTCGAACAGGTGCTGGCGTGCTGCCTGGCGGGTGGCCACGTGCTGCTGGAAGGCGTGCCGGGCCTGGGCAAGACCCTGCTGGTCAAGGCACTGGCCAAGACCTTTGCCGGCGAATTTTCGCGCATCCAGTTCACGCCCGACCTGATGCCGGCCGACGTCATGGGCCATGCCGTATTCGACCAGCGCCAGCAAACCTTCAGCATCCGCAAGGGCCCGGTATTCACCCACCTGCTGCTGGCCGACGAAATCAACCGCGCCCCGGCCAAGACCCAGTCCGCCCTGCTGGAAGCCATGCAGGAACGCCAGGTCACCATCGAAGGCGAAGCTCACACTCTGGAGGCGCCGTTCATGGTGCTGGCTACCCAGAACCCGCTGGAAAGCGAAG
>JBCNOP010000017.1:0-48679 GCA_039593775.1 Pseudoduganella sp.
GAAATCGCATAGCGCGTCTTGCGGATGCCGACCGAGCCGAAATACAGGGCCACGATGTAGAAAGTGGTGTCGGCCGAGCCCTGGAACATGCAGGCCAGGCGGCCGACGAAGGAATCCGGGCCGTAGGTTTTCATGGCGTCGATCATCAGCGCACGCGAACCGCTGCCGCTGAAGGGGCGCATCAGGGCCGTCGGCAGCGAGGGCACAAAGTCCGTCGCCAAGCCTAGCTTGGTAAGCATCCAGGTTGCGCCATCCATGATCATGCCCAGCACGCCGGCATTGCGGATCACGCTGATCGCCACCAACATGCCCACCAGGTAAGGGATCACGGTGAGCGAAGTCTGGATGCCGCCCTTGGCGCCTTCGATAAAGGCATCGTAGACATTGACCTTCTTGCGCAGCGCGCCGAGCAGGAAGGCGGAAATGATGGCGATCAGGATCAGGTTGCTGGCAACCTTGGACACCACTTCGATTTCGGTGCGGCTCAGGAACTGGGTGAAGTAGTAGATCAAGCCGCCGATGGCTGCCGTCATGCCGCCCAGCCAGCCCAGCACCACCTTGTCGAACAGGTTGATGCGCTGCCGGATCGACACTGCAATGATGCCGACCATGGTCGCCACATAAGTCGCAATGATGCAGGGGATGAAGATATCCGATGGATCGGCCGCGCCCAGGATCGCGCGCTGCGCCATGATCGCCAGCGGGATCAGGGTCAATCCGGAGGTGTGCAGCACCAGGAACATGATCTGCGCATTGCTGGCGGTATCCTTGTTCGGGTTCAGGGACTGCAGGCTTTCCATCGCCTTCAGGCCGAAGGGGGTGGCGGCATTGTCCAGGCCCAGCAGGTTGGCCGAGAAGTTCATCACCATGTGGCCGGTGGCCGGGTGGTCTTTCGGCACTTCCGGGAAGATGCGCGAGAAGAAGGGCGAAATGATTTTCGCCAGCCAGCCGATGGCGCCCGCCTTTTCACCCACGTTCATCAGGCCGAGCCAGAGCGTCATGATGCCGGCCAGCGGCAGGGCGATTTCCATCACCGCCGACTTGGCGGAGTCGAACGTGCCATCGATGACCTTCTTGAAGATCTCGGTGTCGCCGGTGAACAGCCATTGCAGGATGGCGGCGGCGAAGCCTACGAGGAAAAACCCGGACCAGATGTAATTGAGGGACATGGATGTACTTCTTGTAGTGGAATGACCGATTTTGCAGCGAAAGTATAGGGCCAGCAGATGAAAGTATGCGCTGCGCTCATGTAAAAAAGTTATAAGCTGGCGTATCGCCAAGCACTGGCTTATGCTCCGCTGCATGAAAAAACTTCGCGTTCTCGCCGCCGCCCTTACCGTTTCGCTGGCCGTTGCCGCTCCGCCGGCCATGGCCGCGGACAAAGTCCTGCACGCCTTCCTTTCGACGGGCGAAACCGGCCTTGATCCCGCCGTCGCCTCCGACCTGGCCAGCCTGAGCCTGCTGGAAAACCTGTTCGAGCCAATGCTGCGCTACGACTACGAAGCGCGCCCCGTCAAGCTGGCGCCCAGCAGCCTGCGCGAAATGCCGACCAGCGACGCCAGCGGCAAAGTCTGGACCTTCCATCTGAAGCCCGGCATGTACTTCAGCGACGATCCCGCTTTTAACGGCAAAAAGCGCGAAGTTACGGCAGCAGATTACAAATTCGCTATCGATCGCCTGCTCGATCCCGCGCTCAAATCGCCCTGGTCCTTCATGTTCGAGGGCAAACTGGCGGACCTGCGCGCGCTGGATAAGTACACCCTGCGCCTCACGCTGAAAGAGCCCGACCCCAGCCTGCTGTTCTACCTCGCCCTGCCGGCTACCGGCGCCGTGGCGAAAGAGGTTACCGACGCCTACGGCAGCCAGGTCGGCAACCACCCGGTTGGCAGCGGCCCGTTCGTCATCGAGGAATGGAAGCGCAGCGACAAGATCACGCTGGCTGCCAACAAAGGCTACCACCAGGTCTGGCAAGGCAAGCACCTGCCCATCGTCGACAAGGTTGAAGTCAAGATCATGGAGGAATACCAGTCCCGCGTGCTGGGCTTCCTGAATGGCGAGTTCGACTACATTGAGCAGGTGCCCGAATCGATGCGCGACATGGTGCTCGACCCGTCCTCGCCCAAACCGGTGCTGAAAAAGGACCTGGCCCAACGCGGCATGGTGCTTTCGCCCTTCCCCGTGCTGCAGACCTACTACATGTGGATGAACATGGACGACCCGGTCATCGGCGGCTACAGCAAGGAGAAGGTCGCCCTGCGCCGTGCCATAGCACTGGGTTATAACAGCCCCGAGGACATCGCCCTGCTGAAAAAAGGCCTGGCGATCCCCGCCCAAAGCCCGCTTCCCCCGAATGTGCTGGGCTACGACCCCGCTTACCGCAGCCCGATCAGCTACAACCCTAAGCTGGCCAAGGCCCTGCTGGACCGCTTCGGCTACAAGGTCGGGAAGGACGGTTTCCGCACCCTGCCCAACGGCCAGCCGCTGGCGCTGATGATGCACAGCGAACCGACCATGGTCGGGCGCCTGCGCGACGAGCTATGGCGCAAGAACCTGAATGCCCTCGGCATCCGCGTCAGTTTCAAGACCGACAAGAAGACCGAGATCATCAAGGCAAGCCGCCTCGGCAAGGTCCAGATGTTCGAAACCAACTGGATCGCCGACTTCCCGGACGGCGACAACTTCTTCCAGCTCTTGTGGGGTCCCAACAGCGGCCGTGCGAATTACGCCCGCTTCAACCTGCCCGACTACAACAGCCGCTACGAAAAAGCCCGCCAGCTCAGCGATGGCCCGGAGCGCAACGCCCTGTACCGCGAACTGAATCAGCTGATCCATGCCTATAACCCCTGGGTATTGCTGATCCACCCAATCTCGGCCGATATCCAGCAACCGTGGCTTAAAAACTACAACCGACATCCGGTCGAACTGACTAATTGGCGTTACCTGGACATTGAACCAAAAAGCAATGCGGCCACTGCATTACATTAGGTTATGGACACAATAGTAATTTTCATTGGATGACAAGTTTTTCATAGCGCTACTCTGCAAAAAACACCTATCGGGGAGAGGCTTGTGAAGATTAAGAAGCTGGCGCAGTTGATTGCGCTGATCGGGGTAGTCAGCCCAGCCATGGCACAGGAAGCCGCGCAGCCCATGCAGCGCGTCGAAATCACGGGTTCCAGCATCAAACGGGTCGCAGCGGAAGGCGCCCTCCCGGTCCAGGTCATTACTTTCGACGCGATCCAGAAAGCCGGTATCACCAGCACCCAGGACCTGCTGCGCAGCATCTCCGCCAACGGCACCGGCGCCGACAATATGACCTCGGGTAACAATGTGTTCGGCGCCGACGCCGACCGCGTTTCCGGTGGCGCCTCCTTCGCCTCGCTGCGCGGCCTTGGCCCGAACGCCACCCTGGTGCTGTTGAATGGCCGCCGCGTCGGCAACCACGGCGCCTCCGGCAAGGCAGTCGACCTGAACTCGATCCCGCTGGGCGCCATCCAGCGTGTGGAAATCCTGAAAGACGGCGCGTCCGCAATCTACGGTACCGATGCGATTGGCGGCGTGGTCAACTTCATCCTGCGGACCGATTACACCGGCGTCGAAGCCAGCGTCACTTACAACGCTACCGAAGCCGGCGGCGGCATGCAACGCCGCTATTCACTGCTGGGCGGCGTCGGCAGCCTGGCCGAGCAAGGCTGGAATGTGATGGCCAGTGTGACGCATGACGTCGACGACAAGCTCTCGTCCCGCCAACGCGATTTCGCCAACGGCTTCCAGCCGGAGCGCGGCCTGTCGCCGGATACGACCGGCACGCCATATGCCAACGTCCTGAGCGGCGCCGGTACGGCCTTGGGCACCGGCTTCAAGGTCCCCGGCGACACCACAACCTACTTGCAAGCCAGCCCGCTAAGCTTCCAGGGCAAGTGCGACAGTATTCCCGGCATGTCGCAGTACCAGACCGAGCTCTGGAAAGACCTCACAGCGCCAGCCCGCACCAGGTATTCCTGCGCCTACGACTACGGCGCGGACTATGTGATCAGCTTCCCGGTTGAACGCACCAATGCCGTGTCGCGCGCGACTTTCCAGTTGAGCCCTGAGCACAAGCTGTTTGCCGAACTCCTGGGCTCGCGTACCAAGGCGACTGCCGAACTGACCCCGGTGCAGATTTCGACCAGCCTGGCCAACGGCTCCGCCTATCCGGTCAACGGGCCGTACTACCTGGACATGACGCAGTTCATTCCAACTTACGACAAGACCAAGCCGATCATCTACAAATGGCGCTCGACCCCGTGGGGCAACCGCACCCAGGAAAACGTTACCGAAAACTTGCGCGGCCTGGTCGGCATGGAAGGCATTTTGGCCAGCAAATACGACTACAAGCTCGGCCTGTCGCGCGCCCAAAGCACCACCAAGACCGACCTGGTCGACGGCTACGGCTGGACCAGCCAGATTTACTCGGCCCTCGGCACCGGCAAGATCAACCCCTGGCTGCTGCCTGGCCAGAACCAGACAGATGAAGCCATGAGCCTGGTCGAATCGACCAAATTCCATGGCCGCCTGCAGCACGGCAAGACCACCATGACCCAGCTCGACGGCTCGATCTCGGGCGAGGTGTTCCAGCTTCCTGCCGGTGCCGTGTCGATGGCCGTGGGACTTGACCTGCGCAAGGAAACCTACGAGTTTGCCCAGGACGTGGACGCGACCAAGATCCTGCTGGCGCCCGGCAATGCCAACCAGAGCCGGGTCAGCCGCAATATCAAAGCGGTCTACGCCGAGATGATCATCCCCGTCATCAAAGACCTGGAAGTGCAACTGGCCGTGCGCCGCGACGACTATTCCGTGATCGGCGCCACCACCAACCCTAAAGTGTCGTTCCGCTGGCAGCCGTCGCAGAACCTGATGTTCCGCGGCTCCGCCTCGAAAGGCTTCCTGGCGCCGAGCTTCACCCAGCTTTATTCGGGCCGCCTGCTGGGCGAACTGCCGAATGGCACCATCGACCAGGAAGGCTGCGCCCAGCACCCGGGCGACCCGGCATTCTGCGCCATTCCGCGCCTGAACTACTTCTCGGGCGGCAACCCAGCCCTGAAACCTGAAACGTCCAAGCAGGGCACGCTCGGCATGGTGGTAGCGCCGTTCACCGGCTTCACCGCCTCGCTGGACTTCTGGGCCATCAACGTCCAGGACCGCATCCTGAACCGCACGCCGCAAGTGGTCCTGAAAAACTGGCAGTACCTGAACGACTACATCATCCGCAACCCGCAGACCGGCGTGATCGACCACGTGGAAGCGGGCTGGATCAATGCCGCCGGCCTGAAGACCCGCGGCCTGGATGTAGGCCTGCGCCACGACGCCAAATTCGGCGACTACAAGACCAGCGCTACCCTCGACGGCACCTGGATGAAGTCCTTCAAGTTCGCCGAATTCGAAGGCCAGCCTTTCATCGAGCAGGTTGGCCAGTTCGCCACGCGCGACGTCTACCTGCGCTGGAAGCACAACGCCGGTGTGACGGTCTCGCGCGGCGACTGGAGCGTGCTGTTCAACAACAAGTTCGCTTCGCACTACGCCGACCAGTTGCCGGATGGCGGCAAGAGCGCGCCGCCGCCCGGCTTCGACCCGCAGGTCAAGCACTACAGCATCTTCGGCATTTCCGGCACGTACACGGGCTTCAAGAACACCACCATCACGGCCGGCATCCAGAACCTGTTCGACACCGACCCGCCATTCACCGCCCACAACGTGGACGAAGTGGTGGGCGCCGGCTGGGACCCGCGCGTCGCCGATGGCCGTGGCCGTTCCTTCTCGCTCAACCTGAAATACAAGTTCTACTGATGTGATGACACGGCGCAGTTTTGGCCGACTCGTGGCGGCCGCCCTGGCCGCTGCCGCGCTCCCTGGAGTGTCGGCAGCGGCAGGCGGCCGTCCTGTTTCCCGAAAGCCAACCATGAAGAAAACCGGCCTGCTCAAGCCAGCGCGCCTGAAAGCGGGCGATACCGTAGGCCTGATCGCCCCCGGCGGCCATACCGACGCTCCGGCAATTGCCAAGGCCATCAAGAATATCGAATCGCTGGGCTTCCACGTCAAGCTGGGCCGCAACCTGGAGGCCGTGTACGGCAACTACGGCGGCCTTCCCGGGCAGCGGCTGGAAGACCTGCACGTCATGTTTGCCGATCCCGACGTAGCGGCGATCTGGGCGATCCGAGGCGGCTCGGGCTGTATCCAGTTGCTGGAGCACCTCGACTATGAGCTGATTCGCCGCCATCCCAAGATCCTGATCGGTTATTCCGACATTACCGCGCTGCACCTGGCGATCCAGAAAAAGGTCGGGCTGGTGACCTTCCACGGCCCCGTAGCGTCATCGACCTTCTCCGACTATACGGTGACGCATCTGCTGAATGTGCTGATGCAACCGGAAGGCGAATATACCATCCCGATGGCGCTGGAAAACAGCCGCAAAGCAGAGGAAGCGCCGCACTACGCCTTGCGTACGGTCGTGCCCGGTGTCTGCGAAGGCCCGCTAACCGGCGGCAACCTGTGCCTGGTCAGCGCCCTGGTTGGAACCGAATACGCCAGCAATTACAAAGGCGGCATCCTGTTCCTGGAAGAAGTGAACGAAGCGCCGTACCGGATCGACCGCATGATGATGCAGCTCCACCTCAACCAGAAGTTCGACAACGCCGCCGGGGTCATGCTCGGCATATGCGAAAACTGCGGCCCGCAGGACAGCGACATCTCCCTGACGCTGGACGAAACCACCGACCAGCACCTCAAGCCCCTGAAAGTGCCCGCCGTCACCGGCTACAGCTTCGGCCACATCCGCGACCAGTTCACGCTCCCGATGGGCATCCGCGCCCGCCTCGACACCGATCGCCAAACCCTCACCCTTCTCGAACCGGCAGTCAGCTAACAGCAGAGCCCGTGTCCCACCCTGGGGTCACACCCCAAGTGAGACACGGCCTCGACGGTGCCGCGCTTGAGCTCGTGTCCCGATTGGGGTGTGACCCCAAGGTGTGACACGGGCTCGTCCGCAGACTTCGGCGTAGAATGGGACGCATGCGAATACTCAAGCACAAGGCGGTTGCCTACGTGCTGGCGCATCCCCTGGATTTCGCGCTGCAGTGCCTGAAGGGTTTCCGGGCGAACCAGGGCTTGCTGCTGGCCGGCGCCGTGGCCTATTACTCGCTGCTGTCCATCGTGCCGCTGCTGATGCTGGTGGTGGTGGCGCTTTCCCACGTCATTCCTCAGCAGGAACTGCTGCAGATCATCGGGCGCTACCTGGAATGGCTGATTCCCGGCCAGTCGAAAGCCGTTGTGGCTGAGGTCGGCCATTTCCTCGACCATCGCGAACTGGTGGGCTGGGCGCTGGTGCTGGTGATGCTGTTCTTCAGTTCACTCGCCTTTTCAGTGCTGGAAAACGCCATGTGCTTCATCTTCCTGCACCGCGCCAAGGTGCGCCGCCGGCATTACCTGGTGTCGGCTATCCTGCCGTATTGCTACATCCTGTTCCTGGGTATCGGCGCCCTGGTCATGACCCTCGTCGCCGGCAGCCTGCAGGTGATTGGGGAGGAAAGCGTCCACCTGTTCGGCTACGAGTGGTCGCTGCACGGCTTGTCCGGCGTGCTGCTCTACATGCTGGGTCTGGCCGGTGAAGTGCTCATGCTGAGTTCCATCTACCTGGTGATGCCGGTCGGCCGCCTGTCGCTTTCGCATGCCGTCATCGGCGGCGCTACCGCCACTGCGCTGTGGGAAATCGCGCGCCATGTGCTGGTCTGGTACTTCACTACCCTGTCGCAGGTGAACCTGGTCTACGGCTCGATGACCACCGCCATCGTCGTCATGTTCAGCCTGGAGATTGGCGCGACCCTGCTGCTGTTTGGCGCCCAGGTCATCTCGGAATTCGAAAGGGTCGGGCGCGGTGAGCAGAACAAGGCTCCGCACCGCCTGCAAACCAAGACCGCCTGCTAGGCGGGTAGCGTGATCGTGAAGCGCGCCCCGCCCAGCGCGGATCTGCCGGCGACCAGGGTGCCGCCATGCAGTTGCACCGCCTTGCGCGCGATTGACAAGCCTAAGCCGAAGCCGCCGGTATTGCGGTCGCGGCTGCGGTCCAGCCGGTAGAAGGGCTCGAAGATGCGTTCGCGCTCGCCATCGGGAATGCCGGGGCCATCGTCCTCGACCACCACCTGCACCACGCTGCCGCTTCGGGTCGCGCCAAGGCGCACCGAGCGCGTGCCGTATTTGAGCGCATTGCGCAGCAGGTTGCCAACCGCGCGTTCCAGCAGGCGCTGGTCGCCGCTGAACTGGCCCAGCGTGGTGCCAAACTCCATTTCCAGCACCATGCCTTCAGATGGAGGCAGGGTTTCGCGGCAGTGGGCCAGCGCCGATCCCAGGTCGAACGCGCGGCGCTGCAGGTGAGGTTCGGCGTCCAGGCGGGTCATCCCAAGCAGTTCGTTGACCAGCTCTTTCAGCTCGCGCAGGTCGCCTTCCATGGCGTTGATGCGCTTGTCCAGGGCCGGGTTTTCTGCCGCATCGCGCAGCAGCTCCAACGCGAATTCCAGCCGCGCGATCGGGGTGCGGATCTCATGTCCCACCGAATGCAGCAGGTTGCGCTGGGAATCGAGCAGGCGTTCGATGCGGTCGGCCATGTGGTTGATTCGCTCCGCCAGCGGGTAGATGCTGTCCTTGGGCTCCATATGCGCCCGCGCCCCGAGTTCGCCGCCGCCGAAGCGGTCCGCTACGTCGGATAGCTGCTGCAGCCCCTGCCAGTGAGCGCGAGACCATGCGGCGATCGGAATCAGCAGCACCAGGGCCACGATCAGGTAGCGCACCGCCTCCATCGACAGGGCAAAGCCGATATCGATCGGCAGGTCCTGCGCCACCAGCGCTTCTTCATTACTGCCGATATAGCGCTCGCCGGCCAGGTCCACGCGCCGGTAGAAGGCCTTGCGCCCGATATCCAGTACCACGTCGCCGCGTTCGAAACCAGCGGCGTCGATGCCGGAAAGCTGCCTACGCACATCGTTCAGCGGCACCAGCTCGAAACGCACGCCGGACACTTCACGGACTTTGTTCAGGCGGTCCAGCCACTGGTCGGCCGGCGCCTGGTCGATGTACTGCTCGAGGAGGAAGATCTGGGCCGCCGCCTGGCGCCGCGCAATCGAGTCGAGTGGGTCGCCAAACAGGCGGTTGATCGCGAAATAGACGATGAATGCCGCCGCACTGATGGACAGCATCACCAGTATGAAAAAACGGAAGAACAGGCGATTCATCAAGGCGCATTGTATAAGAAACAATGGCATGGAGCGAATCGGCGTACAAATTTGCGACAAAAAGCGTACAGCTCAGGGCGGAAATCAGCTGCCGTTTTTTATATGATTACGCTACCGCTTGGGTGAATTCGCAACGAAGTTCAGATAGGGAGCTGAGCGTTTTAGCGGCCTGGGAAGGTATTGCAATTACAATGACCGGCTATCCCAACCGTAGACGTTTTATATGCGACAGTACCTGTTCTTCGCCATCGCCAGCGCCTGCAGCACCGTAGCTGCGCAGACGCCGGCCACCAACCCGATGCCGGACGGCAGCCGGGATATGTATATTGGTATTGGCGCCCAGTCCGTGCCACGCTATGAAGGTTCGAGCGATAACCGTACCTTGGCAATGCCGGTACTGCAGGTCCAGTGGAGCAATGGCATTTTCGTGTCCGGCACCGCCCTGGGCTGGCACCTGTCGCAAACCCCATCGATGGAATTCGGCCCGATGCTGGCGTTGTCGCCGCGCCGCGACGAGGACGGCATCTCCTTCAGTTTCAGCGGCGTGTCGGAAGGCTCCGGCGCACGCATGGCCCATACCAGCCTGCGTCCTGGCGAATTCAGTGAGCGCGAGGAGTTCGATTCCAACCGGCTGCGCAATATGGACGTGGTCAAACACCGTGTCCTGGCTGGCGGTTTCTTCAACTACTACCTGTCGCCCAAGCTGCGCCTGACCAATACCCTGACCTATGGCAGCGGCAGGGACCGCAACGGCGCCCGTCTGCACACCGCCTTGCAGTACATAATGGCAGACGTGGCGCCCCACCACACGGTCGTGCTGTCGGCTGGCGTTTCGGTGGTCAACCGCGCCTACAGCGAAACCTGGTTCGGCATGACCCAGGACGAAGCCGACCGCTCTGGCCTCAAGAACGCATACCGTCCCGGCGCCGGCGTGCAGGACCTGCGCGCTGGCGTGCGCTGGAACTGGGCGCTGGGCCCAAGCTGGATGCTGACGTCCGGCGCCACGGTCAATCGCCTGGTCGGCGATGCAAAGGATAGCCCGCTGGTCGAGCGGGCCACCAACTATTCCGTTTCAACTGCCCTGGCTTACCGATTCTGATGAAGATCTCGACCCTGCTCCGCACCACGCTGCCGGCTGTATGCCTGGCGGTGGTGAGCTGTGCCGCCCAGGCGCAGGAGGAGTGGGTCAGCTATCGCGACGCATATAAGCAGATGGTGGTGTTCGCCAAGTACGGCAAGCCGAAGAACTTCCTGCAGATCCATTATGAAGTCAGCCCGCGCGATCCCTTGTCGACGCTGGAGGGCCTGCACCTGACGCTGACCGGCAAGAACACCCAGCTTAACCTGCCGCTCGATGCCACCGGCCGCGCCGTGTTCCCTCTGCTGAAGGCAGCCTATGACGACAATGCCGTGCTGGCGCTGAACCGCCGCATGGCCAGCTACCGCTTTGCCCCGCGCGTCACGATTATCACGCGCAATGACGGCATTTACGAAGCGGCCGACCTGAGGGCGGCCTGCGAGCAGGCACTGGCCTACCAGCGCTACATCGATTCCTCATATGGGTCGAGGAAGTGCAGCGGCGTGCGTTTTGTGTTCGGGAACCGCGCCGATGCGCTGGTACAGGCGAAATATGGGCCGCGCGAAGCGCCCCTGCCGGTGGTGGACGGACCAGCCTTCGACGGCGAAACGCTCGGCGCTTATCGCACCGCTACTTACCGTTTCGCCGACTGGTCTGCGCAGGGCCAGGTGGTCAGCCAGAATACCCCGCTGGCGATTGCCCCGCTATTTGAATAAACGGCTTCAATTCCAGGCCGAAGGCGAGAACAGGTAACCCTCGCCCCAGACGGTCTTGATTTTCTCGCCATCGGTATCGTCGAACTTGCGGCGCAGCTTCGAGATCGAGTTGTCGATCGAGCGATCCAGGCCATCGAACTCAATGCCGCGCATGGTCTTCAGCAGCGCATCGCGCGACAGCACCGTGCCTGCCGATTCCGCCAGCACCAGCAGCAGCTTGTATTCGGTATTCGACAGCGGGCAAGGCTGGCCGCGCCAGGTTACCGAGCGGTCGCTGGTGGCAATGCTTAACTGGCCAAAACTCAGTTGGTCGACGTCCGGCTTGCCCTGGCGGCGGCGCAGCAGGGCGCGCAGGCGCGCCAGCAGCACGCGCGGCTGCACCGGCTTGTTGATGAAATCGTCCGCGCCCTGCTCCAGAAGCGACACCTCGTCGTAGGAATCCTCGCGCGCGGTCATGATCAGGATCGGCACGTCGCTGATTTCGCGGATCTGCTGGCTGACCTTCATGCCATCCATGCCCGGCAACATCAGGTCCAGCACCACGACGTCGGGATTGGCCGCCTTGAAGCGCGGCAGCGCCTCGTCCCCGCGCGGCACCACGTCCACCTTGAACTCGTAGCCCGCCAGGTACTCCGTGACCAGTTCGGCCAGGCGCTCATCATCTTCCACCAACATCACATGAACCATGTCTTTCTCCTTATGGCGGACATTTTATCGGAGCTATGGCCGTCTGGATCAGACCTCAACAAAATTGGACAATTTAGTACATTCGGTGACGAATCGTCTTTTGGTCCAGATTCAAAGCTTTGCGCGTAGCGCCGTGCAGGCGGCTGTTGTATTGTCGGCTGCGCAATCCAGGCTGGAAAAATCGGGCTGGCGCCGCGTTCCTGCGCATTCATCAATGCCAGTCCATTCATGGTAAGGCCCTTCGCCGCCGGGAAATGCCGCGACACTGCCATCCTGGCTCCAATAAAAGACAGAATTACCCATTCCCGCCAGGCCCAGGGAAATAGCAGGGATGGCAGGGATTGTCGCGGTTGAATCCCGTAATACTTTTCCGGTGGAGATATTTTTAACGAGGTAGAAAGCATCTCCATCCGCCATGACGAACAAGGAATACGGATCGAGCCAGTTCCATCGCTCACCGCCTTTGAATTGATATTCGACTAGGGCGCAAGTCCCGGCTGGATTTGTGAGGATGGCCCCCGGTGGATATGCAGGCCGAATCCAGCCTGCGTTGAATCGAAGGATGATGGCCGCGACTGCCACCATGGCCAATACAAAAAGTGAGCGCTTCAGCAATTTCATCAGTCTATCAATTCTTCTCGCCAGAAATACGGCGCAATTCCTCAGGGCTGACCCGGAAGGTGAATGGTTTTTTCAGCCGCGTTTGCAATACGTCGCTGAAAATGAGGAGATCTCCGCCTTTGTTAGTCACCTGACGGTGGGTACGGAAGTGTTTGTTGCTGACTTCGACGTAATCGTTAGGGCAAGAACCGCGCGATGCCCCCATGGCGAACAGGCGAATGTAAGGGGCTGAAGATTTGCTCCAATGTCCCAGGTACTGGTCGCCATTGAAATCATAGGTGTCGCGCAGGTAGACGCCGATCGTATCGACCGAAACCTCGTAATACTCGGCCTCGAAACCGCACTGCAGGCCAGTGTCCACTTCTTTCAGCTTGGGCGTGACGAAACCTGCTGCCGCTATCTTGAACAGGGTATCTGCCAGGGCTCCCCACATATCATCCAGTCCCGGATCGCTCTGGAATACTTCACGCGCCGCCGCCTCGCCATATGTGGCGGCATTGTATTCCTTGCCGCCGATCTTATGGAACTGGAACTGCCAGAGATCGTTCACCTCAAGCACCGATGCACCAAGCTCCCCGTATGCCTCCCTGTTCAGGCCGAATTTAGCCGCCTTGATGAGCTTCTTGATCAATTCCTTGCGTGCTGCAGTCGATTCATAAACAGCTGGCTTGGAACCAAACAGGCCAGTGCTCCCGAAGATCTGCTCATAGCGGCTTTTGATACGGGGGAAAGATAGCGCCCAGCTCATCTTGACCGTACAGGTATCGACCAGGTTGGCGGGGTATGAGCGCGCATCGGTCTTGCCTTGCTTCTCGTCGCTGCTCATTGTGTGCGCTGGGGACGCGAACCACTTGCGCATCAATATGGCGGATATGGGCCAGTGCTTGGCGTCCATGATCGTTGGCAGGTCAGTGAGCCTGAACACATCGGCGTAGCACACTTTTCCCTGCGTATTCTGCGTAGGGGTGGTCTTCGAGTGAGCCACGGATTGGATTGCGATATCAGCGATCGACATGGTCATTCCCCAACCTGAATTTCATGCTGGTGACCGATCTCGATCTTCAGGGGCACGCTCTTTTCCGTAGCTGCATACTGTGTGCGGCCCTCAGCATCCGAGTAGCCTTCAATTACCTGTCCGGTAGCGAGCGTAATCCGATAATAGCGGTTGCGGGCAGGCGTGCCGTTCTTTTCATCCAACAGCACAAAATATTCGTCATAGGCCTGCCCGTGTTCGCCAGGCGGAGGGTTCATGCCACGCCAGCTGCCCTTGCCGTCCGGAACAAATGCCGCAGGGGACTCCTGTCCGGACTGGTTTTCTACCCCATCAATACCATTCAGGGGGGAGACCAGAGGGCATCCCCCGGTCGTCTTCATGCCATGGATTACCTTGGCGCGGCCGTTCGGTAGAACGGAGGTTTGGTGGCCTTCCGCAATACCGCAGTTTTTCCGGCATGACAGGCGCGCCCCTTGGAAGGAGTGGGGCTTGCCGTAACTCAAGCTGGTCTGATCACCTTCCACCACCGTACCGCCACACGATGCCTTATCGCCCAGCCTGATCCATCCGAGAATTGCCATAAAAGTTTCTTGCGTGCACCAAAATCCGCAATTCTATTTCAAAAGTATCAACAGGATAAGTTCGATTGAAACTTGCTTGAAACAGCAGATTCTTTACCTTGCACGGAAAAACTCACGGCGCCAGGACACCGCCGGCTTTTTCACACTGCAGCCTTACAGCGCGCGCGCGATCAGCAGTTTCTGGATGTCGCTGGTGCCTTCATAGATCTGGCACACGCGCACGTCGCGGTAGATGCGCTCGACCGGGAAGTCCGCCGTGTAGCCGTAGCCGCCGTGGATCTGGATCGCGTCTGAGCAGACGCGTTCCGCCATCTCGGAGGCGAACAGCTTGGCCATCGCTGCTTCTTTCAGGCAGGGCTGGCCGGCGTCTTTCAGGGAGGCGGCGTGCCAGATCAGCTGGCGTGCGGCTTCCAGCTGCATCGCCATTTCCGACAGCTTGAACTGCACTGACTGGTGCTCGAAGATCGGCTTGCCGAAGGATTCGCGTTCACGCGCGTACTTCAGCGCAGCTTCGAAGGCGGAGCGCGCCATGCCGACCGATTGCGAGGCGATCCCGATACGGCCGCCTTCCAGGCCGGACAGGGCGATCTTGTAGCCCTGGCCTGGCTCGCCGATCATGTTCGCTGCCGGCACGCGGCAGTTCTCGAACAGGATCTGCGCCGTGTCGGACGAGTGCTGGCCCATCTTGTGCTCGATGCCGGCCACGATATAGCCCGGCGTATTGGTCGGCACCCAGAAGGCGCTGATGCCCTTCTTACCGGCTGCCTTGTCGGTCACGGCAAACACGATCGCCACGTCGGCATGTTTGCCGGAGGTGATGAACTGCTTGGTGCCGTTGATGATGTAGTCGTCGCCGCCGCGGGTGGCGGTGGTGCGCAGGGCGGCGGCATCGCTGCCGGTGTGCGGCTCGGTCAGGGCGAAGGCGCCCAGCATTTCCCCTTGCGCCAGGGGGCGCAGCCACTGCTGTTTCTGCTGCTCGTTGGCATACATCATGCCGATGCTGCACACCGGGCAGTTGTTCACCGAAATGACGGTGGAAGTGCCGCCGTCGCCGGCAGCGATTTCTTCCAGCACCAGCGCGAGCGAGACGTAATCCAGGCCCGCGCCGCCCAGTTCTTCCGGCACCGCGACGCCGAAGGCGCCCAGCGCGGCCAGCTCTTTCAGCTCTTCTTTCGGAAAGTGGTGTTCCTTGTCCCAGCGCGCGGCGTTGGGCGCCAGGCGCTCCTGCGAAAACGCACGCAGCGCGTCGCGGATCATTTCGTGTTGTTCGTTGAGGATCATTGTTATCTTTCTCTACGGCTGGGCCCGTGTCACGCTTGGGGTGTGACCCCAGGGTGGGACACGGGCTCGGCTTTACCAGCCTATTGGTGAACCGTCATAGTCTCGGTAGACGGCTTGTTCGGATGCCGGCAGTTCGGCCAGCACCTTGCGCAGTCCGCGCACGCTTTCTTCCACCGACAGCGCGGCGCCGGGGCCGCCCATGTCGGTGCGCACCCAGCCCGGGTGCAGTGCCACGCAGGTGGCGCCTTGCGGGCCGAACTGGTGGGCGGTGTCGATCAGCACCGAGTTCAGTGCCGCCTTGCTGGCGCGGTAGAGCGAGCCGCTGGAACCTTGCCGTTCGCTCAGGGAACCCATGCGTGACGACATCACGGCCAGCTTGCCGCGCCCGGCGCACACCAGCGGTGCGATGATCGGCAGCAGCCGCATCGCACCCAGTACGTTGATATGCATGACGGTGTCGAAATCCGTCTGCATCGGGAAGCCGTCGCTGCGCGGGCCATACACACCGGCGTTCAGGATGGCGACGTCCAGCTCTTCGCCATCCAGTTTCCAGCCCATGCCGGCCACGGCTTCCACATTCGTTACATCCAGCTTATGGGCTTCGGCACCCATTTCGGCCAGCATGGCGACTTCTTCCTTCCTGCGGGCCGTGGCGATCACGCGCCAGCCGTCGGCCAGGTACTGGCGCACCAGTTCCAGGCCGATGCCGCGCGAGGCGCCGATCACGAGTGCCAGCGCCATCGTGCTTATACCAGCTCGATGCCCATGGCGGTGGCTTCGCCGCCGCCGATGCACAGTGCAGCCACGCCCTTCTTGCCGCCCTTGGCTTTCAGTGCGCCGATCAGGGTGGTGATGATGCGCGCGCCGGTGGCGCCGATCGGGTGGCCCAGGGCGCAGGCGCCGCCGTGCACGTTGACCTTGCTGTGCGGGATGTCCAGGTCGTGCATCGCTGCCATTGGCACGGCGGCGAAGGCTTCGTTGATCTCGAACAGGTCTACGTCGCTGACTTTCCAGCCAGTCTTGGCCAGCAGCTTCTGGATCGCGCCCACTGGAGCGGTGGTGAACTGTTCCGGCACCAGGGAGTTGGTGGCGTGGCCGGTGACCTTGGCGATCACGGTGGCGCCCAGCTTCTTGGCAGTGGATTCGCGCATCATGACCAGGGCTGCGGCGCCGTCGTTGATCGAGGAGGACGATGCGGCGGTGATGGTACCGTCCTTGGCGAAGGCTGGCTTCAGCGCCGGGATCTTTTCGATCTTGGCTTTCAGCGGGCCTTCATCCTTGTCGATCACCACGTCGCCGGCGCGGCCGGATACGGTCACCGGGGCGATTTCCCAGTTGAAGGCGCCGGAAGCCTGCGCAGCCTGTGCGCGCTTGACGGATTCGATGGCGAAGTTGTCCTGCGCTTCGCGGGTGAACTTGTAGGTGGCCGAGCACTGTTCGGCGAAAGTGCCCATGGAGCGGCCGGCGCCGGTCTTGGCGTCGCGGGTGTAGGCGTCTTCCAGGCCGTCGTACATCATGTGGTCGAACATCATGCCGTGGCCGATGCGGTAGCCGCCGCGTGCCTTCGGAATCAGGTATGGGGCGTTGGTCATGGACTCCATGCCGCCTGCCACGATCACTTCTGCGCTGCCGGCCGCCAGGGCGTCGTAGGCGAAGATCGCTGCCTGCATGGCGGAGCCGCACATCTTGGACAGGGTCACGGCGCCGGCGGAAACCGGCAGGCCAGCCTTGATCGAAGCCTGGCGTGCAGGTGCCTGGCCCTGGCCTGCCATCAGGCAGTTGCCGAAGTAGACATGTTCGACGGCTTCCGGCTTGATGCCAGCACGTTCAACGGCGGCCTTGATGGCCACGGCGCCCAGGTCATTGGCGCTCAGGCTTGCGAAGTCGCTCTGGAAGGCACCCATTGGGGTACGGGCTGCGCCGACGATTACGATTGGGTCATTCATTTTCAAAGGTCTCCAAAAGGGAAGGTGTTGCTTGCTTCGCTGCCTCGGGCAGCGAATCTCGGTTGCGGAAACGGACGTGCTGGGGATACGGGAACACGTCCTCAATGACGCCACTGGCGATCAGCTCTTTTTTCCTGGCCCACCAGTGAGGCGAGAGCAGTTCGGCGTGGTGCTTCATAAAGTATTTTCGGATTTTCGCGTTCCCCAGCAAGAACTTGTCGAACTGTTCGGGGAACACGTCGTGCTTTCCTATCGGGTACCACGGTTCGGCGGACATTTCGTCCTCCTCGTTGCGCGGCGCCGGAATCTCACGGAAGTTGCAGTCCGTGATGTATTCGATTTCATCGTAGTCGTAGAAAACGACACGCTTGTGACGGGTGACGCCGAAATTCTTGTACAGCATGTCACCCGGGAAGATATTGGCTGCCACCAGGTCTTTGATGGCATTGCCGTATTCGATGATGCCGTGCTCCAGCGCCGCATCGTCGCCCACTTCATCGGCGTGCGACAGGAATATGTTCAGCGGCACCATGCGGCGCTCGATGTACAGGTGCTTGATGACGATCTGGTCGCCTTCTTCTTCCACCAGCGATGGCGCGAAGTGCTTCAGCTCCATCACCAGCTCTTCGCTGAAGCGGTTGCGCGGGAAGGCGACGTTGGAGTACTCCAGCGTGTCGGCCATGCGGCCCACCCGGTCGTGATGCTTCACCAGCAGGTAGCGGCCCTTGATATGCTCGCGCGTGGTTTCCTTCGGCGCCGGGTAGAAGTCCTTGATCACCTTGAACACATAGGGAAAGGACGGCAGCGCGAACACCAGCATCACCAGGCCGCGGATGCCGGGTGCGATCGCGAACAGGTCGGACGAGTGCTTCAGGTGCTGCAGGTAGTCGCGGTAGAAAGCGTTCTTGCCCTGCTTCTGCAGGCCGAGGATGGTGTAGATCTCGCTGCGCGGCTTGAGTGGCAGCAGGTTGCGCAGGAACTGCACATAGGCCGATGGCACTTCCATGTCGACCAGGAAGTAGGCGCGCGTGAAGGAGAACAGCAGCACGATGTCCTGCTGCTCGGTCAGCACGGCATCCAGCACCAGTTGCTTGTTCTTGTTATGCAGGATCGGCACCACGAACGGCAGCTCGCGGCTGCCGTTGATGGCGCGTCCCACGATGTACGCGCCCTTGTTGCGGAAGAACAGGCTCGATAGCACCTGGATTTGCGCATTGGGCTCCAGCTCGCCAAACAGGTCGGACAGCCGCTCCTCGACGAAGGCGACATCGCGCGACAGGTTGGCGAACGGCGTGTTGAGCTGGAAGTTGGTGACGATGCGCTTGAGCGTGAAGGTCAGGCCATCCTTGCCCGGATAGTACACGCGGTAGGTTGGCGCGACTTCCTCGGTGTCGATGTACTCGGTCGACACGACCGGGCGCACGAAAATGAATTCGTTATGGAAGTAGGAGCGGTGCAGGATGTTGCAGCAGACGGAGTTGAAGAACGTCTCAGCCAGCTCCGGCTGCTTGTGGTTCGTCAGCATGCCGATGTAGTGCAGCTTGAGTTCGCGCCACACTTCATCGGTCAGCTCGGAGGGGTCGTACTCGTCCTCCAGCATCTGCACGCATTCCTGCACGCGCTTGTCGTAAAAATCGATCCGTTCGCGCGCCGCGACCTGGGCCACCGCCCAGTCGCCTTGCTCGAAATGCCGCTTGGCCGCCTGCGCCGCCTGCCGGAACAGGCGGTAGTGCTTGTCGAACCCCTCGCGGATGGTGCGCGCGATGTCGAACGCGATTTGCGACGACAGCAGCTTGGGGAAGGCGGCGTGGATCATGGCGGCCTTGCGGCGACGTTGGCTTACTTGGTTTCGGCGAACAGTTCGCGGCCGATCAGCATGCGGCGGATCTCGCTGGTGCCGGCGCCGATTTCGTACAGCTTGGCGTCGCGCCACAGGCGGCCAACCGGGTACTCGTTGATGTAGCCATTGCCGCCCAGGGTCTGGATTGCTTCGCCAGCCATCCAGGTTGCCTTCTCGGCCGAGTACAGGATGGCGCCGGCAGCATCCTTGCGCAGCGCGCGCACCTGTTCAGGCGAAGTGGCGCGGTCGCAAGCCTGGCCCACGGCGTAAACATAGGCGCGGCAGGCCATCATGGTGGAGTACATGTCCGCCAGCTTGCCCTGCATCAGCTGGAACTCGCCGATCGGCTGGCCGAACTGCTTGCGGTCGTGGATGTAAGGCACCACCGCATCCATACAGGCCGACATGATGCCCAGCGGGCCGCCGGACAGCACGGTGCGCTCGAAGTCCAGGCCGGACATCAGCACGTTGACGCCCTTGCCCAGGCCGCCCAGCACGTTCTCGGCCGGCACTTCGCAGTCTTCGAACACCAGCTCGCCGGTGTGGGAGCCGCGCATGCCCAGCTTGTCCAGCTTCTGGGCGATGGAGAAGCCCTTGAAGCCCTTCTCGATCAGGAAAGCGGTCATGCCGCGCGGGCCGGCTTCCAGGTCATTCTTGGCGTACACCACCAGGGTGTCTGCGTCCGGGCCGTTGGTGATCCACATCTTGGTGCCGTTCAGCACCCAGCGGTCGCCTTTGAAGTCGGCGCGCAGCTTCATCGACACCACGTCGGAACCGGCGTTCGGCTCGGACATGGCGAGCGCACCCACGTGTTCGCCGGAGATCAGCTTCGGCAGGTATTTCTTCTTCTGTTCTTCAGTGCCGTTGCGCTTGATCTGGTTCACGCACAGGTTGGAGTGCGCGCCGTAGGACAGGCCGACCGACGCGGAAGCGCGGGAAATCTCTTCCATCGCGATGATGTGGGCCAGGTAGCCCATGTTCGAGCCGCCGTATTCTTCGCCGACGGTAATGCCCAGCAAGCCCAGTTCGCCCATCTTGCGCCACAGGTCCATTGGGAACTGGTCGGTACGGTCGATTTCAGCGGCGCGCGGGGCGATTTCGGCGGCGGCAAATTGCTGTACCGCTTCACGCAGGGCGGCGATGTCTTCGCCGTGATCAAAAGTCAGGCCTGGGAGATGGAGCATGTCTTCCTCTATTGGTGTTGGGGTTTGAAGCGCAAATGATACGCCTGACTTACGTTAACGTAAACGTCAACTCAACCAGCGGTAGTTTGCTTTTCGGCAAGTGCGGCCAGCAGGCGCTTGCACTCTTCCTCGTGGGTGGCGATCTCTTGCAGGGACATTTCAATGTCTTCGCGCTGTTGTTCCAGCGTCTCGCGGTGCTGCGACAGCACGCCCAGGAAGCGGTTCATCTGGGCTTCGGTGTCCTTGGGCGACTCGTACATGTCGACCAGGCTCTTGATCTCGCTCAGCGACAGGCCGATGCGCTTGCCGCGCAGGGTCAGCTTGAGGCGGGTGCGGTCGCGCGGCGTGTAGACGCGGTTGCGGCCGCCGGCGCCTTCGCGCGATGGGCTCAACAGTCCCTGGTCTTCATAGAAACGGATGGCGCGCGGGGTGATATCGAACTCGCGGGCCAGTTCGGTGATGGTGTAGGTCGGCATGGCTTACAATGGATCTTCCGTTTACGTAACGTCAATCTATTGTACGCCATGAACCCGCTCGAATCCCAGCTTGACTACCCATTTGGCGACACCCTGCCGGCCAGCGGCACGGTGCTCGAAGTCGCGCCCGGCGTGGCCTGGATGCGGTTGCCGCTGCCGTTTGCCCTCGACCACATCAACCTGTGGCTGTTGCGCGAAGAAGGCGGCTGGAGCGCGGTCGACTGCGGCGTGGCGCTGGACGCCAGCAAGCAAGCGTGGGATGCCGTGCTGGCCGGGCCGCTGGCTGGCCAGCCCTTGCAGCGCGTAGTGGCCACTCACTGTCACCCGGACCATGTCGGGCTGGCGGATTGGCTGTGCCAGCGCTTTGGCATCCAGCTCTGGATGACGACCGGCGAGTACGCCTTCGCCCGCATGATGTCGGCCGCGCTGCCTGGCGTCGATGGCCCGTCGGCGGTGCCACACTTCGAACGTCACGGCCTGGCCGATCCCGAGATGCTCGAGAAAATGCGCTCGCGGAAAAGTTACTACCCTTCGCTGGTGCCGTCGGTACCGGCTTCCTACGTGCGCCTGCAGGACGGCCAGGTATTCACTGCCGGCGACTGCACCTGGCGCGTCATTGCCGGCTTTGGCCACTCTCCCGAGCACGCCGCCCTGCACTGCGAACAGCTCAATGTGCTGATTTCCGGCGACATGGTTTTGCCGCGCATCTCCACCAATGTTTCGGTGTTCGCAGTCGAGCCGGACGGCAACCCGCTGCAGCAATACCTCGATTCGCTCGAGCGTTTCGCCGGCCTGCCGGATGACGTCCTGGTGCTGCCCTCGCACGGCCTGCCGTTCCGCGGCCTGCACACCCGTATTCAACAGTTGCGCGATCACCACGAGGCCCGGCTTGCCGAGGTACTGGCCGCCTGCACTGGCCAGCCGCGTTCAGCGGCTGAGATAGTACCAATCATGTTCCGCCGCCCGCTGGACGCCCACCAGCTCAGCTTCGCGCTGGGCGAAGCGCTGGCCCATCTCAACAAGCTGTGGCGTGATGGTATCGTGCGCCGGGATACCGGGAATGACGGCATCATAAAATTCATAAAGGCGCATAGCGTTACCGACGGTCTTTAATACCAGCCGACCGCTCGAAAACCAAGATAGCCTCTAGGCTCGTAGTCGCCAATCAACTTTATTTCTAAAGTTGTAACCAATTGCTTGTCGTCCTGACAAGTAGATTCTGCTAATTTTTGCCCTTTCCACCAAAAGAAATTCGGGCTGGCAGAGCAGGAAATCGGACAGTCTGTAGTGCTAATTGTTAATTGTTGTTATCTACAATTGTCACAATTGGTCTGATAATTCTAGAGACTGACATTCATGTTGTGACATGAAATAGTGCAACTATGAATTCTTCAAACGAACGTGAAAGCTTTAGCCAGCGACTTCAGCAGGCTTTGAAAAATGCCCACTATTCTCCGGACAGCCCAACCCGGCTGGCGAGAGAGTTCAACATCAGGTTTGAGGGCAGACCGATTACGGTCCACGCGGCCCGAAAATGGCTGGTTGGAGAGGCAATTCCGACCCAGGAAAAACTGCGCATGATTGCGCAGTGGCTTGGCGTTCCTGCTGAATGGCTGCGCTTTGGCGGGGCTGAAATCGAACACCATAATGGCGATTCGAATGGTAGCAACCTGGCCCGTTTTGAGTCGGCTGACGTCAAATTGATCGCCGATTTGCAACGGCTGGACGACCATCACAAGCAAATTGCGCGCGAATTTATTCGCATGCTGGTGAGGGTCAACTACCAAAAGTAACAGAACGACACCATTTGTCCTGCGCAAAACGGGCCAAATAGGCTTCCAAGTTGCGTCCGGGAATCACTTAGCGCGTCGGCTCCCGGCGCGCCGCCTCCAGGTGTCAAAATGAGCTTTTTGATACCGCCTGCATGGTGTCCTGCCATGTCACAAACGACCATACCACTTTGTAACAAGACTGATACATTGGTCCGCGAAGGCGCATATTTTCAGGGGTTCATGCCATTCCAGCGAGGGGCCAGATTGTGACATAGGCCGAATAAGTCGATGACGCGGGCCACGGTGTGGTCCACCATTTCATCGATGGACTTCGGCTGGTGGTAAAAACTTGGCAATGGCGGGAAGATAATGCCGCCCATCTCGGTGACGGCGGTCATATTGCGCAGATGCGCGAGATTGAAAGGGGTTTCGCGCACCATCAGTATCAGGCGGCGGCGTTCCTTCAGCATCACATCGGCGGCACGGGCAATCAGGTTGTCCGACAGGCCATGCGCGACAGAGGCCAGGGTTTTCATCGAGCAGGGGGCGATCACCATTCCATCGGCCTGGAAGGAGCCGCTGGCGATGGAAGCGCCGATATTGTTCTGCTTGTGGACGACATGGGCCAGCGCTTCGACTTCCTTGCGCTGCAGGCCGGTTTCCTGGTGAAGGGTAAGGACCGCGGCGTCGGAGATGACCAGGTGGGTCTCGACGCCCTCGATATTGCGCAGATGCTGCAGCAGCCGTACACCATATACGGCGCCGGTGGCGCCGGTAATGGCAATGACCAGCCGCTGCGGGCGATCAGCCATTGTTGTCCAGCAGGGCTTTCAGTTCGCCGGATTCATACATCTCGGACATGATGTCGGAGCCGCCGATGAACTCGCCGCGCACATACAGTTGCGGGATGGTCGGCCAGTTCGAGTACTCCTTGATGCCCTGGCGGACTTCAGGATCGTCCAGCACGTTGACGGTGGCGATGTTCTCAACGCCGCAAGCTTTCAGGATCTGGATGGCACGGCCGGAGAAGCCGCACTGAGGGAACTGGGCGGTGCCCTTCATGAACAGCACGACAGGGGTGTTGGTCACGGTTTCTTTGATCCAGGTTTGTACGTCGCTCATTGCATTCTCACTGCTAAGGATTGGAATCCCGCCATTTTACCGCGAAACGGCAACTTGCCAGATTCGGGGTCAGGTCTGTCATTCGGACAGCTAGCGCCACCATTTGATCTGGCTCAATACGCGATTTGGCTACTTTTCGCGTATTGAGATAAATCAAAGGGTAGCGCTGTCTGTCCAAATGACAGACCTGACCCCGAATTGGCTTTAGCCGCGCAGCTTTGCGAAGGCGGCGGCCATCGAGCTTTGCTGGGCTGGCTCGCGGGATTGCTGCTTCTGCTGCTGGCCCATGGCGCGGCGGTCGTTGCGGTCGCCGCGCTGTTCAGGGCGCGAGCCGGCGACAGGCGCGCTGTCGCTCAGGCGCATGGTCAGGGCGATACGCTTGCGCTTCACGTCCACCTCCAGCACCTTCACCTTCACCACCTGGCCGGCTTTCACCACCGTGTGCGGATCCTTGACGAAGGTGTTCGACAGGGCGGAAATGTGAACCAGGCCGTCCTGGTGCACGCCAATGTCGACGAAGGCGCCGAACGCTGCTACGTTGGTCACCACGCCTTCCAGGATCATGTCGGCACGCAGGTCGCTGATCTCTTCCACGCCTTCCTTGAAGGTGGCCGTGGTGAATTCAGGACGCGGGTCGCGGCCCGGCTTTTCCAGTTCCTTGATGATGTCGGTTACAGTCGGCACGCCGAACTTGTCGTCGGCGTATTTGGCCGGGGACAGGGATTTCAGCAGCTTGCTCTCGCCGATCACGCCGCGCACATCCTTCTGGATGTCGGCCAGGATCTTCTCGACCACAGGGTAGGACTCCGGGTGCACGGCCGATGCGTCCAGCGGGTTCTCGCCGCCCATCACGCGCAGGAAGCCGGCCGCCTGCTCGAAGGTCTTGTCGCCCAGGCGCGGCACGTTCTTCAGCGCGGCGCGGGAGGCGAAAGCGCCCTTCATGTCGCGGTAGGTCACAATGCTTTGCGCCACGCTGGCCGACAGGCCGGATACGCGCGCCAGCAGTGGGGCGGAAGCGGTATTCACGTCGACGCCAACCGCGTTCACGCAATCCTCAACCACCGCGTCCAGCGAGCGCGCCAGCTGGGTCTGCGAGACGTCGTGCTGGTACTGTCCCACGCCAATCGATTTCGGATCGATTTTCACCAGTTCCGCCAGCGGGTCTTGCAGGCGGCGTGCGATCGATACCGCGCCGCGCAGCGATACATCCAGCTCCGGCAGTTCGCGCGATGCGTATTCGGAGGCGGAATACACCGATGCGCCGGCTTCCGATACCACGATCTTGGTCAGCTTCAGCTCGGGGCACTGCTTGATCAGGTCCTGCGCCAGCTTGTCGGTTTCGCGCGAGGCGGTGCCGTTGCCGATCGAAACCAGCTGCACGCCGTGCTTGGCGGCCAGTTGCGACAGGGTGTGCAGCGAGCCGTGCCAGTCGTTGCGCGGCTGGTGTGGATAAATGGTGGCGGTATCCACAACCTTGCCGGTGGCATCGACCACGGCGACCTTCACGCCGGTGCGCAAGCCCGGGTCCAGGCCCATGGTGGCGCGCGGGCCGGCCGGGGCCGCCAGCAGCAGGGCTTTCAGGTTGGTGGCGAAGACGTTGATGGCATCCAGTTCGGCTTTTTCGCGCAGGGCGCCCATCAGTTCGGTTTCCAGGTGCATGAAGGATTTCACGCGCCAGGTCCAGCGCACGGTGTCGGCCAGCCATTTGTCGGCCGGGCGGCCGGCCTGCTTGATGCCGAAGCGTGCGGAAATGCGGCTTTCGCAGGGGTTATGCGGGGCGTCCCACTTCGGCTTTTCCTCTTCCGAATCGAGGCGCAGGGTGACGTCCAGCATGCCTTCGCGGCGTCCGCGCAACAGTGCCAGGGCACGGTGCGAGGGCACGGCGGCCAGCGGCTCGGAATAATCGAAGTAATCGGCGAATTTTTCGCCCTCTTCTTGCTTTCCCTCAACAACTTTGGATTCAACTACGCCATGCTCTTGCACATATTCGCGCAGCGATTGCAGCAGGGTGGCGTCTTCCGCGAAGCGTTCCATCAGGATCTGGCGGGCGCCGTCCAGGGCAGCTTTAGCGTCGGCTACGCCCGGGTTCTTGCCGTCGGCAGTTTCGAAGGCTTCGCGCAGGTAGCCGGCGGCCTGTTCGTCCGGGTTCAGGGTCGGGTCGGCCAGCAGGGCGTCGGCCAGCGGGGCCAGGCCGGCTTCGATGGCGATCTGGGCCTTGGTGCGGCGTTTTTGCTTGTAAGGCAAGTAAAGGTCTTCGAGGCGGGTCTTGTCCTCTGCGTGCATGACCGCATCTAGCAGCTCCGGCGTCATCTTGCCTTGCTCGGTAATCGAGTTGACGATCGCTTCACGGCGCTCTTCCAGCTCGCGCAGGTAGCGCAGGCGCTCTTCGAGGTTGCGCAACTGGGTGTCGTCCAGGCCACCCGTTGCTTCTTTACGGTAACGGGCGATAAACGGGACGGTGGCGCCTTCGTCCAGCAGGGCGATGGCGGCGGCGACCTGGGCCGGCTTGGCGGCCAGTTCAAGGGCGAGGCGTTGTTCGATAGAAGGCAGCATTGCGGTGTTCCAAACGTAGAAGGCCGAAATCATACAACGCCCGCATGGCCAACGGGCGTCGGAATAGATTATTATTAATTAGTTAATGTTGTCCGTCTAACTTGTAGTTGCACTAAGTTAGGATTTTCACAAACACGAAAACGTGGAAGGCGGATAATATTGCATGTTGCTGTTTTTGAACCGCTGATTTAAAAGAATGCGCCCAATGGATATTACCCGCGACGAAGCCCGCGAAACTCCAGTCGCACCGGCCCCTGCCCCAGCCGCTCCGCCTAACCAGCTTCCCTATGCTGTGGCGACGTGGTTGCAGAGGGTGGATGCAGCCGCGCATCCCAAGCCAAAACTGGCCCCGGTCGAAATCGACCCGAAACAGACCAACTACAAACTGATTTACGTGCTGGCGCCGACCAGCGGCGGGCGCCATGTTGCGCTCTGCCTCTACAAGGCGCGGCTGAAGCCGAACGGCGACGTGGCGGCGGCCACGCCGGTCAGCGAGGTGTTCTCCCTGCTCTCCGCCCCGCCAGCCTTCCTGGCGCCGGGCGATGAAGACCTGGTGCGCTTCTTCGTGGCCATGCGCAGCGGCCCTAATTCGCAGACCGGCAGTGCGACTGAGCCGCGCGGCAAAATCGGCGCGGCCCTGCTGCAAATGCTGTCCGAGCAGGACAAGCTGCTGTGGGCGAATTCCTGGTCCGACGTCGGCAATGGCCTGGTGTATCCAATGAAGGCCGGTAATATGCGCAACGCGAGCCTGGCTTGGCGCGAAGAAGGCAAGGGCCTGCGCCTCGGCTGGCAAGTCGACGTGCCGGAAGGCGCCAAGCACCACGGCGCCGACCAGATCGACTACATGCTGCCGACCGAGCCGCCGTGGTATATCGATAACCTGTCGACCGGCGTGCTGCAACTGAACCAGGGCGGCACCACCATTCCATTGGCTGACCTGCAAGCCCTGGTGGCGCAGGCGCCGTTGCTGATGCCTAACGACAAGATGCGCGTGTCCCAGCTGCTGCTGGCGCATGGCCTGCAGCAGCTGATGCCGCTGCCACAGCCACTGCCGCAGCGCGTACGCACCGATGTCAAGCCGCGTCCTATTCTGGTGCTCGATTCGGCGCAACTCGCCGATGGCACGCTGCAGCGCTGGAACGACTATGCCGTCCTGTCGTACGACTACGATGGCGAGCGCGTTTCCTTCGACCCTTCGCAGCGCGTGGTGCGCCAGCGCGGCGAGGTCACCGAAATCATCCAGCGTGACGAAGCTGCTGAGGCGGCTGCGCTGGAAACCCTGACCCAGCTTGGCTTCCGCAAGCCAACCGCCCTGCCGCTGTCGAGCGTGCGCGGCGGCCTGCTGCTGGCTAACCAGGCCGACTGGATCCGCTTTGCCGAATCGGGCATCGATGAGCTGCTGGCTGCCGGCTGGCGCGTCGAGAAGTCGCCGAAGTACCGCTACGATATGGTGGCGGTTGACGACTGGTACGCCGAGGTTGAGGAAGAAACCACCGAAAACGGCAATGCCTGGTTCGACCTGGAGCTGGGCATCACCGTCAACGGCGAGCGCGTGCCGCTGCTGCCGGTGCTGGTGCAGATGATCCGCAACTTCCCGAACGACTTCAGCCCGAAGGCGCTGGCCGTGCATGGCGAGTCGGACCAGATGCTGGCGGCCCTGCCGGATGGCACCCGCGTGGCCCTGCCATGGAACCGGCTGCGCCCTATCCTGGCCACGATCGGCGAGCTGTACTTCAGCGAGAAGATTCGCCACTCGGTGCGTATGTCCTCGCTGGATGCGGCGCGCCTGGATGAGCTGGCGCGCAACGTCGACTTCCAGTGGACCGGCGGCGAAGAGCTGCGCGAAATGGGCCGCAAGCTCAACCAGTTCTCATCCGTGAAGCGCGTGCCGACCCCGGCCGGCCTGCAAGCGACCCTGCGCGATTACCAGACCGATGGCTTGAGCTGGATGCAATTCCTGCGCGAGTACAACTTCGGCGGCATCCTGGCCGACGACATGGGCCTGGGCAAGACTGTGCAAACCATCGCCCACATCCTGGTGGAGAAGGAAGCCGGCCGCCTGGATCACCCGGCCCTGGTCATTGCGCCAACCAGCCTGATGAACAATTGGCAGGATGAGGCCGCCCGCTTCGCACCTGGCCTGAAGGTGCTGCTGTTGCAGGGCAAGGATCGCGCCGAACTGTTCGATGAAATCCCGAACGTCGACCTGGTGCTGACCACCTACGCGCTGCTGCCACGCGATGAAGAAAAACTGCGCGAGCACGATTTCCACCTGGTGATCCTGGACGAATCGCACTACATCAAGAACACCCGCTCCAAGGCGGCCCAGAGCGCCGGCCTGCTGCGTGCACGCCACCGTCTCTGCCTGTCCGGCACACCGCTGGAAAACCATCTGGGTGAGCTGTGGTCGCAATTCCACTTCCTGCTGCCTGGCCTGCTCGGCGACGAGAAGACTTTCAACAGCAACTTCCGTCACCCGATCGAGCGCCAGGACGACCCGCAGCGCCGCCAGCTGCTGAACCGCCGCATCAAGCCCTTCCTGGTGCGCCGTACCAAGGACAGCGTGGCGAAAGAGCTGCCGCCGAAGACCGAGATGGTGCGCAAGGTGGAACTCAGCGGCGCGCAACGCGACCTGTACGAAACCGTGCGCCTGGCCATGGACCAGAAAGTGCGCGAGGAGATCGACCGTAAGGGCGTGGCACGTTCCCAGATCGTGATCCTGGAAGCGCTGCTCAAGCTGCGCCAGGTCTGCTGCGATCCGCGCCTGGTGAAGACTACCAAGAAGGCTGCATCGGCCGGTTCGGCCAAGCTGGTCGACCTGATGCAGATGATCGAAGACCTGCTCGAAGAGAAGCGCAAGATCCTGGTGTTCTCGCAATTCACTTCGATGCTCGAATTGATCGAGGAAGAGCTGGAAGCGCGCGATATCCCGTATGCCATCTTGACCGGCGAAACCCGCGACCGCGGCGCCCAGGTGGCAGCCTTCCAGCAAGGCGCGGTGCCGATCTTCCTGATCTCGCTGAAGGCCGGCGGCGTGGGCCTGAACCTGACTGCAGCCGACACCGTGATCCACTACGATCCATGGTGGAATCCTGCCGCTGAAAACCAGGCCACCGACCGCGCCTGGCGTATCGGCCAGGACAAGCCGGTGTTCGTGTACAAGCTGATCGCCAAGGGCACGCTGGAAGAAAAGATCCAGCTGCTGCAGCAGAAGAAATCGGACCTCGCGCAATCCGTGCTGGCCGAAGGCGAATCGCAGAAGATGGCATTGACCCAGGAAGACCTGCAACAGATCTTCGCCCCGTTACAGGATTGATCCCATGCTGAATGCTGAACACTATCGCCAGATCCTCGACCACAGTAGCGACGTACATTGGATGCTGGACTGCGATAGTGGCCAGCTCCTTTACGTCAGCCCTTCCGCGGAAAAGCTGTTCGGCTACATGCCTGACCGCGCGCAGCAAGTGGCGGCGAATTTGATGGGCGAGTTGCCGGAGCGCTTGGAAGCCTACACCTCCGGCGACACCACGCGCCGCCACACGGTGCGCGATGCCGAAATGGCGGGCCGCGATGGCGTGATGATCCCGGTCGAGATCGAATCGACGCTGGTGCCGGACGTGGACAGCGGCGTGTTGCGATTGGTTGGCACGGTGCGCGACATCCGCGAGCGCGTCGAGCGCGAGAAGCAGCAAAAGAAGTTTGCGTCGATGGTGTCGCATGAATTCCGCACACCACTGTCGACCATCGACGGCGCCATCCAGCGCCTGGAAATGACGTCACAGAATGCCGACGAAAACACCAAAAAGCGCTACCGCAAAATACAAACTTCGGTCGACCGCTTGCTGGAGTTGATCAATGAGTACCTGAGTCCTGAGCGCCTTGCCAGCATTGGCCGCAAGCGCCAGGCCGACGAGATTTCGCCGGAAGCCTTGCTGGAAACAGCGGCCGAGCAGGCACGCCAGCGCCGCGCCGACATCACCGTGCGCGCGGAAGGCTTGCCGCAATGGATGCGTTGCGATCCGCAAGGCATGCGTTTGTGTCTCGACATACTTTTAGACAATGCTCTCAAGTACACGAATGACAACGTTGCGATAGAATTACAGGGAAGGAAAGCCAGCGAAGGCGGGGTTGAACTCCTCGTCATCGACCACGGCGCTCCCGTTCCGGATGATGAGCTAGGCAAACTCTTCGACAAGGGTTACCGAGGCAAGGCTGCCGCAGGGCACGCCGGTTCCGGCCTCGGCCTGTATATGGCCAGGAATGTTGTTGAGGTCCACGGCGGCACACTGTCTGTGGAAAATTTGCCTGAAAGCGGCAAGAAATTTCGGATTTGGCTCCCTATTGCTGCTTAAGCCTTGCGCAGCCCGTGGCCAACCGTGATAATTCTTTGACGCAAGCCCTAAACCCCGGCTTGCGACAGAATGGAAAATGGCGCATCAATGACGCAAATACTGATCGTGGAAGACAACCTGGAATACGCCGAAGAGATGGCGGATTTCCTGGCTGAGCTTGGCCATGTAGTTCATACCACCAATAACGCTCAGGAAATGTGGTCCGCCCTCAGCCAGGGCACCGTGGGCGTTGTCGTGCTCGACCTGGGCTTGCCTGATGAGGATGGTTTCAACGTCATCCCGCGCATGCGACAGCTTTATCCGCAGATTGGCCTGCTGGTTCTGACCGGCCGCGTGGCATTCGACTCGCGCATCATGGGCCTGCGCCTGGGCGCCGACCATTACCTGACCAAGCCAATCAAATTCCCGGAACTGGCCGCCCACATCGAGGCGCTGGACCGCCGCGTCGGCCCACAGGAAGCGATTCCTGTGCCGAGCAAGTGGACCCTGAAGGTCTCCGCCCGCCAGCTGGAGCTGCAGGGCCAGGCCATCACCCTGACCGAGAAAGAGTGCAATTTCCTGCACCTGCTGACCATTAACACCCGCCCAGTGCCGCGCCAGGTAATCGTGGCCGGTATCGGCGGCGACGATCCGGATGCCGGCCGCCGCGTCGACATGCTCGTGTATCGTTTACGCAAAAAGGCACGCAGCGGGCTGGGCCAGGATCTTCCGCTGCGCTCGGCCTACGGCGAAGGCTATAGCCTGTCTGCCAGCTTCAATCTCTCTTAATAGGGACAGAGTCAAGCGAACTGGGTAGAATCGGGGTTTCCCGATCCTACCCTTTTTGTTTTTATGGCCCGTTTGCCTCGTCTCGTCGTTCCCAACCAGCCCCATTACATCATCCAGCGCGGCCTGAATGGCCAGGAAGTGTTCCTGGATGATGAAGACTTCAGCAGTTTTATTGCCTGGATGCGCACTGCCGCTCGCCAATACAAGGTGGCGGTGCATGCCTACACCCTTTTGCCGGGCGAATTGCACCTTTTAGCCTCTCCTTCCGACGAAGAAGGGTTGGGCGGGATGATGCAATGGATCGGGCGGCACTATGTCCCTTATTTCAACCAGAAGTACTCCCGCGCCGGCACTTTATGGCAGGGGCGCTATAAAACCTCGGTGATTGAGGCTGAGCGCTACTTCGTTTCTTGTTCTAAATATATTGAATTCGCTGCCGTCCGGGCGCGGCTGGCCGAGGGGCCGGAGCATTATCAGTGGTCGAGCTATCCGCACCATGCAGGCATTCGGCAGGATGGGGCGGTCAACGATCATCCGATCTACTGGGCGCTGGGGAATACGCCGTTCCAGCGCGAGGCGGCCTATATAGAGCTGGCGGCGCAGGGGCTGGCGGGGGCGGAAACGCGGGCGATCGAGGCTGCGGCGCTGAAAGGGTGGCCTTTGGGCAGCGATAAGTGGAAGGCGGAGCTGGAGCGGCGGATGAAGCGGCAGGTATTACCGGCCAAACGGGGGCGGCCAGCGAAAACCGGCAAACCGGCCGGATTGGCCGTCACGTCTGACCCACAGGGTCAGACACCTTAAGACGCGGCGGACGCGGGCCGAAGTGCCTGACCCTGCGGGTCAGGCACTGGTTTACCGGTTTTAAGCGTCACTCTGTCCCCAATTAAATTTTTGAGCGACTGTCGCTGAATTAATTCGACTCCGACCCTAATTGTTTTTGTTGCGCGTTTTGTTGCGTTGCACTACTCTGGATTTTCGTGACCAAAAATTCAGCGGAGAATCGCATGCAAGCGCAAGGTTTGTACAACCCAGCCAACGAACATGACGCCTGTGGCGTCGGTTTCGTCGCCCACATCAAAGGCAACAAGAGCCACTCGATCGTCGAACAGGGTCTGCTGATCCTGAAGAACCTGGACCACAGGGGCGCGGTCGGTGCGGACAAGCTGATGGGCGACGGCGCCGGCATCCTGATCCAGATTCCGGACCAGTTCTACCGCGACGAAATGGCCAAGCAGGGTGTCGAACTGCCGCCGCCAGGCGAATACGGCGTCGGCATGGTGTTCCTGCCGAAGGAAAACGCTTCCCGCATCGCCTGCGAACAGGAAATCGAGCGCGCCGTGCGCATCGAAGGCCAGGTCGTGCTGGGCTGGCGTAATGTGCCGATCGACTCGGAAATGCCGATGTCGCCGCGCGTGCGTGAAAAAGAGCCGGTCATCCGCCAGATCTTCATCGGCCGCGGCCAGGATGTGATGGTGACCGACGCGCTGGAGCGCAAGCTGTACGTGATCCGCAAATCGTCCGGCCACGCGATCCAGGCGCTGAAACTCATCCACGGCAAGGAATTCTTCGTGCCATCCATGTCGGCCCGCACCGTCGTGTACAAAGGCCTGTTGCTGGCCGACCAGGTGGGCGTGTACTACAAGGACCTGCAGGACCCGCGCTGCATCTCCGCGCTGGCGCTGGTGCACCAGCGTTTCTCGACCAATACTTTCCCTGAATGGCCGCTGGCCCACCCATACCGCCTGATCGCGCACAACGGCGAGATCAACACCGTGAAGGGCAACTTCAACTGGATGCGCGCCCGCGAAGGCGTAATGAAGTCGGCTGTGCTGGGCGACGACCTGCAGAAGTTGTTCCCGCTGATCTACGAAGGCCAATCCGACACCGCCTGCTTCGACAACGCGCTGGAACTGCTGCTGATGGCAGGCTACCCGCTGGCACAAGCGATGATGATGATGATTCCGGAAGCGTGGGAAAACCACACGCTGATGGACGACAACCGCAAGGCCTTCTACGAATACTACGCATCGATGATGGAACCATGGGACGGCCCGGCCGCCATGGCCTTCACCGACGGCCGCTACATCGGCGGTACCCTGGACCGCAACGGCCTGCGCCCTGCCCGTTACATCGTGACTGACGACGACCTGGTCGTGATGGCATCCGAATCCGGTGTGCTGCCAATCCCTGAATCGAAGATCATCCAGAAATGGCGCCTGCAGCCGGGCAAGATGTTCCTGATCGACCTGGAAGCCGGCCGCATCATCGACGACAAGGAACTGAAAGACACTTACGCCAACGCCAAGCCTTACAAGGCATGGATCAACGCCGTACGCATCAAGCTGGGCGAGCTTAAGATGAGCGAAAGCCAGACCGCTGCCAACGTGGCCAAATATGGCCCGGCCGGTGGCGAGAAGCCGGCTGCTTCGCTGCTGGACCGCCAGCAGGTGTTCGGCTACACCCAGGAAGACATGCGCTTCATCCTGGCGCCAATGGCGATCAACGGCGAAGAAGCCGTCGGTTCGATGGGTAATGACTCGCCGCTGGCCGTCACTTCCAACAAACTGAAGCCGCTGTACAACTACTTCAAGCAGCTGTTCGCGCAGGTGACCAATCCGCCGATCGACCCGATCCGCGAAGCGATGGTGATGTCGCTGGTGTCCTTCATCGGCCCTAAGCCGAACCTGCTGGATACCAACAACGTCAACCCGCCAATGCGTCTTGAAGTATCGCAGCCGGTCCTGGGCTTCGACGATATTGCACGCCTGCGCACCATCAGCCAGCACACCGGCGGCAAGTTCAAGTCCTATGAACTGAGCATCTGCTATCCGCTGGCCTGGGGCAAGGAAGGCGTGGAAGCATCGCTGGCATCGCTGTGCGCGGAAGCCGTGGACGCGGTGAAATCCGGCCACAACATCCTGATCATCTCCGACCGCACCGTTGGCCCGGACCGCGTCGCGATCCCGGCCCTGCTGGCAACGTCGACTATCCACCTGCACCTGGTGAGCAAGGGCCTGCGCGCCTCCACCGGCCTGGTGGTGGAAACCGGTTCCGCCCGCGAGACCCACCACTTCGCCCTGCTGGCCGGATACGGTGCGGAAGCGGTGCATCCGTACCTGGCGATGGAATCGCTGGCCGAACTGGCGCATTCGCTGCCGGGCGACCTGACTCCGGAAACCGCGATCTACAACTACACCAAGGCCGTGGGCAAAGGCCTGATGAAGGTGATGTCGAAGATGGGCATCTCCACCTACATGTCCTACTGCGGCGCGCAGATCTTCGAAGCCGTTGGCCTGAACCGCCAGCTGGTCGACAAGTACTTCCGCGGCACCCAGTCGAACGTGGAAGGCATAGGCCTGTTCGAAGTGGCCGAGGAAGGCCTGCGCCTGCACAAGCTGGCCTTTGGCAATGACCCTGTGCTGGCCGACGCGCTGGATGCCGGCGGCGAATACGCTTACCGCGTACGCGGCGAAGACCACCTGTGGACGCCGGATGCGATCGCCAAGCTGCAGCACTCGACCCGCTCGAACAACTATTCGACCTATAAAGAGTACGCCCAGCTGATCAACGACCAGAGCAAGCGCCACCTGACCCTGCGCGGCCTGTTCGAGTTCAAGATCGACCCTTCGAAAGCGATCCCGCTGGACGAAGTGGAACCGGCCAAGGAAATCGTGAAGCGCTTCGCTACCGGCGCCATGTCGCTGGGTTCGATCTCGACCGAAGCACACGCCACCCTGGCTGTTGCGATGAACCGTATCGGCGGCAAGTCCAACACGGGTGAAGGCGGCGAAGATCCACGCCGTTACGCCAATGAGCTGAAAGGCATCCCGATCAAGGTCGGCGAAACCCTGGCTTCCGTGCTGGGCAAGGAGCAGGTTGAATCGGATATCCCGCTGCAGGAAGGCGACTCGCTGCGTTCCCGCATCAAGCAGGTGGCCTCCGGCCGCTTCGGTGTGACCGCGGAGTACCTGAACTCCGCCGACCAGATCCAGATCAAGATGGCGCAGGGCGCCAAGCCGGGCGAAGGCGGCCAGCTGCCGGGCCACAAGGTGTCCGAATACATTGCCCAGTTGCGCTTCTCGGTGCCGGGCGTGGGCCTGATCTCGCCGCCGCCGCACCACGACATCTACTCGATCGAAGACCTGGCGCAGCTGATCCACGACCTGAAGAATGCCAACCCGCGCGCTTCGATCTCGGTCAAGCTGGTGTCGGAAGTCGGTATCGGTACCGTCGCTGCCGGCGTGTCGAAAGCAAAAGCAGACCATATCGTGGTGGCCGGCCATGACGGCGGCACCGGCGCCTCGCCGCTGTCCTCGGTCAAGCACGCCGGTACCCCATGGGAACTGGGCCTGTCCGAAACCCAGCAGACCCTGGTGCTGAACGGCCTGCGCAGCCGTGTGCGCGTGCAGGCCGACGGCCAGATGCGTACTGGCCGCGACGTAGTGATCGCTGCCCTGCTGGGCGCCGACGAAGTGGGCTTCGCCACCGCACCGCTGGTGGTGGAAGGCTGCATCATGATGCGCAAGTGCCACCTGAACACGTGCCCGGTCGGTGTTGCGACACAAGATCCGGAACTGCGCAAGAAATTCCAGGGCAAGCCGGAACACGTCGTGAACTACTTCTTCTTCGTCGCTGAAGAAGCGCGCCAGCTGATGGCGCAACTGGGCATCCGCACCTTCGACGAACTGATTGGCCGCGCCGACCTGCTGGACAAGTCGAAAGCCATCACCCACTGGAAGGCACAAGGCCTGGACTTCACCAACGTGTTCTACCAGCCGAAGGTGGACGACGGCATGTCGATCTTCCACAGCGAAGAGCAGGACCACGGCCTGGACAAGGCACTCGACCTGAAGCTGATCGCCCAAGCCAAGCCGGCACTGGAAAAAGGCGAGCGCGTATCCTTCATCTCGCCGGTGAAGAACGTCAACCGTACCGTCGGCACCATGCTGTCGGGCGAAGTGGCCAAGAAATACGGCCACGCCGGTCTGCCGGACGACACCATCCACATCCAGCTGCAAGGCACCGCGGGCCAGTCGGCGGCAGCCTTCCTGGCTGCCGGCATCACCATCGACCTGGTGGGCGAAGGCAACGACTACGTGGGCAAGGGCCTGTCGGGCGGCCGCATCATCGTGCGCCCGAATACCGAGTTCCGCGGCTGGGCGGTGAACAACATCATCGTCGGTAACACCGTCATGTACGGCGCGGTTGCCGGCGAAGCCTTCATCAACGGCGTGGCCGGCGAACGTTTCGCCGTGCGTAACTCCGGCGCCACCGCGATCGTGGAAGGCTTGGGCGATCACGGTTGCGAATACATGACCGGCGGCACCGTGGTTGTGCTGGGCGCTACTGGCCGTAACTTCGCGGCGGGCATGTCGGGCGGCATCGCCTACGTGTACGACCCGGACGGCGAATTCCACAGCAAGTGCAATATGTCCATGGTGAGCCTGGAAGAAGTGAAGGCTGCAGCCGACCAGCTGGTCGACAAAGCCACCTGGCACAGCCAGCACCGCAATGGCGAACCGGAGGCCGATGAAACCATCCTCAAACGCTTGATTGAGCGCCATTTCAAACACACCGGCAGCACGCGCGCACGCCTGTTGCTGGACAACTGGAACGAGAGCCGTTCCAAGTTCGTCAAAGTGTTCCCGAGCGAGTACAAACGCGCCCTGGTGGAAATGGCAGACAACGCCGCGATCGAAGCGGAAACTCAAGCAATCGCAGCGTAAGAGAGGATCAGAAAAATGGGTAAGATCACCGGTTTCATGGAATTCCAGCGCCAGGAAGAAAGCTACCTGGCACCAGAGGCTCGCCTCAAGAACTATAAAGAATTCGTCATCCACCTGACCAACGACCAGGCCAAGGTACAGGGCGCACGCTGCATGGATTGCGGCATCCCGTTCTGTAACTCGGGCTGCCCGGTCAACAACATCATCCCGGACTGGAATGACCTGGTCTACCGCGGCCACTACCGTGAAGCGCTGAACGTGCTGCACTCGACCAATAACTTCCCAGAGTTCACGGGCCGCATCTGCCCGGCACCTTGCGAGAGCGCCTGTACCCTGGGCATCAACGAGCTGCCGGTCGGGATCAAGTCGATCGAGCACAAGATCATCGACGAAGGCTGGGAGCACGGCTGGGTCGTGCCGCAGCCGGCCGAAGTCAAGACCGGCAAGAAGGTCGCGGTGGTTGGCTCGGGCCCTGCAGGCCTGGCCGCTGCACAGCAACTGGCACGCGCCGGCCACGATGTGACCGTGTTCGAAAAGGCCGACCGCATCGGCGGCCTGCTGCGCTACGGCATCCCCGACTTCAAGATGGAGAAGCACCACATCGACCGCCGCATTGAGCAGATGGAAGCGGAAGGCGTGAAGTTCCGCACTTCCGTCCTGATTGGCAAGGACTTCCCGGCGACCGTTGCCAACGGCTCCAAGGAAACCATCTTCCCTGAAGACCTGGAGAAGGATTTCGACGCCATCGTGATGGCAGGTGGCGCCGAGCAGCCGCGCGACCTGCCGGTTCCAGGCCGCGAGCTGAAAGGCGTCCATTTCGCGATGGACTTCCTGCCGCAGCAGAACAAAGTCAATGCCGGCGACAAGCTCAAGGACCAGATCAAAGCCACCGGCAAGCACGTGGTGGTGATCGGCGGCGGCGATACCGGTTCCGACTGCGTCGGCACTTCGAACCGCCACGGTGCTGCAAGCGTCACTCAGTTCGAACTGATGCCGATGCCGCCGGAGCAGGAAAACAAGCCGCTGGTATGGCCATACTGGCCGACCAAGCTGCGCACCTCCTCTTCGCACGAAGAAGGCTGCGAGCGTGACTGGGCTGTCGCCACCAAGCGCTTCGAAGGCAAGAATGGCAAGGTCGAAAAGCTGATCGCCTGCCGCGTCGAATGGAAAGACGGCAAGATGAGCGAAGTGCCGAACTCCGAGTTCGAAATGAAGGCCGACCTGGTGCTGCTGGCCATGGGCTTCGTCTCGCCAGTGGCGCAAGTGCTGGACGCGTTTGGTGTCGACAAGGACGCACGCGGCAATGCCCGCGCTGCGACCGAAGGCGACAACAGCTACAAGACCAGCAAGCCAGGCGTGTTCGCAGCTGGCGACATGCGCCGTGGCCAGTCGCTGGTAGTGTGGGCGATCCGTGAAGGCCGCCAGTGCGCCCGCGCTGTCGACGAGTACCTGATGGGCAGTTCGGTCCTGCCGCGCTAAGCCCGCATCCGGTCATGCGCGCCGCCCGGTGCGTATGACCGCGGCAGCAGGAACGTGAAATTCGCTTCCGCCAGTTCAAGCTCGAATTCGAGGCTTTCGCGCATGCGTTCGCGAGGAGCGTCGACTTCGAAGTCCAGCACTTTGGTGCCACGGGCGACTGGCCCGTCCCGCAAGCAATGCTCCCACATTTTGAGCGGCTGGTTTTTGCCGCCCATCGCGTTCTTCATTATCCGCAGGCTGACGGTGATGTGATGCATCAGCTCATGCGGTGGTGAGCGCTGCCCGATCGCTGGACGGAAATGGAAGCGCCCGCGCAGGGGCGAGACTCCTGTGATCTCGAGTATTGGCCATCCTGCCAGCCATCGATTCCGAAGTTGTTGGCCGGTCAGAAGGATTAGCCCCAAGCCGGCGACCGGGAACAGGAAAGCGATTGCGGCCACTGTAAATCCGTGCGTGTGAACATCATTCAGCGCAACCGGGATGAACGACCAGGTAAAAACATTCCATGCCAGCGTAAAGAAAACGAGCACGGAAACGCCGTTGGTTGCTTTGATCAGGATGGGCTGGCCTTCCTGCAGGCGCTCAGCCAGGGTCTTGTTGCGTCCGCGTCGCCACAAATGAAGGACCAGGACCCAAGCGCCCAGGCCGAAGCCGGTGAATATCACGGCAAACGGCAGGCTTAAGAACGTTTCTTTCCAGACCAGCGTTCGATCATAAACCGCGCGTTCGGGATGGCTCGGGTCCAGCCACACTTCCACCACCAGCTGGCTTTGCCGGGCTTTGTTGAGCCGCTCGTACAGGCTGTCCTGGAAGCCACCGGGAGGCTCAGTCGTGTCATAAAAGCTGGCATGCCCGCCTACGTAAGGGTGCCCATCGAAGGAGTAACGGAAGGTGGCTGTGGTTTTATAGGTCGGCACTTTTTTGCTGGTGAGATGCTCGACCCGTTCCAATGATTCGAGGCGCGCCGGAACTGCAACGTAGGTGCGGGAATTCCACCAGATCTGCCCTTGGTGATACAGCGGCATGAGGCCGGCAAAGAACCCCACCAGCGGGAACAGTATCCCGATAAGGAGCGCGATGAGCGTTAGAGGCAGTCTATTCATCGCCAAAGTATAGCCGCCTGCAACGCCAAGCAGTTCAGGTGCTGCTTTCGTCTGTTCAGGCGCGGTTTGCGGCATTTGGTCGCTTTTCCTGACTCCCCTGCATGTCCTGCTTTATTATTTGCTTAATTTACAACGGGAGACACTATGCAGCGCAAAGTTCTTGCAGCATCCTTACTTTTGTTCAGCAGCGCATTGGCGCAGGCCCAGGTCACGAGCGACGAGCTGCACAAGATGTTGGCCGGCGCCCTCAAGGACCGCAGCGTTCCCGCCATGGGCGTGCTGGTCATCCGCAACGGGCAGCCGCAGGCGCAGGCCGTTGGCGGCATCCGCGCCAAAGGCAGCGCGGCGCCAGCCACCCTGCAGGACAGCTGGCATATCGGCTCGGATGCCAAGGCCATGACAGCCACGCTGGTGGCGCGGCTGGTGGAACAGGGCAAACTGTCATGGGACGCGCCATTGAAGGAATTGCTGCCATTGCCCGGCATGCGCGCCGAATACGCGGATGTCACACTGGCCGACCTGCTGTCGCATCGCGCCGGCCTGCCACCCAATAGCGACGAAAAACTGATCGAGGCTACGCGCAAGGACCCGCGCCCGTTGCCCGTGCTGCGGATGGAATACGCGCAGCGCGCACTGTCCGAAGCGCCGGTTGGCGCCATTCGTACCGAAGCGCGCTATTCGAACAGCGGCTTCATGATCGCCGCCGCGATCGCGGAACGCGCCACCGGCAAGGCGTTCGAAGAGCTGATGCAGGAGCAGGTGTTCCAGCCGCTCGGCATGCAGGTCGATACCGCGCAGGCGCAGCGGGGGCAGCTGCTCGGGCATAAGAAGGGCAAGCCGCTGGCAGGCCCTGGTTCGGACATTCCGCCCTTCTTCGCGCCGGCCGGAGCAACGGTCCGGCTGTCCATGACCGACTGGTCGAAGTTCCTGGTCGACCAGATGGCCGGCGAACGGGGGCAAGGCAAGCTGCTGTCGCCGGCAGGCTACGCTTACCTGCACGCGCCGCAAGGCGAATCCGGATCCGCGCTGGGCTGGGGCGTCAAGACCAACTGGCCGGCGCAGGCGCCGATGCGCATGCTGATGCACGCTGGTTCCAACGGTTACTGGAACGCGCTGGTCGCGCTGGCGCCGGATCGCCAGGATGGCGTGCTGGTGGTGGCCAATGCCGGCGAAGGCACGGGAGCCGAGCAGCAGCAGATGAAGCTGGTGATGAAGCTGATGGCAGACATCGCCAAGCAGCAATAAGGCTGGCTGCCGACAGTACCGTATTCCCCGTCAAGCCTTATGAGTGACGTTTCCTCATAAGGCTTGATGTCCGCTTTCGAAGACTAGCCAGGTCCAGGTCACGCCAGCTTGGCGGTTGAGCAGTTGTTGCGAGGGCGTTTGTGCGTTTTCGATCAATCGGAGGCGGTGCGACAGCGCCAGATCTATAGTCTCATCAGCGGAGACTTCAAACACACGCCGGTTCGCGGGAGAGGGGCCGTGCCGGATTGACATCACAAGTGTCGCCCCAGCTTTCATTAACGGCGCCATGCGGGACATGGCGGCAATTCGCTCCCCTGGCGACAGGTGATGCCAGACAGCGCTCACGAGGACCAGGTCGAAGGACGCTTTACGCGACGCCATCTTCGCAAGACCTGGGAGGCTATCATCGATCCACTCGATCTGAAGCGAGGAATGCAGTCTGTTGAATGCGTCACGAAATGCTGCGACAGGCTCGACGGCCGTCACGCGATGGCCGCGTTTTGCAAGCCAGGCCGAATCAATTCCCGTACCCGCCCCTAAATCCAGAACTGATCCCGGCGCAGCAGGAAGCAGATGCAAGACAGCCTGATATTTCTCCTCGAACGAAACGTTTTCATAACGAGGGATGAGCCACGCGGCATCCTCAGCGTAGCCTTTGGTGCCGGGTATCATCTGGCCGCTCGTTCGGCGCTTCAAGACAGCAGCGTCACCAGCGCAGTTGGATGGAAGTGCCAGCCCATTAGACCGCATAAACCCATGAAAATGCCAAAGCCTGTGGGCAGCATCGATGCGATGAACAGCCAGCGCTGCTTGGTCAGCGCAGTGATTGCGAGCAGTGCGATTGCAATTGCCAGCATGGCGTCGGAAAGGTCGAACTGGTCGTCCTTGAAGTTCAGGGCGTCGTAGGTTTTGTCATCCTGCTCAGCCTGGGCCTTCAATTCGTCTTTCTTGCGCTTCTGGTCCGCCGCGAGTTTGATGTAACTGGCGATGGCCTCATCGTAGGCGGCCTGCTCGCTTGCCAGACGTCCTGCTTTGGCCAGCTTGAGCTGCACGATGGTCGAATTGGCGACTTCTTCGCGGATATTGCGGGCCTGGTAGAAGGACCAGTGGTCGACTTTATTGGCCTGGGCCTGCTGCATGGCCTGGTTGATGTTGTCGTCCTTGACCTTGCAGATGCCCATGAAGGTGGCGAGGATCGCCACCACCACGGCCACGCGCATGCTGAGGGGGTTGTTGTCGTCTCTTTCGTCCATGATGCTGGCGCGATGATTTAATAAAAATGCGCGCCTATTTTAGTTGCGGGCAGCAGGCATAGGGTTAAGGTTGCCTGAAGCTGGATGCTGATAATTGCTCCGGAATCGCCATCCCCGCGATATGCCGTTGGACCTGACAATCCAAACGACAGCCAGCAAGGCAGACAGGAAAAGTCCGGCTGTCAATTTGCGCGTCATTTGGTCAGAACTTCGCGGCGATGCTGATGCCGATGCTGCGTGGCGCCAGGCGGTAGCCCTGGACGATCGAGGCGACCTGCGGGTGCTGGATCACCTTGTCTTCGTCGAACGCGTTCTTCACGAAGGCCGTCAGCTGGTAGCGGTCAAGCGAGATGCCGGTGCTGAGGTTGACGGTGTGGTAGCCCGGGCGCTCGTAGTCGGTCTGTTCGGGATTGAGCGAGCCCTTGCTTGGGCCGACCCACTGCACGCCGCCCATTACAAAGGCGCTGCGGCCGCTGGTGGTCGAGAAGTTGTATTGCGCGGTGACGGTGCCGTTGTACTTTGGCACGCCCTGCACCTGCGCGCCTTTGACTGCGCCGACGACGCCGTTGGCGATGCCGTCATCGTTCGACAGTTCGGCTTTGACGTAGCCGCCGGCGGCGCTCAGCGTCAGGCCGGCCATCGGCTTGGCCTTGACGTCGAATTCGAAGCCCTTGCTGGTGGCATTGCCGGCGTTGGCGTTGTACGAGTAGGCGCAGGTGGGCAGGTAGACGCCCTGCTGGATGTTTTTCCACTTCACGTAGAACACGTCGGCATTGACGGCAACGCGGCCCTGCAGGAAGCGCGATTTGCTGCCGACTTCATAGCTCCACAGGCTGTCGGAGGCATAGGTTGGCGGGCCTGCGGTCAGGCCGTTTTCTTCCAGGTCGGGGCCGCAGGTGGTTGGGGGCACGAATACATTGGAACCACCGAGGCGGAAGCCTTTGGCGACGGAGCCATAAACCGTATGGTCAGGCGAGGCTTCCCAGGTGACCGCGTATTTCGGGGTAAAGGCGTGCGACGACAGGCTGGTAGTGCTGTTATTGCCTGCGCCGGCGAGATACAGGCTGTTGCGCTGTGCCAGCGCAGACTTTCCTTTCAGGTAGCGCGCGCCAATGGTGGCATGCAGCGCCGGCGAGAAATAGTAATTCACTTCGCCGAAGATCGAGTTCTGTTTTTCGCGGTAGTGGAATTCGCCGGCGAAGGAGTTATCGTTCGGGAAGGCGCCCGGATAAGCGCCCGGCAGCAGGTCCGGATCGGCGCTGGAGAAGCCGAATTGCGTGAAGGTGTCGTTGACGCCGAAGATCGGGTCATTCTCGTTCAGGTTGGTGTGCTGGTTGGAGAAATAGTAGCCCGCCAGCCAGGTCACCGGCGATCCGCCCGCCGTGTACGGCTTGGAGGCCAGGCGGAACTCCTGCGAGATCTGGCGTACAGCGTTATTCAGGTAGACGGCCGACGGCAGGCCGGCAATCGCTTCGATCAACTCCGGCGGCGCCTTGCCGCCATCGTCGGTCGAGGTCAGGAAGGTCGATAGCGAGTAGCTGTTGTAGGCGGAACCATTCTGGGTGCGGTCGAACTTGCGCTGGAAGTAGCTGGTGCTGGAGGTCAGGTCGGCACCGCCCAGGTCCCAGTTGACGGCCAGGTTAGGCGTCAGCAGCTTGTCGATGGATGGCTCGCGCACCTGCTTTTGCGCCTGGTATGGCGGCCGGTCCAGGTTGAAGGCGGCAATATCCTTGGCGTCCACGCGCTGGTAATAAATGGACGGCGTAATCGTCAGGTCGCGCGTCGGCGCCCATTTCAGCGCCATCCGCAATTCCTGGTCATTGATCTTGTTGATGTTCTTGGCCACCACATTGCCGTCGCCATCGACCTGGTCGATGAAGCCGCCCGAGCGCTGCGCCTGGGCGCCGATGCGCAGGGCCAGTTCATTGTCAACCAGCGGGAAGTTGCCGACTACATTGGTGGAGAAGCCCGGGCTGCCGCCTTTGGTGGAGGAAGCTTCGGCGTAGGCCGTGATCTCGCGTTCTTTCAGGTCCGGCTCATTCGGCACGAACTTGATGGTGCCGCCCATCGAGCTGGCGCCGTACAGCGTTGCTTGCGGGCCGCGCAGCACTTCCACCCGGTCGATGTCGAAGAACTTCGGCTCCACCGTGCCCATGGTGTACAGGTTGCCGACGGTAAGCGACACGTCGCCGAGGTAGATGCCGACGGTAGCCTGGCCCGCGGCGGAACTGATGCCGCGGATCTCGATATTTGAAGTGCCCGGGCCGGCGCCGCCATTGCCGGTGGCGGCAGTGAAGGAGATATTCGGCACGGCCCGCGTCAGGTCGGTGAAATCGTCCACCTGCTGCGCCTGCAGGGAGTTGCCGCTGATGGCCGAAATACTCATGGCCACCTTGTTCGGGTCTTCCTTGCGCTTTTGCGCAGTCACGGTAACCACTTCGATCTTGTCGCTTTCCGCCAAAGCCTGGGCCGAGATAGCCGCCAGGGAGCAGGCAAGGACCGTCCGACGAATTTTCATGCCATTTTTCCTCTTAATGAGCCAAAGTTATTAAAATAGCAGGAATTTGCTGCCTTGCAGCACTGAACACCGGTCAACAAGCGTTTCAATTTGTAAATTGCTGACTTTGCGGTTATTAGTGTTGTAAAATTTGCCTCTTTAGCTGTGCCAATTGTGCCGCTACGGGGCTGCAAGCAGAGAGAACCGTTTCTGAATTACAATGTGGCCTCAAGAACAAAGAGCGACAAATCAGTGTCAAATTTAGTCGAAATCCGTGACTTACACTTCAGCTATGGAAAGCGGGCGATCCTGTCCGGTCTCCACATGGACTTTCCTCGCGGGAAAGTCGTAGCTGTCATGGGTGGTTCCGGCAGCGGCAAGACCACTGTCCTGCGCCTGGTCGGCGGCCAGATCCGCCCGCAAAAAGGCGCTGTCAGCGTCGAAGGCCAGGTCGTCCACAAGCTGAAGACCAAGGACTTGTACCTGCTGCGCCGCAAAATGGGCATGCTGTTCCAGCATGGCGCGCTGTTCACCGACCTGACCGTGTATGAGAACGTGGCTTTCCCGCTGCGCGAACATACCGACCTGCCGGAAGAACTGATCCGCGACCTCGTGCTGATGAAGCTGCACTCTGTCGGCCTGCGCAATGCGGCCAAGCTGAAGCCGGGCGAAATTTCCGGCGGCATGGCGCGCCGCGTGGCACTGGCGCGCTCGATCGCGCTGGACCCGCAACTGATCATGTATGACGAGCCGTTTGCCGGCCTCGACCCGATCTCGATGGGCGTCACTGCGAACCTGATCCGCAACCTGAACGATGCGCTGGGTTCGACCACCATCCTGGTGTCGCACGACGTCAAAGAGTCGTTCATGATCGCTGACTACGTGTATTTCCTGTCGCAGGGCAAGATCGTTGCCCACGGCACCCCAGCTGACATGATGGTTTCGACTGATCCTTACGTGAAGCAATTCGTGCACGCGGAAGCGGATGGCCCGGTGCCATTCCACTATCCGGGCAAATCGCTGGCCGAAGACCTGGGCCTGGGAGCACGCAAATGATGCGCCGTTTCCTGCTGAGCGTGGGTGGTGGCGCACGCGATTATGTGGAAAGCATTGGGCTTTCCTTCCGTACCCTGTTCGTCATGCTGGGGCTGTCGCCCGGCTTGCTGCGCCGTCCGCGCCTGCTGGTCGAACAGCTGCATGTGATCGGTAACTACTCGCTGCTGATCATCATCCTGTCCGGCCTGTTCGTCGGCATGGTGCTGGGCCTGCAGGGTTATTACACGCTCAATAAGTACGGCGCCTCCGAATCGCTGGGCTTGCTGGTTGCCCTGGGCCTGACCCGCGAACTGGGCCCGGTCATCACCGCCCTGCTGTTCGCCGGCCGCGCCGGCACCTCGCTGACCGCGGAGATCGGCCTGATGAAGGCGGGCGAACAACTGTCCGCCATGGAAATGATGGCCGTGAACCCGATCCAGCGCGTGCTGGCGCCGCGTTTCTGGGCTGGCGTGATTTCGGTGCCGCTGCTGACCGGCATGTTCAGTGCGGTCGGCATCCTGGGCGGCTACCTGATCGGCGTTGGGCTGATCGGTGTCGACGAAGGCGCGTTCTGGTCGCAGATGCAGGGCGGCGTGGACGTGTGGAAAGACGTATTCAATGGATTCGTGAAAAGTGTGGTGTTCGGCGTAGCCATCACTTTTATCGCGCTGTACCAGGGCTATGAAGCCCAGCCTACCCCGGAAGACGTTTCCGGTGCGACGACGCGCACTGTGGTCATTTCTTCGCTGATGATCTGGTGGCTCGACTTCATGCTGACGGCGCTGATGTTCAGCAAGTAACAACCGGGGTCAGGTCCTGACATGCGACACGCGCAGCGTGTTGTATGTTTGGCCCTGACACCGCTGATTATAGGATTTGATATGCAACGTAAATCTCTCGACGTTTGGGTTGGCTTGTTCATCGTGATGGGCGCGGCTGCGCTCATGTTCCTGGCACTCAAGGCCGGCAACCTTGGTTCCATGACCATGGGCAAGACCTATCAGGTGACCGCCCGCTTCGACAATATTGGTTCGCTGCGCCCACAGGCTGCCGTCAAGGCATCCGGCGTGGTAGTTGGCCGTGTGGCGTCGATCGGCTTTGACGACAAGGTGTACAAGGCTGTCGTGACCCTCGACATGGAAGAAGGTTTCAAGTTCCCTAAAGACAGCTCGGCCAAGATCCTGACTGCCGGCCTGCTGGGCGAACAGTACATCGGCATCGAAGCCGGTGGCGATGAAAAGAACCTGGCTGCCGGCGACCGCATTGCCCGCACCCAGTCTGCAACCGTGCTGGAAGACCTGATCAACCAGTTCATTTATAGCAAGGCAGCCGAAGGAAAGGACTCCCAATGAGCAAATTCCGTACACTTGCCCTGAGCCTGGCCGTGGTGGGCGCGCTGAGCGGTTGCGCCAGCACCAACCCGCGCGACCCGTTCGAAGGCTATAACCGCGCCGTCTTCAACTTCAACGACAAGGTGGACGAGTACGCGCTGAAGCCGACCGCCACCGTCTACAAGAACGTCACCCCGGGCTTCTTCCAGACCGGCGTGAGCAACTTCTTCGGCAACCTGGCCGACGTCTGGACCGCGGCCAACAACCTGCTGCAAGGCAAGGTTGGCGATGGCATGTCGGACCTGATGCGTGTGGCCTTCAACTCGACCTTCGGCCTGTTGGGCGTGCTCGACATTGCCTCCGAAGCAGGTTTGCAAAAACATAAAGAAGATTTCGGCCAGACCCTGGGCTCGTGGGGCGTGCCGTCCGGCCCATACCTGGTGCTGCCTCTGCTGGGCCCGTCGACGGTGCGTGACACCGCTGCCCTGCCGGTGGATATCACCGCCGACCCATGGCAATACAAAGATCCTGTCAACGTGCGCAACACCGGCACCGTTCTTCGTGTCGTGGACCAGCGTGCAGCCCTGCTGGACGCCTCCTCGCTGCTTGAAGATGCCGCCCTCGACCGCTACGAGTTCGTTCGTGACGGTTGGATGCAGCGCCGTAACAGCCAGGTTTATGATGGCGAAGACGGTCCAAAGGACAAGCAGAAGCAGCCTGAAGTGGAGGACGAGGCCCCAAAGCAGCCTCAGGCTATAATGCCGGAACCGGCTGAAACCAAACCCAGCCTGTGACCCGGAACACAACCCTACATAGGTAAAGAACAATGAAACTGATCAAACAACTGATCGCGGTCGCAACGGTAGCTTTCGCCACCAGCGCATTTGCCGCTACTGCTCCAGCTAACGAAGCGCCGGACGCACTGGTCAAGCGCATCAGCTCCGAGGTGCTGGAAACCGCCAAGGCCGACAAGGAGATCCAGGCCGGCAACCAGAAGAAAGTCATGGACCTGGTGGAAACCAAGATCCTGCCTTACGTGGATTTCCAGCGCATGACCTCGCTGGCAGCCGGCCGCTACTGGCGTGAAGCTACCCCGGAGCAGCAAAAGCAACTGGCTGCTGAATTCCGCACCCTGCTGATCTTCACCTACTCGGGCGCCCTGTCCCAGGTGAAAGACCAGACCGTCGATTTCAAGCCAATGCGTTCTTCGCCAGGCGACACCGAAGTGGAAGTGCGTTCGCAGGTGAACCAGGCCCGCGGCGAGCCTATCCAGCTGAATTACCGCGTCGCCAAGACCGATGCCGGCTGGAAGATCTATGACATCAATGTGCTGGGCGCCTGGCTGGTAGAAGCCTACAAAGGCACTTTCGCTTCGGAAATCTCGAAGGGCGGCATCGATGGCCTGATCAAGACCCTGTCCGAAAAGAACAAGAAGCTGGCTTCCAAGCCACTGAAGACTGCGGCCAAATAATGCCTGATACCACTGTTTCCAATCAGCTGTCGCTGAAGTCGCTGACCGTGGCCAACGCCACGGAAGCGCTGGCGCAGGGCCTGGCTGCGCTGCGCGCCGGCCAGAATGTGTTCGACCTGGGCCAGGTGGAAACCGTGGACTCCGCTGCCGTGTCAGTCATGCTGGCATGGCAGCGCGCTGCCGTTCAGAACGGCATCAAGCTGGAACTGCGCAACCTGCCAGGACAGCTCCAGAGCTTGACCAAGCTCTACGGCGTGTGCACGCTCGTGTCGCCCGCCGACCTGCATCATCATTGACCCCCGCCTTAC
>JBCNOP010000170.1:0-11902 GCA_039593775.1 Pseudoduganella sp.
GCGAGCCTTGCAGCGCCGGGTCGTAATAGGCGTCCCCGGCAAAAGCCAGGTAGTCGGCCAGGCCGCTGTGGAAGATCTCCACGCCCTTCGGCGTGCCGGTCGAGCCGGAGGTGTAGATGACGTAGGCAACGTCGCCCGGACCGGCCAAGGCAGCCGGTGCATCCGAAGGATACTCGGCCAGCCAGCCATCACTGTCGTCCAGCGCCAGCACGTCGATGCCGGCCACCGGCACGCGGTCCATCATGCCCGGCTGGACCAGCACCCATTCGATGCCGGCATCGGCGATGATGTGGCCGATGCGTTCGCGGGTATTCTTCGGTTCGAACGGCACGTAGGCGGCGCCGGCTTTCAGGATACCCAGCATGGCCACCAGCAGCTGCGCCGAGCGCTCGACGTAGATGCCGACGCGCTGGCCCGCCTCCACGCCCTGCTCGGCGAGGAAATGCGCCAGGCGGTTGGCGCGGCGCTCCAGCGTTGCGTAATCGAGCGCCACGCCGGCATGGCGCACCGCGATGGCATGCGGCGTACGTGCCGCCTGTTGCTCGAAAGCCTGCACCACGGACAGTTCGCGGCCGTCGGTGGCATCGGCACCGCAGCTCTCAGCCAGCCAGGCGGCGTGGGCAGCGCTGTCCAGCAGCGGCAATTCCTCCAGGCGCGCATGCGGATCGGCCACGATGGCGCGCAGCAGGCAGGCAAACGTTTCGGCCATGCGCGCAATGGTCCCAGGCTTGAACAGGTCTTCCTTGTAAGTCCAGTTCAGGAACAGGCCGTTCGGTGTTTCGGTCACGGTCAGGTCGAGGTCGAAACGGATCTGCTGTTCTTCGGCGATCAGCGGCGACAACGCCAGCCCCGGCAGCGACAATTCTTCGGGCAGCTTGTTCTGCAACAGGAACTTCACCTGGCACAGCGGATTGAAGGCGAGGTCGCGTTCAGGCCGCAACTGGTCGACCAGCAGCTCGAACGGCACGTCCTGGTTGGCGTAAGCCTGCAACGCGAACTCGCGGCCCTGGGCCAGCAGCTCGGCAAAGCCGGCGGCACGGTCGATGCGGGTACGGAACGGCAGCGTGTTGACGAAAAAGCCGATCAATGGCTCAAGCCGGGGGTGGCTGCGGCCGGCCACCGGCACCGCCATCATCACGTCCTGTTCCCCGCTCCAGCGCGCCAGCAGCAGGGCAAATGCCGACTGCAGCAGCATGAACAGGGTAGCGTCGTGCTGCTTGGCCAATTGCGCCAATGCCGCAGCCGCCTCCTTGTCCAGGCGCGCGGCATGGCTGCGGGCGCGGAAGGTCTGCTGCGCCGGACGTGCGAAGTCGAGCGGCAGGCTGTGGATAGGCGGGCAGTCAGCCAGCGCTTCCCGCCAATGGGAAATCTGCTGCGCCATGTGGGCGGCATTCGCTGCGCCACGCTGCCATACCGCATAGTCGATGTATTGCAGCGGCAGCGCCGCCAACGCCGGTTCCTGTCCTGTCTGCAAGGCTTGGTACGCGGCCGCGAATTCCTTGACCAGTACATCCAGCGACCAGCCGTCGCAAGCAATATGGTGCAGGTTGAGCAGCAACACCCCTTCCCCTTGGCCGCAGCGCAGGTAGGCGGCGCGAAGCATCAGGTCATGTGCCAGGTCGAATGGCTTCGCCGCATCGGCGGCCAGCGCGGCCTGCACCGCCTGTTCCTGTGCGTCCGCCTCCATTCCCGACAGGTCGCTGACGGCCAGCACGAAATCGTCGCCATTGCCCACCAGTTGCCAAGGGCCTTCCTCGCCTTCATGGAAGGTGGTGCGCAGCACTTCGTGGCGCGCGACCACCGTACGCAGCGCCTCGTTGGCCAGCGCTGTGTCGAAACTGCCGCTCAGGCGGAAGGCGCCTGCCATGTTGTAATGCACGCTGCCCTCGAAGCGGTCGATGAACCAGACCCGCTGCTGGGCATAGGAAAGCGGATAGCGCGCGCCGTCGCGCGGTACCGGTTGCAGCGCGGCTGCCGCCGCCTGCCCGGTGCTGCCGCGCTGCTGCTGGCGCAGCCAGTCCAGCAGTTCCGGCTTGCGGGCGCGGATCGCGTCGACCAGTTCCGGCGTCATTGCGCCCGGCTGGCCATACACTTTGAGCTGTTCGCCTTCCAATGCCAGGCTGACCTGGCGCTCGATGCACCAGTCCAGCAATTGTTCCAAGGTGTCGCGTTTCATTAAACTGCTTCCTGTACGTTATCGATGGCGCACGCGCAGGGCGGCCTTGCGGGCTGCCTGCAATTCGCTGCGGGGGATTGGGTGTGGCCGGAATGGCCATGGGGGATTAGCTTGCTCATGCCAGGCACTGTAAGGAATTGGCCTGTTTCGCAACACTGTCAACATTTACAGCCCAAGGCGGCGCACGCTGCGCCGCCCCGGGTTTACCGCCTGGATGCTTACAACACGACTTCCTGCACGCTATCGGCCACGGGAGCCTGCAAACGCGCATAGCGCTCACGGTCGGCCGGCGCCGCCCGTTTCTGCTCGGCGCGCGCCGCCATCTGCGCCAGGGTCGGCAACTCGAACGCTTCACGGATGCTCATTTCAACGCCAAAGCGCTGGCCTATCTCGCCGACCAGGCGCATGAGCAGCAAGGAATGGCCGCCCAGGTCGAAGAAGTTGGCATGCGCGCTCACCCGTTCCGGTGCGACTTTCAGCAAGCCAGCCCATACCTGGGCCATTATCTGCTCGGCCTCGCTACGTGGAGCAACATAGGCCGTGCCCGTGCTTTCGAGCTGCGGCGCAGGCAATGCGCGCCGATCGAGCTTGCCGTTCGGCGTCAGCGGCAAGGCGGGCAGCACGGTGACGGCGGCCGGCACCATATAGTCAGGCAGCACCAGCGCCAGCATGCCGCGCAGCTCCCGTCCCAGTTCGGCCGGCGCACCCTCATAGCCGGCGACCGGCGCCACATAAGCCAGCAGGCGCTGCACGCCCGGCTCGTCTTCGCGCACGATGGCGGCAGCCGCCTGCACCGCCGTGTGCTGGACAAGCTGGGCTTCGATCTCGCCTAGTTCGATGCGGAAGCCGCGCAGCTTGACCTGGTCGTCGATGCGGCCCAGGAACTGCAGTCCGCCGGCCGGCAACTGCCGTACCAAGTCGCCGGTGCGGTAAGCACGCGCCTCCCCGCCGCCCGGCAGCGCAATGAAGCGCTCTGCCGTCAGTTCGGGGCGCTGCCAATAGCCGCGCGCCAGGCCAGGTCCGGCGATCAGCAGTTCACCCGGCACCCCGAGCGGAGCCAGCGCGCCGTCGGCGCCGGCCACGCACATGCGGTAGTTCGGCAGCGGCGCGCCAAGCGGCACCTCGGCCATGCCCGGCTCTACGCGCTGGCGGGTAGCCCACACGGTGGCCTCGGTCGGGCCGTACATGTTGTACAGCGCAGCCGGTCCCGCCTGCAGCAGCTCACCGGCCAGCGCTGCCGGCAACGCTTCGCCGCCGACCAGCATGGCCTGCAGCCTGGCCAGGCTGGCGCGTTGCCCGGGTTCGGCCAGCAGCATGGCCGCCATCGACGGTGTGCATTGCAAATGAGTCACGCCGTGGCGGCGTACCAGCTCGCCGACGCTGGCGACGGCCGGAGCGGCGGCAGCGGCCTGGAAGCGGTCCTTCAGGGCTGCCAGCAACGGAAGGCTGTCCAGCACGCGCTGGGTATCGACCCCGAAGTCGATCAGGCAGGCGATTTCCGACACGCCCAGCGACTGAAGCTGGGCCACCAGGGCGGAGCAGCGCTCCGCAGAGCCGAACAGCGCCGCGCTGCGCGCATAGCGCTGGAAGGCCATCTCGAGGATTGCGTCTGCATCGGGCACCGGGCCGCCCGTCGCCGCCTCGTCGCGGATGGCGTTCAGCAGCGCCAGAGAGGTACCGAGGTAATTCTTGAACGGGCCATGCACGGCAGCCAGCGCTTCCTCGTCGGTTGCGGCCACGAAGGTATGCACCATCAACGTGACCTTTCCCTCGCCTTCATGGCCGGCATCACGCCAGGCCTGGCGGTAGACAGCGATCTTTTCCGCCAGCTCGCCCACCGTCTGGCCCAACAGGTGGGTCAGCACATTGGCGCCCATCTGGCCGGCTCGGCGGAAGGTATGTTCGCTGCCGGCCGCCGTGATCCAGATCGGCGGCATCACCTGCCTGGGCGCCGGGAACAGCTTGACTTCGATTTCCTGGCCGACGCCGTTGCGGCGCCGTATCCCCTGCCCGGACCAGAAGGAACGGAAAGTCTCGACGCCCTCGAACAGCACTTCATGGCGGCGTGCGAAATGCTCCGGCTGCAGCGCGAAATCGTTCGGGTTCCAGCCCGAAGCGAAGGCCAGCCCGACACGTCCCTGCGACAGGTTGTCGATGACCGACCAGTCCTCCGCCACCTTGAGCGGGTCGTTCAGCGGCAGCACGCAACTGCCGGCGCGCACCTGGACCCGGCTGGTGATGGCAGCCACCGCAGCGCCGGTCACCCCGGGATTCGGGTACATGCCGCCAAACGAGGCAAAGTGGCGCTCCGGTGTCCAAACGGCCGTAAAGCCATTCTGGTCGGCGAAGCGCGCTCCTTCCAGCAGCAGGCGGTAGATATCGTCCTGCTTCCCTTCGGCAGAACTGGCGAAGTAGAACAGGCTGAAGTCAAGCGGCCCGGCTTGGGCACCGGCGCGCATGCCCTGTTCCGGCGCGACCACCAGGCGTGCGCCCGACAGCAGGCTGCCAAAGATCTCCAGCACCGAGATGTCGAAGGAAATCGCGGTCAGGCCGAGCCACACGGCCTGCGGCCCGCCAAGCATGTCCTGCACGCCGTGCAGGAAATTGACGACGCTGCGGTGCTCGATCATCACGCCCTTCGGCTTGCCGGTCGAACCGGAGGTGTAGATCATATAGGCCAGCTGCGCCTCATCGCCTGCCGGCACGGCGGCCGCGCCGGCTGCCATCGCCTGCTGCACCTCGGGCGCATCGATGCACAGCGCCTGCGCCTTGCCGGGTCCGCAGCGGCCCAGCAGCGAGGTTTGCGTGAGCAGCAGCGCCACCTGGCTGTCCTCCACCATGTAGGCCAGGCGCGCGGCGGGATAGGCGGGATCCAGCGGCAGGTAGGCGGCGCCGGCCTTCAGCACAGCCAGCAGCGCTACCACCATCTGCGCCGAGCGCTCGATGCATACGCCAACCAGTTGGCCGGGCGCAGCGCCGCGTGACCGCAGCAGCGCTGCCAGCGCGTTCGCACGCGCCTCCAGCTCGGCATAGGTGTAGCGTTCATCGCCGAATTCCAGCGCCACTGCCTGCGGCTGCTGCGCCGCACGCTGCGCGAACAGGCCGTGGATGGTGGCGCCTGCCGGCACCTCGAGCGCCGGGCCTTGCAGGCGCGCCAGTACCTCCGCACGCTCGGCATCGCCCATCATGTCAAGGCGCGCCAGCGTGCATTCGGGATCGGCCAGCACGCTATCGAGCAGCGTTGCGAAATGGCGCCCCATGCGGGCGATCGTGGCAGGGTCGAACAGGGCACTGCTGTACTCGAAGCGCAGCTCAAGCGTGCCATCCGCTTCGGCCACGTTGAGCGCCAGGTCGAACTTGGCAGCTGCCGCTTCGACTTGCAGCGGGCGCATGGCCAGGCCTTGCAGGCTGCGCGCGGCGGCCGGCGCCGTATTCATCGAAAAGAAGATCTGGAACAGCGGGGCATGTGCCGCGCTGCGCGCCGGATTGAGGCGCTCCACCAGCAGTTCGAATGGCACGTCCTGGTGTTCCTGTGCGCCCAGGTTGGCGTCGCGCACCTGCTGCAGGTAGGCCGAGAAAGGCAGGTCGCCGGAAGCGCTGGTTCTCAGCACCAGGGTATTGGCGAAGTAGCCGACCAGCCCTTCCAGTTCGCTGCGCCGGCGGTTCGCTACCGGCGTCCCCAGCACCACGTCCTCCTGCCGGGTATAGCGCGCCAGCATGGCCGAGAACACTGCGTGCAGCAGCATGAAGGGCGTCACGCCCTGCTGTGCCGCAAGGCGTGCCACGCCTGCGGCCGCAGCCGGCGCCAGCCGCTCCGTGTGCAAGGCGCCACGGAAGTCCTGGCGGGCCGGGCGCGGGCGGTCCAGGGCCAGGCCGTGCACCGGCGGCAGCGCCGCCAGCTGCTTCTGCCAGTATGCGAGCTGGCGTTCCAGGCGTTCGCCCGACAGGTACTCGCGCTGCCAGGCAGCGAAATCGGCGTAGCGTACCGGCAGTGGCGCCAGCCCCGCATGCTGCCCCGCAGCCAGCGCCTGGTAATGCTGGATAAATTCGTCGATCAGCAGTGCCAGCGACCAGCCGTCGGCGGCAATGTGGTGCACGTTCACCAGCAGCACGCCGGACGATGCGCTGCTGCGCAGCACCCTGGCGCGCAGCATCAGGCCGGCCGCCAGGTCGAAATGATGCAAAGCCTCTTCGGCGCAGGCTGCCGCAATGCGCGCTTCGCGTTCAGCTCCCGGCAGCGCGCTGAGTTCTTCGCACGCCAGCTCGAAGCGCCAGTCCTCCTGCACCAGCTGCACCGGTTCGCCATCGCGCGTGCCGAACACGGTCCGCAGCGGCTCATGCCGCGCGATGACATTGGAAAATGCCTGCTGCGCGATCGCCGTATCGAAACTGCCTTCGAAAGCCAGCGCGCGGAACAGGTTGTACTGCGCGCTGCCGCCTTCGGCCTGGTCGACGAACCACAGGCGCTGCTGGCTGAACGACAGCGGCAGTGCGCCGCCGCTGCGTTCGAGGCGCCGCAATTCCGGTGCGCCGGGCAGTGGCGCCTGCGCCAGGTGCTGCAGCAGCCCTTCCTTGTGCTGCTTCAGCAGTGCAAACAGTTCCGCTTCCGGTTCCTCGTCATAAAATACTTCCAGTGCACCGTCGCGCACTTCCAGTTCCACGCCCTGCTCCAGGCAGCGGCCAAGCAATTCTTGCAACGTCATCGCATCCCCATTATGGTCAGTTGTCTGGTGCGCGCTCACAGGCTGATCCTGTTCCTGCGCGCCGTTTCTTCGAACACGGAAAATTCGGTGGCCCCGGTGGCCGAATTGATTACGCCCTGGCCGCGCGCTGCCGGCATGCCGCGCACAAAGGCGCCGCTATAGCGCTGGCCGGCATCGAACACGCCCCAGATGAAGGCGTAGTCGCAGGCCACGCCCTGGGCATCGACGCCCGAGGCCAGGTCGGCCGGGCAGAATTCCTGCGCCAGCCAGTCTTCCACGCCAAGGTAGCGCTGCACCACGTCCCGCCACTCGTCCGTCGTGCAGCAGCGGCCTACGTGCACGTCGCGGCCTTGCAGCGAATGCGATTTCTTGACCACGAAGCGTTCGCGTTCAGCCAGCAGCAGTTCGCCCAGCGCATGGCGCTGGCCTTGCCAGGTGACCTGGCCGGCCACCATGCGCGCTGTGAAAGGAATGTGGCGCTGCACGAAATCGCGCTCGGACTGGTCAAGCAGCGGCTGCAGCGCCGGCTCATGCAACAGTGCCAGCAGGGACTTGTTGCCCAGCAGGGTGTACAGAGGGCTGTCCGGCATCACCAGCTTGCCGGACATCTGGGCTGCCGCCAGCCGCATCATGTGCGCGTGCGGTACTTCCTGCCCTTCCGGCGTGGCCAGCAGGATGGCGTCGACCGCCTGTCCCCGGTGGCGCAGGCTGCCGTCCGCTGCGTACTCCAGCTCATTGAAGTCGCTGAAGAAGCGCAGCGCGCGTTGCGGCAGCAGGTGCGGCAGCACGCTGCCGTAGATTGCGCCGTAATGCCCATGCAAGTCGGACTGGCCCGGCCCTGTTTCCAGGTAAAACAGCGCTGTGCCTTGCATCTGCGGCTGGCGCGCCATGGCTGCCAGCACCGCCCCGAACAGGCCATCCAGCACCGGACGATGCTGCAGCTCCCAGCGCGCCGTGCCGCCATGCCGCTGCAGCGCCGCCCGGAAGTCAGGCTCCAGCCAGCTCACCTGCCAGCCGCCGATGGTGGAGCCGGCATTCACCTCCAGCAGCTTGAGCGCGCCGCCCGAGTACAGCATGTCGTGCCGCATCAGCGCTTGCGACAGGTCCGGATCGCCCTGGGCCAGCAGTGCATGCAGCAGCGCCGGCGCCTGCAGGTAGGCGGCAAAGCTTTCCGCATCGGCCGGGAACATCAGGCGCAGCGCCTTGTACAGCAGCGGCGCGAGGCCGGCCGAGAAACGCTCGAATTCCGCCACCTGGCCCCGCGACACGATCAGCGGCCAGCTGCTGACCGGATAGCGGTAGTGCCGGATATAGGACGGAAGCTCGGCCCGTCCAAGGTCGATCTGCTCGGCGCGCATGGCCGGCGACGCTCCGATCAGCTCCATCAGCTGCTGGTGGCGCTCCGAATAAAAAAGGCTGTGCATCGTAGTCATCATGTCTCCAGAATCGCGGGCCGCTTACAGGCTGACCCGGTGTCGTGCGGCGCCGCTGCGCCGCACGCTGCCGGCGAGGCGCGCCAGGTCGAGGCGGGCGGCCACGGCCCGGATCGAGCTGCCGGCGAAGAAGTCGCGGTAAGAGAGCTGCACGCCGAACTGGCGTTCGATGCGCACGAACAGCTGCGTGGCCAGCAGCGAATGGCCGCCGATGCGGAAGAAATCGTCCGTCACGCCGATGCCGTCGCGCTGCAGCACTTCCTGCCACAGCGCCAGCAACTGCTGTTCCAGCACGCCTTGCGGCGGTTCGCAGCGGCGGGCGATGCGTCCCTGTCCGGCCGGCGGCAAGCGCTTCTGGTCAAGCTTGCCGTTCTCGTTCAGTGGCAGGGCGTCCAGCAGCTGGAACTCGGACGGCACCATATAGTCCGGCAGGCGTTCGGCCAGGAAGCCGGCCAGCTCGTCCGCCGCCGGCGCCGGGCCGCGTGCCACCACATAGGCTGCCACCGCCGTTTCGCCGGCCGCATCGCGGTAGTCCACCACCGCCGCCTGCGCCACGCCCGGATGCAGGCTGAGCGTGACCTGGATTTCCGACAGCTCGACGCGGAAGCCGCGGATCTTGACCTGGCGGTCACTGCGGCCAAGGCATTCCACCACGCCGTCCGGCCGGTAGCGGCCGGTGTCTCCGGTCAGGTACAGCATGCCCGCGCCGGCCCCGCCATGGCGGTGCGGCAGGAAGCGCGCTGCCGTCAGTGCCGGGTCGTTGTGGTAGCCCAGCGACAGGTAGCGCGCCCTTACCGCGATCTGGCCCATTTCGCCCGGCCCGCACGGCGTCAGGTTCTCGTTCAGCACCAAGAGCTGCACATTACCGATGCCCTGCCCCACCGGCAGCACGTCGGTGCAGTAATGCGCCGCATCGCCGTAGGCTGCCACATCGTGATAGCTGATAGCGCGGCTGGTTTCGGTCGAACCATAGATATTGATCACGCGCATATTCGGCGCGGCCCGGCGGAACTGCGCCAGGTGGGCAGTGGTGATGATCTCGCCCACGAAGAAGGCCATGCGCAGCGAGGGCACCGGGCGTTCACAGACGCTGGACAGGAAAGTGCCCAGGCTGGGCGTCAGGTGCAGCACCGTCAGCTCGCGCGCCAGCAGCCAGTCGTTGAGCGCGGAAAAGGCCAGGTCCCGTTCTTCCGGCACGCACAGCGCGGCGCCCATGCACAAGGGCGTGAACATGTCGCGGTGCAGCGGGTCGTGCACCAGGCCGGACAACATGCCGAAGCGGTCGTCGCGGTGCAGGCCGAACTGGCGCGCCATCCACGGCATATAGGACGTGAGCGAGGCATGGCGGCCGCGGATGGCTTTGGGCCGGCCCTCGGTGCCTGAAGTGAAGGCGATATAGGCCAGGTCATCGGGGCCGCTGTCGACCGTCAGGAAGCCGGAAGTCGCCATCAGCGGCGCGGCGGCCCGCACCCGCAGACGCGCGCAGCCGATGCGGTCCAGCTGCTGCGCCACGGCGCCGCCTGTCTCCGGCGTGTCGTTCAGGGTGATGAAGCAGCGTGGTGGCACGCTGTCGATCTGCTGCAGCAGGCGCATCTCGGGCACCGCCTGCGACAGCATCATGAAGGCGGCGCCGGCTTTCAGCACGGCCAGCGTGGCAATCACCAGGGCGTCGCTGCGTTCGGTCAGGATCGCCACCACGTCGCCGCGCCCCACGCCCAGCTCGCGCAGCTGCAGGGCGTAAGCATTGGCCATGCGCTGCAACTGGCCGTAGCTCCAGTCACGGTCGCTGCAGGCCAGGGCCAGGCGTTCCGGCCAGCGCTGGGCCACCGCGTCGAATTTGCACTGTACGGCGCCGGCCCATTCGCATGCCAGCGGCGCGCGATAATCGGGCAGCGCAGCCTGTGCCAGCAGCGGCGGCACGGCGGCGCCCGCCGCCGCGCCGGTGGCCGGAGCCCGCAAAGCGTAGTCGCCGCAGCGTACGGCCGGCGCCAGCGCCACCTGCTCCAGCAGGAACAGGTATTGCGCCAGCAGCAGTTCCACATCGCGCCGGTCCAGCAGCTGCGCGTTGAAGCTGGCGCGCAGGTCGACGCCGTCGTCGTCCTCGCTGGCGTACAGGGTCAGGTTGAACTTGGCGTCCAGCCTTTCCAGGTGCGGCGCCGCCTCGCTGAACAGCTGGCGCCCGTCGCGGCTGCGCTGCAGGTTCAGCATATTGAAGAACACCTGGAACAGCGGCGTGCTGTCGGCGCTGCGCTGGGCACCGCAGGCGTCCAGGATGCGCTCGAACGGCAGTTCCTGCTGCGCCAGCACGCGTTCGGCATTCGCCACTTCGGCGGCCAGGTGCTGCTCGAACGGCTGCTCCAGCGCAAGCCGGGTGCGCAGCGGCAGGTTGTTGAGGAACAGGCCCGGCATGCCGGCACTGCCGGCCAGCTGGCGGCCTGTCACCGGGATGCCGATGTTCAGGTCACGCTCGCCGCTGACGCGTCCCAGCAACAGCGCCAGTGCGGCATGCAGCACGTTGAACAGCGCGCCGCGCTGGCGGCGTGCCAGCGCCTGCAAGGCATCGCGGGTGGCTGCCGGCACGCGTGCCCGCAGCACCTGCCCTGCCGCTCCCTTGCGCTGCGCTGCCGGCGCCTGGAACGGCAACGCAAGCTGGCCCGCGCTGCCGGCCAGGTAGTCGCGCCAGAACGCGGCCTGCTGCCCCGCTTGCGGCGAGGCCAGGAAACGCTGCTGCCATGCCACATAATCGCGGTATTGCAGCGGCGCCTCCTGCGCCGCTGCCGGGGCGTCGTAGGCCTCCATCAGTTCGTCGAAGAACAGTACCAGCGACCAGCCGTCTGCAATGATGTGGTGGATATTCAGCTGCAGCACGCTTTCGCCCGGCGCACTGTGTACCAGCAGCAGCGAGAATGGCGCCGGCTGCCCCAGGTCAAAGCCTTGCGCGGCATGGGCGGCCAGCACTTCGCGCAATGCAGCGGCCCTGCCTGCCTGGACGGCAGGCTGCAGGCGCGCCTGGCAAAGCTGCGGCGCCGCCTCGGCATGCACCCGCTGGCGCGGCGTGCCGCCGGCGTCGAGGTGGAAGCTGGTGCGCAGGATCTCGTGGCGCGCACACAGCGCCTGGAGTGCGGACTGCATCCGTGCCGCATCGAGTTCGCGCGGCAGCGTGATGGCCCCGGTAATCAGGTTGCCGGCGTCGCCCATCTGTTCACTGAACCAGATGCGCTGCTGCGCCAGCGACAGGCTGCCATCGGTGGTGCTGCCGGCACGCAGTCCCTGCGGCGCTTCGGCCGGCGTGCGCTGCGCCAGCAGTTGCGCCAGCTGGGCCACCGTCGGCGCGGCAAACATGTCGCGCACCGACAGCGCCATGCCATGGCGCTGCGCCGCCTGGTGGATCATCTGCGTCAGCAGCAGCGAATGGCCGCCGATCTCAAAGAAATTGGCGGCGGCGCTGACCGGGCCGCAACCAAGCAGTTCCTGCCACAGGGCCGCCAGGCGCTGTTCCGTCTCGCCCTGCGGCGCGACCCAGGCCTGTCCTGCTGCCGCATCGGGCGCCGGCAAGGCACGCTTGTCGATCTTGCCGTTCGGTGACAGCG
>JBCNOP010000171.1:0-11883 GCA_039593775.1 Pseudoduganella sp.
CCGAGCGCGCACTATTGCCGGTGCCGGAAGCGCGGGTCGACAGCACGGCGTGATTGTAGTCGCCGATATAGCGCTTGCGCACCAGCAGGCTTGGCAGGTATTTCAGTGCGTCTTCGGCATCGCTCGCGTTGACCTGTTCTTCGATCTGCGCACGGGTGACGCCTTCGATCGTGGTCGGGATCTGCGTCGGCAGCGAAGTGGGATGGCTGCCCGCGATGACGACGGTGCCAACCATCTTGAGCGGCGATTCCCCTTCATGGTCGGCAAATGCCGGGGCCGAAAAAACGGCCAGCAGTGCCGCGGCCAAGGGGATGAGGCGGGTGTTCATGATGCTTCCTTTCTTGTTCTTGCGAGCGAGGGCCTTGCGACCGCGCCGTCAATGGACGCGTGCAATGTAAAGCCGTGGGGAACTGCTGCGGAAGGTCAAGCGGAAGGCGGGGCGCGCGAGGGCGGCGCGAGAGATTCTTGCTGTGGCAGCGTTGCGTGGGCCTGCAATGCCCGCTCGGTACGTGACGGCACCATCAGCGCCAATGTCATGCCGGGAGGCGGCGGTACGACCGGAAGGTCGGCCTGCACAGCGCAATAGCCACACTTCTGGACGACGTGGTGGGCTTTCGGCTGCGCGTGGCAATGGGCGACGTCATGATCGCCGCAAGCTGCAGCCAGCAGCGTGGACAGCGTTGGTGCGGAAACAGCCATCAGCATCGCGAACAGCGCGATCCTGACTATCCCCTCAACCTGTCTCCTGCTCCAGCCCACGATGGCTCCCAATATGCAACTTCATTAAGTGGCATTGTATTTACACCTTTCATGAGCCGATATGCACTAGATCAAGTTTTCGCTTGCCCGTGGCTGACCGCCACTGATATCGTAGATATTTCAGTCCTGACAACGCGCTATGGATCATCTAGTGGCTTTCGAGTTAGCAGGGATGTTGATTGGCCTGTCGTGCCTGCCCAACTGGGCTATCGCCAAATGGTATGCAGCGCATGGTGCGCAGCCAGCGCTCAGGCGAGCCGCCGCCATCATTGGCGTGCTGGCCTTGATCGGCATCTGTCTGGTCGCCGCCTCGATAGCGCTGGAATTGAAGCAGGCCAAACCCCTGCTCACCTATGCATTTGGCTTGCTGGGCATTGCGGGCCTGCTGGTATCGGTGGCACTGCACCGTTTCGACAAGGATTAAGCCGGCACCGGCAGGCGTACCCAGTCCACGGCTTCCATCACATAGGGCGCAAACAGGAAGTCGCGGATACCGGCCAACTGGCCGCCATGCCATGCAAGCAGGACGAAGTGGGCCGGCTTGTCCACGGCGCCATTGCGGTCGAACACCAGCATCGCCACCTGCCCATCCACTGCGCCGAACTCGAAGCGCCATTTGCTTTCTTCCGCATAGCGCGTGAAATAAGCCCTGACGCCATTGCGCCCCGCCAGCCGAATCCTGTTGACCAGTTCCAGTTGAACCTCCTCCGCCAGCAAGGCCCGGATCGCATCGAAGTCGCCGTCCTGGAATAGCCGGACATAGTGGGCGACGCGCTCCCGGCTTGTTTCCGGCAGCAGCGGCAGGCGTGCGCCAGCAGCTTGCCCCTGGCGCAAAGCGATGCGCCCGCGCTGCAGTGCCGACTTGGCAGCTGCCGGCGTGCTGCCGGCAATTGCCGCCACTTCTTCCACTGAGTGGCCCAATACGTCTTTCAGTATGACAGCGCAACGCTGGAGTTCCGGCAGTTGCATGAAGGCCTGGAAGCTGACCGTGAGGACCTCGGCTTGCGGCATGGCCGTGCTGCCTTCCATATCTTCCGTCAGCGGAACCACGTTGCTGCGGGCGCGCTGGCGCAGGAAATCCAGGCTGGTATTGTGGGCAATGCGCAGCAGCCAGCCGCCCAGGTTGTCCACCTCCATGCCCTCGCCGCGTGCGCGCAGCGCCTTGACCAGCGCGTCCTGCAGCACGTCTTCGCCATCGATGGCCGAACCGGTCATGCGGGCGCAGTAGCGATGCAGGCGTGGCCTGAGTTCCTGCAAGCGTGCTTCGAATTCTTCGGTGTTCATGCTATCTGGCCCAGGACGGAATCAAAGCTCGCCAGCTCGCGGATGCGCGGGAAACAGGCCTGCATGCGCGGGTCGGCCCGCATGGCGTCGACCGCGCGCGGCGAATCCCATTCCGAATAAATGGTGACGCTGCTGCCATCAAGGGCTGCAATCAGCTGGCTGCCGCGCCAGCCCGCAAGCGTGCTGACGACCGTGTCGATATTGCCCTTCAGGAGCGCAACGAGCGCTGCCTGGTTGGACGGTTCGACCTTCAGTTGATTGATGAGGATAACAGTTCCGGTTGTCATGATGTGTCTCCTTGGTTTCGACACAGCTAAGACGAACCGGCGACCCGGAACGGATCGCGGCGGTGAATATTTTTTTAGCGCTGGACGTGCAGCGTGATGACGCGGCGCGCAGGGCCGCCTTCAGAAGGAGGTGCTGGCGGCGCCGGCGAATCGCCGCAGCCGCCGCAGGAACCACAGCCGCTGCCGCAGCTCGATTCGGTATTGAAGAAGCGCGCCAGCTTTTCCTGAGGCAGGCCGCGGCGCGACAGTGCGTAGACGATCTGCTGGCGCCAGGCGGCAGGCAGGTATTTCCTTGCCGCGTGCAGCGCGGCTGCCGCCACGATGATGCCGACAATGATTTCCTGCCACATGATTCAGCCTCCCAGCGCCAGGGCGACGCGGTAAGTGATGAAGGTGGCGGTGTAGGCCAGCACGAACATATAACCCGCCATCATCAGCGGATATTTCATCGAATTGGTTTCACGGCGCACCACGGTCAGCGTGGACAGGCACTGCGGTGCGAATACATACCAGGCCAGCAGCGCCAGCGCGGTCGGCAGCCCCCAGCTGGCCTGGATCACTGGCGCCAGCGAGTTCGCCAGCTCGTCGCCGGTCTGCGACAGCGCATACACGGTGCCGAGCGCGCCGACAGCCACTTCACGTGCCGCCATGCCCGGCACCAGCGCAATGCAGATCTGCCAGTTGAAGCCAATCGGCGCGAAGATGAATTCCAGCGCACGGCCAAGCATGCCGGCCACGCTGTAGTAAATCGGCGGATGGGTCGCGCCTTCCGGTGCCCCCGGGAAGCTCGACAGCGCCCACAGCAGCACCATCAAGGTCAGGATGGTGGTACCGACGCGGGTCAGGAAAATCTTGGCGCGTTCGTACAGGCCGATGGCCAGGTTGCGCATATGCGGCCAGTGGTAGGCCGGCAGCTCCAGCATCAGCGGCTGGTTGCGCTTGGCGCGCATGGAGCGCTTCATGACCCAGGCCACCACCATGGCGGAGATGATGCCGGCAAAGTAAAGGCAGAACAGCACCAGGCCCTGCAGGTTGAACATGCCCCACACTTCGCGGTCCGGGATGAAAGCGGCAATGACCAGCGCATAGACCGGCAGGCGCGCCGAGCAGGTCATCAGCGGCGCGATCATGATGGTCACGATGCGGTCGCGCGGGTTTTGGATGGTGCGCGCCGCCATGATGCCCGGAATGGCGCAGGCAAATGACGACAGCAGCGGGATGAAGGCGCGGCCGGACAAGCCGACGCCGCCCATCAGCCGGTCCAGCAGGAAGGCCGCGCGCGGCAGGTAGCCGCAGTCTTCCAGCACCAGGATGAAGAAGAACAGGATCAGGATCTGCGGCAGGAATACCAGCACGGCGCCCACGCCGCCCAGCACGCCATCCACCAGCAGGGAGCGCAACACCCCGTCGGCCATGTGCGCCTTGACCAGCGCGCCGAGATGCTCGACGCCGCCGCTGATCATGTCCATCGGCACTTCGGCCCAGCTGAACACGGCCTGGAACACGCAGAACATCAGCACGGCCAGGATAATCGGCCCCATGAACGGGTGCAGCACGAAATGGTCGATCTTCTCGGAACGGTTGCCGCGGTCGTCAGCATCTTTCACGGCAACCGACAGGATGCGGCGCACTTCGCGCTGGGTTTCTTCGACGCTCACGGCATCGATGGCGGACAGCGGGTTGGCCACGCTTTCATGGAAGGGCCACAGGCCATCCAGCGCACCGACCAGCGCTTTCTCGCCGCCGCTCCTGACGGCCACGGTTTCCACCACCGGCATGCCCAGTTCCTGCGACAGCCTGGCCGCATCGACCACGATGCCGCGCTTCCTGGCAACGTCGACCATGTTCAGGCACAGCACCATCGGCAGGCCAAGGCGCTTGATCTCGAGGACCAGGCGCAGGTTCAGGCGCAGGTTGGTAGCATCGACCACGCACACCACCACGTCGGGCGAGCGTTCGCCTTCGCGCAGGCCTGCCACCACGTCGCGCGTGATCATTTCATCAGGGGTGTGCGCCGACAGGCTGTAGGCGCCCGGCAGGTCGAGCAGGCGGTACTGGTTGCCCGCGCCGGAGGTGAACTGGCCTTCCTTGCGCTCGATGGTCACGCCGGCGTAGTTGGCGACCTTCTGGCGCGCGCCGGTCAAGCGGTTGAACAGCGCGGTCTTGCCGCAATTCGGGTTGCCCAACAGGGCCACCATAGGAAACTGCGCCATTGGCTGCTGCGCGGTGGCTTGCGCGGCCTTTTCTACTGCACCCATTACATTTATTCCGGTTGGATCGAGATCAGCGCAGCTTCGAAGCGGCGCAAGGCAAACGTGGCATTGCCTACTTTGATGGCGAGGGGTTCGCCTCCCGGCAGGCCACGCTTGAGCATGCGGATGCGCTCACCGGGCACGAAGCCCAGTTCCATCAGGCGGCGCGCCAGGTCGGCGCCGTCCTCGGTATCTTCAGGATTGCCCGGAGCGATATGGATCACCGTTCCGCTCTGCCCCACCGGCAGGGAATCAAGCTTGATCAAGGTAGGAGCAAGGGTCATGGCGAACTTTCCAGGGCGTAAGACAACCGCACCATTATAAATGAGAATTGTTCTTGAATAGGCTTGCATTGTAGTCCGGTTCGGGTAGAATGGGAACCGTAATGATAATGATTCTCAGTAACGGAATCGCAATCTTAGCCAGAAGGTAATTTTCGAAATGATCGTTTGTGTCTGCAACAACATCTCTGATCGAGAAATCCGTCAAGCCATAGATATGGGTATCAGCTCCATGGACGAGTTGCGCGAAGCACTCGGCGTGGCCACCTGCTGCGGCAACTGCCTCAGCTATGCGGTGGAAGTGCTGGACGAACATATGGGCAGCGGAATACAGGAGACTGTGCTCAAGCGCCCAACACTCACCGTGTAAGGAGCGCTTTATGCAATCGATGACTTTCCCGGCCGGCGGCGATTTCGGCGCCGGCGTTGGCGGCGCCAGGCTGACCAAAATCGCAGCAGTTGTCGCTTTGCATGCAGTCCTCGGTTATGCCTTTATCAACGGCACGATGCATCGCCTCGTGGACCGTATCCCTGAAGTGGTCAACGTCACCTTTGTGGCGCCGCCGCCACCTCCTCCGCCAGCTTCGCAGCCAAAGACGGTAGAAATCGCGCTGAAAGCGCCTGCGATTACCCCGCCGCCGCTGCCGATGCTGCCGATCGTGATTGAAAACACCATCACCCAGCCGCCATCGCAAGCGCGCGTGACAGAGCCTGCACCGGCAACGCCGGTTGTTGCGGCGCCGGTCGCTGCTGCGCCGGCGGCGCCTGCCGCTCCGGCGGGCCCGCGTGTGATTTCCTCCGTTGAATATATTCGCGCGCCGCAGCCGGTGTATCCGTCGGTGTCGCGCCGCATGGGGGAACAGGGTGTGGTGACCTTGCGCGTGCTGGTCAATGAGAAGGGCTATGCCGAGCAGGCGTCGGTCCAGAAATCGTCTGGCTTCAACAACCTGGACGAAGCCGGCCGTGCTGCGGTGATGCGTGCGCTGTTCAAGCCGTATGTGGAAGATGGCAAGGCGCAGGCGGTGTATGTTGTTGTGCCGATTAATTTCCAGATGTCTTGAACCCGGTAAATCTGGGTCAGACCCGATACGAAAACGCCGCGGACTTCGAAAGAAGCCGCGGCGTTTGCGTTTCAGTGTCTGACCCTGCGGGTCAGACACTGGTTTACCGGTTTCAGAGGTCAGCCCACATGCGCAACAGGTTGTGATAATGCCCCGCCAGTCCCACAGTGGCCTCATCATCCCCCTGCGCAGCGCGCAGCCTCTGGATATTCTGGTCCAGCTCAAACAGCATGGTGCGCTTCCAGTCATCGCGCACCATCGATTGCGTCCACAGGAATGACGCCACGCGCTCGCCGGCAGTAACAGGATTCACGCGGTGCACGCTGCTGGCCGGGTAGACGATCGCATCGCCCGCCGGCAGCTTCACCTCATGCGCGCCGTAGTTATCCATCACGGTCAGCTCGCCGCCCTCGTATTCATCCGGATCGGACAGGAACACGGTGGTGGAAACGTCCGAACGCATCACATCCGGCGAGCCCACCATGTGCCTGATGGCGCCATCGATATGCAGGCCGTAAGTCTCGCCGCCCGCATAGCTGTTGAAATACGGCGGCAGGATCTTCAGCGGCAGCACCGCCGAGTAAAACAGCGGGTTCTTCGCCAGCGCCTTGACGATGATATCCCCGAGTTCCAGCGCCAGCGGCGTCCCTTCCGCGATCTGCCGGTTGCGCTTGACCTGCGCCCCCTGCGTTCCCACGCTCGCGCGGCCGTCGATCCATTCGGCGGCCGCCAGGCGCTGGCGGAAGTACTTGACCTGGTCCGGCGTCAGTACGCCGGGGATATGCAGCATCATATTAGTAGCGGAAGTTCGCAGTCAGGATTGCAGTACGGCCCACGCCCACGCCGGCATAGTGGTTGGAGCCCACCTTGTCGTAGTACAGCTTGTCCGTCAGGTTTTGGATGTTCAGCTGCAGGCTGATGTTCTTGTTCACATCATAGCTCGCCATCGCGTCGTAGCGGGTGTAGCCCGGCACGAACTTGGTGTTATTGACGTTGCTCCACACCTTGGACACGGCATTCACACCGCCGCCAATGACCAGGCCCTGCATCAGGGTGTAGGAAGTCCACAGCGAAGCGCTCTGCTTAGGCGTTGCCGGGAAGGCATTGCCGTTGAACGGCGAAGCCACCCACACTGGCGCCGCGGTCGTGCCGACGTTCACGAAGCCATTGTCCTTCACTTCGGAATCAAGCCAGGTGTAGCCGCCGAAGACCTGCCAGTTGGCGGTCAGCGCACCGCTCACGCCCAGTTCAACGCCTTTGACCGACTTCTTGCCAACGTTGGCGGTAGTGCCGTCTACATTGGTCACGCGGGCATTGTTCATCTTGCTGGAGAAGATGGCGCCGCTGATCGACAGTTTGCGCGCCAGGATTTCCCACTTGGTGCCCAGCTCGAAGTTCTTGCTGTCCTGTGGCTTCAGGTTCTGCACGGCGGTGCTCAGTGCATCCACGCCATCGCCGCCGTCATTGCCTGGCGGAGTGGAAGAGGTGCCGTACGAAACGTAGATGCTGCTGTTGGCAGCCGGCTTGTACACCAGGCCAGCCTGATAGTTGGCGAAGCTGGATTTGTTCTCCGCATTGATCGCAGCCACGACCGGGGTGACGGCAGTATTGGCATTGGTGTGCAGCTTGGTACGGAACTCATCCCAGCGCAGGCCCACGTTCAGCAGCCACTGCGGGTTGAATTCGATGGTGTCGAAGCCGTACACCGAGCGCGAGTTGCTGTGCACGTTGGTGTCGTTCGGCGCTACGCTGCGCACCTGGCCGACAGTCCATGGATCATACGGATTCGGGTTAACCAGCGTGGTGCAGTTGTACAGGGTTGCCGCGCCTGCGGTCGGGCAGGTGGTGGTCTTGGTCAGCGGGTTGTTGGTGCCCGGGGTGAAATTGTAGGTCGCACGGTCGGTGACTTCGCGGCTGACTTCCACGCCAGTAGTGAAGCTGTGCTTGATGCCGGCGGCCACCAGGGAGCCGGTCAGGCTCGATGCATTCGCCAGGGACTCGGTTTCGGCGTTGCGGCTGTTATGGCGGCGCCATACGGTACCGTACAGCACCACGTTGCCTTTGGAGTCGTCAGGCAGGGTGTACACATATTCGTTGCCGGTCTTGCCGTAACGGGTCACGTTGCGGAAGGCCAGGCCGTTGCCGAATTCGTGCTTGATGTCGATGGTGCCGATGTCGGACTTGGTGTCGCGGAAGTCGCGGTCGACCAGGCCGTAGAAGGTTTCGCTTGGCACGTTGACGGGCTTGCCGGCGCCGTTCTTGGCCACGTTCGGGCCAGTGGTGAACGGATTATCGAATGGCACGCCGGCGTCCGGCAGTTCGCTCGACTTGTAATGGTAGTAGCTCAGGTTGACCTTGGTAGGACCGGTCAGGCCGAAGGCCACGCTTGGCGCGAAGCCCCAGCGGTCGCCATAGATTTCCTTGTTATGGCCGGCAACGTGGTTTTCATGGCCCATCAGGTTCAGGCGCACGGCGGCGTTATCGCCCAGGGTGCGGTTCACGTCCGCGGTAACGCGGTGGTATTTCGACGTGCCCAGGCCAACGCTGGCGTTGCTGAAGTTCTCAGCCTTCGCGGATTTCGACACCATATTGATGCCGCCGCCAGCCGAAGAACGGCCGCCGTAAGCGGAATTCGGGCCCTTCACGACTTCGATCTGCTCCAGCGCGAAGATTTCGCGCGACTGGGAGCCGCTGTCGCGGATGCCGTCGATATAGGTGTCGGTCTGCGCGTTGTAGCCGCGGATGAACAGGTTGTCGCCCACAGGCTGGCCGCCTTCGGCTGCGCCGACGGTGATGCCAGGCACGGTGCGCAGGGCGTCGGTCAGGGAGGTCGCGCCGGTCTGGGAAATCACCTCGGTCGGGATCACGGTCACCGATTTCGGGGTATCCAGCAACGGGGCGGTGAATTTGTCGGAAGCCGACTTCTTGACCTGGAAATCACTGCCATTCTGGCCGGTGACAACCACTTCCTGCATTTTCTGCTCTGGGGCAGCGGTGTTCGAATCTGCTTGGGCTACCGGCATCGCCAGGGTGGCGGCGATGGCGGCGAGCGTAGCTGGCGCGTGCTTGCGGCTCTTAATATAGGACATGGACAACTCTAGACGATGGACATAAAACGCAAATGATAATTGTTTTCATTTGCATTAGCAATGTCGTTAGCAATCCTATGTTGCCCCCATGACTAGGTTGGAGTCCTGCTTCGTGGCAAAATGCCATTATTCCCAACCCGATAAGAAGGAAACCCCATGAAGGGCGACAAAGACGTTATCCGTCTGCTCAATGCGCAGCTGACCAACGAACTGACGGCGATTAACCAGTACTTCCTGCATGCGCGCATGTACCGTCACTGGGGCTTCGACAAGCTGGGCAAGAAAGAGTATGACGAGTCGATCGGCGAAATGAAGCATGCCGACCGCCTGATCGACCGCATCCTGATGCTGGATGGCTTGCCAAACCTGCAAGCCCTGCACAAGCTGCTGATCGGCGAAAACACCGAGGAAATGCTGGCCGCCGACCTGAAGCTGGAGAAAGGTGCGCATGTGACCATCAAGGAAGGCATTGCGCAATCCGAAAAAGTCGGTGATTACGTGTCGCGCGACCTGCTGCTCGATATCCTCAAGGATACCGAAGAGCACATCGAATGGCTGGAAACCCAGATCGACCTGATCGGCAAGATCGGCATCCAGAACTACCTGCAGTCGCAGATGTCGGAAGCTGAGTAATGCCCTTCCAGAGTCCGGAATTGCTGCGCCGCCTGCTGCGCGCAAAAGACCGGATGGACGGCGCCTCCCACGAGGAATGGCCGGTAAGCCGCCTGGCGGAAGTGAGCTGCGTCTCTGCAACTCACTTCGCCCGCTCGTTCAAGGAGGCTTTCGGCCTGCCTCCCCACCGCTACCTGCTCACGCGCCGCATCGAGCGCGCCGTGACGCTGCTGCGCGAAACCGACCTCCCCATCACCGATATCGCCTATTCGACGGGCTGGAACAGCATCGGCACGTTCGGGCGTACCTTCCGCGATATTACCGGCAAGAACCCGGGCGACATCCGCGAACAGGTACGCGCCGAGGCCGCGCAGGCCGGCCGCGTGCCCGCCTGCGTGCTCAGCGCTGCCCACCGCCCCGACCTCACAATGGCAGTTTCGGAGAAGCGGCGCCAGGAAACCGTCCCTACAATGGAGTCTCACTTAAAGGAGACCACCCCATGACCCAAGGTATTCAAACTGTAGGCTTGTATGTTCGTGACCAGGATGAAGCGCTGGCTTTCTATGTCGACAAGCTCGGCTTCAAGGTCCACACCGACGTGCGCAACGGCGACTACCGCTGGCTGACCGTGCAGCACCCGGACCAGCCAAACTTCCAGCTCGGCCTTTACGTGCCAGGTCCACCAGTGCATGACGCTGCCACCGCGCAAGCGCTGAACGCATTGGTTGCCAAGGGCGCGATGCCGCCGATGGTGCTGGAAGTGGATGATTGTTTCGCCGTCTACGACAAACTGCACCAGAAAGGGGTGGAATTCACCCAGGAGCCGGTGGAGCGCTACGGTACCGTGGACGCGGGCTTCCGCGACCCATCCGGCAATGGCTGGAAAATGATCCAGACCCGCCGCAAGGTAGCGGCAGCTTAATCCAGGCCCCAGGCTGTGCGCCAGGGCGCGTAGAACGCCGGGTCCGGCGAGACCGCGCCCGCAATGCCGCACACCGCGCCGGCCAGGGCGTTGGCGCGCTCCAGGATCAGGGGCATCTCCCAGCCGCGCGCACGGCCAGCCAGGAACACGGCGGCAAACGCGTCGCCCGCTCCCACGGAGTCGACGAACTGCGCCGGCTTGCTGGCCTGGTGGTCGACCACGCGCGAACCGTCAGCGCCAAAATACATGGCGCCGCGCTGGCCGAGCGTGACCAGCAAACCCTGGATGGAAAAATTGTGCATCATGGCGCGCGCTTCCGCTTCGACGGCGGCGCAGTCCATGTCGACAGTGTCGGGGCAGGTGTGGCAGTACCACGAGAACAGCGCCTGCAGTTCGTCCTCATTGACCTTGACGATATCGGCACGCCGCAGCGAGTCAAACACCACCGATTCATCGGCGCCGTCGCGCAGGTTCAGGTCGAGGAAATGTTCGGCATCGCCTGTGCCGTCCAGCACCGCATCCAGCGCCGCGCGCGAGCCAGGTTCACGCTGGGCCAGGGTGCCAAAATATACCGTGTCGGGAGAGAAGGCGCGCATCACGTCGACTGCCGCAGCCGCCTCGATATGGTCGTATGCCTGTTCCGCCAGGATATGGAAGCGATGCCCGCCATTGCCATCGCGTTCGACCAGCACGCGCCCAGTCGGTTGCGGGCCATGCTGCAAGCCCTCGGCGCTCATGCCGAAAGCAGCGAATGCATCGCGTACCTGGTCGCCGTAACTGTCATTGCCGACGCGCGTCACCATCAGTGCGGGCAGGCCCAGCGCAGTCAGGTTGCGCGCAACGTTGAAGGGGGCGCCGCCGACGACTTGCTGGTCGCCAAAATCATCCAGCAGGGCTTCGCCAAATACCAGTACTCGCTCTGACATCGCTTGCCCTCCCCCACGTTGATCGGCTCGGGCTATTTTACCAAAGCAGCTTCCTTATGCGATGCGCTGTCTGCCAGCGGCCGTGCGGCGCGCAGCTTGACGAAGAGCACTGCCACAGCGGCACACAGCAGCAGAGCGCCGGCCAGGCGCACCACGTTGGCGGGATCGCCGTGCAGCAAGCTGCGGTAATACAGTGGCAGGGTGAAAATCTGGATGATCATCGGAATCACGATGAACATATTGAAGATGCCCATATAAACTCCGGTGCGCTCGGGCGGAATACTGCCGGCAAGCATCACATACGGATTACCCATGATGCTGGCCCAGGCCAGGCCGATGCCCAGCATTGGCCACAGCAATTGCAACGGTTCGCGGATCAGGGGAATGCACAGCATGCCGGTGCCGGCTGC
>JBCNOP010000172.1:0-11804 GCA_039593775.1 Pseudoduganella sp.
GGTATGCAGCGAGAAGCGGCAGGCCGGATGACTGCTGCCGACCTGGCGGACCATCTCTTCCAGCGCCCCCTGCAAGCCAAGCATGTCCAGCATCTCCGGCCGCAAGCGTCGCACCAGCGTGCGGCCGCTGTTGTACAAGCCCAGCGCCAGCCTGGTGATCGCCTGCGCTTTATCGCGCACCTTTTCCGCGGCATCGGCCGGATGCAACGCTGCGGCCAGGCCGGCAATCTGCTGCGCCTCCAGCCGCACCGCGATCAGCGTTGCATTCAATTCGTCGTGGATCTCGAGCGCGATCGCCTTGCGCTCATCCTCCACCGCCGTGGTTACGCGCTGCAGCAGGCGGCGCTTCTCCGCATCCGCCGCGCGCACCGCCTGCATCGAAGCCTGCAGCGACGAAGCAAATCCGCTCGTCATCTGCCACGCCAGCGCCGCGCACGCCAGCAAACCCGCCAGCGCCACCGCAAGTTCTAGCTGGAAGCGGTAACGCGCCTTGCGCAGCAAATCAACCGGCGACATACGCACCTGCACATAGCCCATCGTGCCGACATTTCGATTGCCGCCGCCGGTTACGTAAAGCAAGCGCTTATGCACTGCCGCTTCGTAGTAGCGCGCTTCCGGCAAGGCATCGCCGCGCGCAGCCACATCCAGCAAGGGCTTGCGGTCCGCATCCAGCAAGGTCACGCGATGGATCGCGCTGTCGGTCTGCAGCATGCCGTTGATGGTCGCGCGCAGCTCGTCGAACTGGCCATGTACCAGGCTGATTTCACTGCTCGCTACCAGCGCACTGGCCAGCAACTGCCCGCGCTCCGCCAGCTCGGCATGCACCTCGGACTGGCGCGACTGGTAGTTGTACCAGGTCAGCGTGACAAACAACGCCAGCACCGGCAGCAAGGTAATCGCCAGCAACCGTCCGCGCGTGCCGACGCGCCACCTGGCCCGCATCAGGCTTGCAGCACGCCGTGGCGCACCGCCAGGCGGGTGATATCGGCCGCGCGTTCAACGCCCAGCTTGTCCTTGATGGCCTGGCTGGAATTGCTGATCGTCTTGCTGGAGACGCCCAGCTTTTCGGCGATTTCCGCGTTGGTCAGGCCTTCCGCCATCAGTTTGAAGATCTCCAGCGACCGTTCATCGAGCAGTGCTTGTGGCGATTGTTCGCCCAGGACCGACAGGCTGGCCAGGCGTTCCGCGATGGCGGGCATGAAATACAACTCGCCTTGCGCGGCACGCTGCACGGCTGTGAAAAGTTCGGCCGGGTCGCAATCCTTCGTGACCAGCGCCCGCGCGCCAATGCGGTAGGCCTCTTTGACCAGTGCATCCTGGTCGAACTGGGTCAGGAAGATGATGTGCGCCTTCGGAGCTAGCGCCATGATCTGGCGTGCCGCGTCCAAACCCGTCATTTGCTCGCCGAAGCGCATATCGAGGATAGCAACGTCCGGTGCCAAGGCCTGGTAAGTCTCAACCGCCTCGGCCGGCGTCTTTGCCTGGCCCACGACTTCCACTCCAAAACCGGCCAGCGCCATCGCAAAACCACCCATTACGACGGGATGATCGTCTGCCAACAGTACTCTGATCTTGTTCATAGCATTCCTTATTTCCAGATGATGGAAGGATACCACGCCAAGACATAGCAATAAAAATTGCTTGCATATTTCCATGATGTGGAAGAATATCTTGCCATGGACTGGCAATTAGGCCTACCAACAAGAAGAAAGGAGCATTTCCATGAACTTCGATACCTCCCGCAAGAACTACTCCGGCCTCGCTTTCGTCGTTGTTTTGCACTTGGTTGCCGCCGGCATTGCGCTCAAGCACTCCACGGTCTGGATCACCCATACCGACCCAGGGCCTGTGATACTCGTGCCACCAAAACCCGAGGAAACGAAACATGAAACGCCCGAACCACCTGACGTTCCCAAGACGAAAATGCCGGTAATTACACCGCCAGTGATCCCCATCATCGATGAAGTCTTCCCAGTCGATCCGCAGATCACCGTGACTACCGAAAAACCGCGTGAGCCAACGCCGCCCGGCATTGCAGGCCCCGACACAAAGCACGAACCCGTCGAACCTGCGCGCCACCAGCCGGTGAACGTCGCCGCGGTGATCGATGCAGCCAACTGCGCCAAGCCGACTTACCCTGCCGGCGCCCTGCGCAACGGCGACGAAGGCACGGTCACCCTTGCCTTCCTGATCGGCAAGGATGGCCACGTGGCCAGCGCCAAGGTAGAACGCACCAGCGGCCACCGCGACCTGGACCGCGCCGCGCTGCAAGGCCTCTCGATGTGCGCGTTCAAGCCCGGCACTGTCGATGGCGTGGCGCAGGAATCGTGGGCTCGCATGCAATACGCATGGCGCCTCGACGAGTAAGCAAACGGGTGAGCAATAGAGCGCGGCAGTAAAGCAAATTCCCCTATCATGCGCCGGTTAACCATGTGGTTGCCGGCGCATGCTCTATGTTCATCAAGCTTTCTTTCCGCCAATTACTACTGGGCGTCTTCCTGCTGATCGCCCTGCTGCTCAGCGCTACCTCCATCCAGGCCCTGTTCACGCTGGACCGGCTGGCCGCTGAAAGCCGCGAAGTCGGCCAGCACGCCGTCGTCCTGACGGCGAACGTGCAACGCCTGGCCGAACGCAGCGTGGCGATGGAACGCAGCGCGCGCCAGTTCCTGGTGCTGGACGATCCAGCCTTCCGCGACCGCTACGCCGCCGCCTGGCGCGATGGCGAAGATGCGCTGTCCGCACTGTCGGCCGGCCTGCCCTCCGTACCGAAAGCCAGTTTCGCCGCATGGCGCGACCAGGGCGAACAAGCCTGGCGCGCACTGCAGGCGCCACACGCCAAACGCGCGCAACGCCAACAGATGCTGAACACCGCGCTGGCCGGCCTGGCTCCGATCAACGAAGAATTGGCCGACGAAGTCAAACGCGAAGTCGACCAGCGCAACCAGCGCATCCTCCTTGGCCTGGAACACCGGCGCAGCGTATTGGCTGGACAACTGCTTGCATCCATCAGCCTCGCCGCCGCACTTGCACTCGGCTGCGGCATGTGGCTGTCGCGGCCACTGGCGCAGATCGAAGGTGCCATCGACCGCCTCGGTGGCAACCGCTACGACCAGCCGATCGAAGTCGAAGGACCCGACGACTTGCGCCGCCTCGGCCAGCAGTTGAACTGGCTACGCCAGCGCCTGGCCAGCCTGGAGGCAGACAAATCGCGCTTCCTGCGCCATATCTCACACGAACTGAAAACTCCGCTGGCCGCACTGGTGGAAGGCGTCGCACTGCTGGAGGACGAAGTGGCCGGCACGCTGACGCCGAACCAGCGCGAAGTAGCCGGCATCCTGCGCCAGAACACGGCCTCGCTGCAGAACCAGATCGAAGACCTGCTGCGTTATAACACCGCCACCTTCGCCGCCCAGCACCTGCAGCGCCAGCCCACCGACATCGCCGCCCTGTTGCGCGATACGGTCGACGCCCAGCGCCTGCAATGGCAAGCCCGCCGCCTGGACGTGACGGTGGAAGGCAGCGCCCCGGCGATCGCGGTTGATCCGGGCAAGCTCGCCATTGCTACCAGCAACCTGCTGACGAACGCCGTGCGCTACAGCCCCGAAGGCGGCAGCGTGCGTTTCGTCATCGGTGAGCAAGCCGGCACGCTGGCCATCGATTGCATCGACCAGGGCCCAGGCGTTGCGCCGGAAGACGCAGCCCATATTTTCGAACCGTTCTACCAAGGGATGCGCCAGCCGCCTGGCGCACGGCGCGGCAACGGCGTCGGCCTGTCCATCGTGCTCGAATACATCAGCGCCCACGGCGGCTCACTGCAATTGCTGCCGGCCAGTACCGGCGCCCACTTCAGGATCGAACTGCCTTATGAACATTAAAGCTCCGCCTTCGCTGCCGATCTTGCTGCTCCCTTTGCTGCTTGCAGCCTGCGCGCAGCGGCAGCCCATGACGCCAACCTTGCCGCCCCTGCCGCCGCCACCCGCTCCCGCACCATTGACGCTGCTGGTCGCGCCGCAGGATGAGGTGGCGCCGCTGCTGGCTTATCACCAGTCGCTGCGCCGCATGACGCAAGGCGAGTTGCTGAAGGAATTAAGCGGCCTGTCGCTGCAACAGAAAACGCCGAAGATACTGCTGCAATCGGCCATGGTGCTCTCGCTCACCCGCGGCAACGGCGACCTGGCGAAGGCGCAGGCGCAGTTCGACGTCGTCGCCACCGCGCCGGAACCGGAAGCGCAAGGCTTGCGGCAACTGGCACAACTCCTTTCCGCACAATGCGCCGACACGCGCCGCCTGGTCGACGACGGCGACCGCCTGCGCGCGCAGTTGAAAGACAACCAACGCAAAAACGAACAATTGACCGAAACCCTGGAAGCGCTGAAAGAAATCGAGCGCGGCCTGCCTGCGAGAGCCAGCAAACAATGAACGCCCCTATCTCACCCCGCCTGCTGCTGGTGGACGACGACGCCGACCTGCTGCGTCTGCTTTCGATGCGCCTGAGCGCCAATGGCTACCAGGTGACCGCCGTCGGCAGTGCCGAAGCCGCGCTGGCCAACCTGTCGATCGCCCTGCCCTCACTGGTCATCAGCGATGTGCGCTTGCCAGAGCGCGACGGCATGTCCCTGTTCCAGCAGATCCGCAATCAGCACCCGGCGCTGCCGGTCATCCTGCTCACCGCCCACGGCACCATTCCCGACGCAGTGGAAGCCACCTCGCTCGGCGCCTACGCCTACCTGACCAAGCCCTTCGATGCCAAGGTGCTGCTGGACCGTATCGGCCAGGCCCTGAGCGTGGCCGCGCCGGATGCCGCGCCAGACGCCGGCAGCGGCGCCTGGCGCGCCGACATCATCAGCCGCAGCCGCGCCATGGAAGAAGTGCTGCATGAAGCGCAGCTCGTCGCCGCCTCCGACGCCAGCGTATTGATACGCGGCGAAAGCGGCACCGGCAAGGAATTGCTGGCGCGTGCCATCCACCGCGCCAGCCGTCGTGCCGCCGCGCCCTTCATTGCCGTCAACTGCGGTGCGATTCCCGAGCAATTGCTGGAGTCCGAACTGTTCGGCCACGTGAAAGGCGCCTTCACCGGTGCCGTCGCCAGCCGCGAAGGCCTGCTGCAGGCGGCCGACGGCGGCACGCTCTTCCTCGACGAGATCGGCGACATGCCACTGCTGCTCCAAGTGAAGCTGCTGCGCGTGCTGCAGGAGCGCGTGGTGCGCCAGGTCGGTTCCGACAACGGCCGCCCGGTCAATGTGCGCGTGCTCTCCGCCACCCACCGCGACCTGGAAGCAGCCATGCTGGAAGGCCAGTTCCGCGAAGATCTTTACTACCGTCTGAACGTCATCACGCTCACCCTTCCCGCGCTGACAGAAAGGCGTGAAGACATCGGCCTGCTGGCCACGCGCTTCCTGCACATGCTGGCCGAAAAATACGGCAAGACCGTCAACGGCTTTGCTCCTGAAGCGTTGGAAGCCCTGTCGCGCGCCTCCTGGCCGGGCAATGTACGCCAGCTCTATAACGTGGTGGAACATGCCTGCGCCCTGGCTACCGCGCCACTGGTGCCGCTATCGCTGGTGCAGCGCGCGCTGCGCGTGCCCTCGCTCGAAGTCCTGAGCTACACGGAAGCCAAGCAGCGCTTCGAGCGCAACTACCTGGTGCAGCTCCTCAAGCTCACCGACGGCAACGTGGCCGACGCCGCGCGCCTGGCAGAACGCAACCGCACCGAGTTCTATCGCCTGCTGCAAAAGCACGAATTGAACGCCGCGCAGTTCCGCAATGAGCCTGTCGCCGAGGGGCGACAGCCATAAAGCCCGTCAAATCAAGGCTTTGGGCATAGCGGCCTGGAACCTGTCGCTGTGCGGCGACAAATTTGATGTTGCCGCACAGCTAAGTCATTGATTTCTCTACATGGCACGCGCCTTGCAATAACAAGGACAACGCAGATGCGTTGATTGCCAACTCAAAAATGGAGAGATAGACCATGAAGGATTCCAAACTGATCGCAGGCCTGTTCGCCGCCGCAGCATTCGCCCTCGCCTCGCTGTCCGCACATGCGCAGCAAGAAGGCGCCATGGCCGGTGCCGCCGTAGCGACCGCCGATTCCACGCTGCAGGCCAAGGTCAAGGCAGCCCTCGCGGACCAGAAAGAGATCATCGTGTCGGCTAACCAGGGCGTCGTCGTCCTGAGCGGCACCGTGTCCAGTTCCGACGCCGGCGCCAAAGCGATCCAGGCGGCGTCTGCCGTGGCGGGAGTGAAGGAAGTGAAGAGTGAGCTAACTGTCGCCGGCAAATAATGCCTTCGCTGCAGTAGTACCTCCCTTATCGGGCGACCTGGTGTCGCCCGCTTTTTTTCTGTGCCTCCGCCATCCGCAGCAAGATGCGGTGCCCGATCCTGTCGGTCCAGTTGAAGTTATTTTGCAGGACCACCACCGCAGTTCGGGTCTGTTCATCGATGCCGATGTAAGCGGTGTAGCCGGCCACCAGCCCAACCTGGTGGGCGATCCGGTGGCCATCGATCTCGTCGACGAACCAGGCACTCGCTGCCGCCTCGGTCTTGCGCTCAAACTGGACCTTCAAGGTCTCGCGCAGGCTCGCATCGAGCACGCCATCACCGGTCGGGGACAAGTGCGCATTAGCATAAGCCAGCAAGTCGCGTGCATTGGAATACACCGCCGCGGAACCGCTCATGATGTCGGTGAATTGCCAGTCGGGGACCAGCTTTCCGCGCCGGATGAACTTGGGCTGGTCGCCCGCGTGGCCAAGCGCGCGCTCGCCGTAGCCTGGCAATTTCTCCGGCACGTATCCGGTGCTTTGCAGCCGCAGCGGGTCGAGCACTTTTTCATGCACCAGCGCGTCGACCTTCTTCCCGGTTTTCAGCTCCAGCACATAACCGAGCACGCCATAGCCGATATTGGAATACTGGGGCACGCCACCATTATGCTTCTTGAACGATGACAGGTATTCCAGCAAATAGGGCCGGTCGAAATGGCGGTAGAAGCTTTTGCCGGTGAACAGGTACTCTACGAAATAGAGCAAGGTCCGCTCGGTCATCGGCTGGCGCGGAAGGCCTGCAGTATGCGTTACCAGCTGGCGCAAGGTGATGCGCTTTGCATCGTCGCTCAGCGCAGCATCGGCGGGCAGCAGCGTTGCGAGGGTATCGTCCCAATGCAGCACGCCCTCTTGCACGAGAACCGAAGTTGTCGCTGCCAGGAAGCCCTTGCTAAGCGAGCCGACGGCAAAGAGGGTATCGCCATCGGGGCGGTGTCCACCGTCCGGATGCGTCGTTCCAAAGCCGAAGAACTGCTGTTTGCCATCCGGCGTGAGAACGCCGACTACCAGTCCTGTCGTTTCCCCGGAATCGATCATCGGCTGGGCCAGGCCGGCGACTTCGGCCCCGATATCGCCGCTCAGCGCGAGGCGCTCCGCCGCACTGTTGTCAGGATCGAGCTGGCTGTCCGACAAGGTGCCGCATCCAGCCAAGGCGATCGAGATACAGGCCAAGCAAAGAATGCGAAACCAATTCTGCATAAAACTAGGATACAACTGCTTTCGTCAGTCTTTTATTCAAACTCGAACCGTACGTCTTTGACGATCTGGTGTTTGCCCCAATAGAAGTTGCACACCCGGGCAGACTCGGCGCCATCCTTGCTCTCCGGGACGCAACCACCTTTGATCGTGACCGTCTTCCCACCTTGCAGCGACAAGGGGAATTCGAGCGCCGGGCCGTCAGGAACCTCGTGCTCCAGCCGTACGTTATCCGCGTAGTCATCCACCAGCGCGAAGATGAGAACCTTGTCGGCCTTGAGGGTGTAGATATCGTGCTGGAACGCCGCGCCCCTCACCAGGCACATTTCGATCAAGCGCTTTTCGACGGTCTGTTGCCTGCACTCGGGCGCCTCTGCCGCCTGCACGCCAAAGGCCGCGCCCAGCGTGCAGATGAATGCCGCCAAAGATTTCATGTTAAACAATTTTATATTCCAAAAGGTAACAATTATATCAAAACTTCATGCCACCCTGGCTTGGCGCCGGATAAGAAAATGGCCCCAGCGGGGCCATTTGATCTGCGGATGCCGCGAGGTTTACGCGAGGTTCTCGAGGCGGATCTTGGTGACGTTGCCGACGATGCTGGTCAGCTTCTCGATCTTGTCGATCGCCGCCACCACATTCTTTTCCTGCGTCTGGTGCGTCAGCAGGATGATGTCGGTATGGGTCTCGCCCTCTGCCGGCTCCTTCTGCATCATCGCGTCGATGGAGATGGTGGCATCGGCCAGGATGCGGGTCAGTTCCGCCAGCACGCCCGGACGGTCAGCCACCGTCATGCGCAGGTAGTAGCTGGTCGTGATTTCTGACATCGGCATGATCTTAATGTCGGTCATCGCATTTGGCTGGAAAGCCAGGTGCGGGACGCGGTGCTCTGGATCGGCCGTGGCCAGGCGGGTGATGTCGACCAGGTCCGCAATCACCGCGGAAGCGGTCGGCTCAGGACCAGCGCCTTTGCCGTAGTACATGGTGGCGCCGATAGCGTCCCCTTGCACCAGCACTGCATTCATCGCACCTTCCACATTGGCGATCAGGCGCTTGGCCGGGATCAGGGTCGGGTGCACGCGCAGTTCGATGCCCTCGCCGCCGTTCACCTTGGCGCGGCGGGCGATGCCCAGCAGCTTGATGCGATAGCCCAGCTGTTCGGCATATTTGATGTCGATCGCCTGTAGCTTGGTGATGCCCTCGATGTGCGCCTTGTCGAACTGCACCGGGATGCCGAAGGCGATTGCCGACAGGATGGTTGCCTTGTGCGCCGCGTCCACGCCTTCGATGTCGAAGGTCGGATCAGCCTCGGCGTAACCCAGGCGCTGCGCTTCCTTCAGCACGGTGTCGAAGTCCAGGCCCTTGTCGCGCATCTCGGACAGGATGAAGTTGGTGGTGCCGTTGATGATGCCGGCGATCCATTCGATGCGGTTGGCGGTCAGGCCTTCGCGCAGTGCCTTGATGATCGGGATGCCGCCTGCAACTGCCGCCTCGAAGGCCACCATCACACCCTTGGCCTGGGCCGCGGCGAAGATTTCGGTGCCATGCATAGCCAGCAGCGCCTTGTTGGCGGTGACCACGTGCTTGCCGTTGGCGATGGCCTGCATCACCAGTTCCTTGGCGGTGTCATAGCCGCCAATCAGCTCCACGACGATATCGATTTCCGGATCGTTGACGATCGCGAATGGGTCTGCCACTACCTTGCACTGGCCTTCGGTGCGCTCTTTTGCGCGCTCCAGGTTGCGGGCCGATACGGCCACAATCTCGATGCCGCGGCCGGCGCGGCGGCGGATCTCTTCCTGGTTGCGGCGCAATACACTGAACGTTCCGGCGCCTACATTGCCTACGCCCAGCAAACCTACTTTAATCGATTTCATCTTTCAAATTCCCTGGTTTTGTTAGCTGTGCCCGTGCCGTTTTCGGTAGCCTTCCATGAAGCGCGCGATACGGCCGAATGCATCTTCCATATCGTCCGAATTCGACAGGAACACCACGCGGAAGTGGTCCGGGCTATGCCAGTTGAAGCCCGTGCCCTGCACGATAAGGACCTTGGTTTCTTCCAGCAGTTCGTATGCAAATTGCTGGTCGTCCGCGATCGGGTAGATCTTCGGATCGAGGCGGGGGAACATATACAGTGCAGCTTTTGGCTTGACCACGCTGACACCCGGAATCTCGGACAGCAGCTTGTATGCAAGGTCGCGCTGCTTGAGCAGGCGCCCGCCAGGGGCCACCAGGTCATTGATGCTCTGGTAGCCGCCGAGCGCAGTCTGGATCGCAAACTGCCCCGGAGCGTTGGCGCAAAGGCGCATCGAGGCCAGCATGTTCAGGCCCCAGATGTAATCCTTCGCATATTTCTTGTTTTCGCCCGACAGCACCATCCAGCCGGCGCGGTAGCCGCAGGAACGGTAGCTCTTGGACAGGCCGTTGAAGGTCACGCAGAACACGTCGTCGCACAGTGCGGCGATCGAGGTGTGGGTGACGCCGTCGTACAGCACCTTGTCGTAGATTTCGTCGGCGTAGATGATCAGCTGGTGCTGGCGCGCCAGTTCGATAATCTGTAGCAGCACTTCGTCCGGGTACAGCGCGCCGGTAGGGTTGTTCGGGTTGATGACCACGATCGCCTTGGTATTCGGCGTGATCTTCTTGCGCATGTCGTCGATGTCGGGGAACCAGTCCTGCTGCTCGTCGCAGACATAGTGCACCGGCTTGCCGCCGGACAGGCTGACTGCCGCGGTCCACAGCGGATAGTCCGGCGCCGGCACCAGCACCTCGTCGCCGTTGTTCAGCAGCGCGTTCATCGACATCACGATCAGCTCGGATGCACCGTTGCCCAGGTAGATGTCGTCCATGGTGACGTTGGCGACTTTCTTCTGCTGGGTGTAATGCATGACCGCCTTGCGCGGCGCGAACAGGCCTTTGGAATCGGTATAACCCGCCGCATTCGGCAGGTTCAGGATCATGTCGTGGACGATTTCGTCGGGCGGATCGAAGCCGAACGGCTGCATATTGCCGATGTTCAGCTTGATGATCTTGTGGCCCTCTTCTTCCATCAGGCGGGCCTTCTCCGGCACAGGGCCGCGGATCTCGTAACAAATCTCGTTAAGCTTGTTGGATTTCTGAACCGGACGCAAAATCAATCCCTTACGTATAAATGCTGCATTGCGAAAATACCCATTCTGCCGAATTAAATTGGTTTAATCAACCATCGATATGCGCAAAACGTTACAATAAGATCTCTATTGTATTTAAATATAGCGAAAAGTTATGAAGCTCCACTCCAGCACCACCGGCCAATACCAGACTGTTTCCGGCTATTTTGAAGGTGGAGTCGAGATCAACGGCAAGCCTTTCGACTACAGCCTGCTGGTGCTGCCGGAAAGCGCGCCGCGCCCCTGGCCAGTGGCAAAGTTCGAGGAACTGACAGTCGAACACTTCGAACAACTGCTGGCCGAACAGCCGGATGTGGTCATCCTCGGCACTGGCGAGCGCCAGCGCTTCGTCCACCCGCGCCTGGCGGCACCGCTGACCGGCAAGCAGATCGGCGTTGAATGCATGGACACCAATGCCGCCTGCCGCACCTACAACATCCTGATGGGCGAAGGCCGCAAAGCCCTGCTGGCACTGATCATTGAAAAATAACACTTTGCCCCCATATAAACGCGCATGAGCCAAACCATCCCCGACTTCAGCGCCGCGATGACCAGCGGCCAAACCTTCCAACTCTCCGGCCGCCCGGCCAAAGCCACCGTGCTGTTTTTCTACCCGAAGGACAACACTCCAGGCTGCACCACCGAGAACATGGCTTTCCGCGACCTGCACGACAAATTCACCGCCGCCGGAGCTGAAATTTATGGCATCAGCCGCGACTCGCTGCGCTCGCACGAAAACTTCAAGGCGAAACTGGGCCTGCCGTTCGAACTGATTTCCGATCCGGACGAAGCGGTCTGCCTGGCCTTCAATGTCATGAAGATGAAAAAAATGTACGGTAAAGAAGTACGTGGCGTTGAGCGCAGCACGTTTGTGATTGACGCAAAAGGCCGATTGGTGAAAGAATGGAGAGGCGTGAAAGTACCAGGTCACGTCGATGAAGTGCTGGAATTCGTGGCAAACCTGGGCTGATGGCAAGGCCCTCGCCGCGAATGTGTTAGCTCAACGGGAGCTTTACATTTGAACGTGTCAGCCAGATTTTGAGTCGAGTAAGTCCTTCCACCCACTGTCCCCGGTGGCATGCCCACCGGCTTTCGGGCGACGCAGACGCCCGCCAGGCATCCTTTAGTTTTTCCGATTCACCCC
>JBCNOP010000173.1:0-11602 GCA_039593775.1 Pseudoduganella sp.
ATTCTGGCTCCCCGACCTGGACTCGAACCAGGGACCTGCGGATTAACAGTCCGTCGCTCTACCGACTGAGCTATCAGGGATCATTCTCTGACCGCGTTGCGATCAGAGAGCAGCATATTAAAGGACCTTGGCGATGGCGTCAACTACCACATCAATATTCTTCGAATTCAGCGCTGCAACGCAGATACGGCCGGTGTCCACAGCGTAGATCGACTGTTCACGCAGTTTGCCCACTTGCTCCTTGGTCAGGCCAGAGTAAGAGAACATGCCAACCTGTTCACGCACGAAATCGAAATCGTGGCCAGGCGCCTTGACCTTCAGCTTCTGTACGAAGGCTTCGCGCATTTCCTTGATGCGCACGCGCATGCCGGCCAGCTCGTCTTCCCACATCTGGCGCAGCTCTGGGGTAGCCAGGGCGGTTGCCACGACCTTGCCGCCGTGGACCGGTGGGTTGGAGTAGTTGGTACGCACCACGCGCTTCAGTTGCGACAGCAGGCGCGAAGCCTCTTCGGCGGAAGCCGCCACCACGCTCAGGGCGCCGACGCGCTCGCCGTACAGCGAGAAGGATTTGGAGAAGGAGTTCGACACCAGCAGCGCCACGCCGGTAGCGGCGAAGCGGCGCACCACGGCGCCATCTTCCGCGATGCCGGCGCCGAAGCCCTGGTAAGCCATGTCCAGGAACGGCACCAGGCCGCCGGCGACAACCGCAGCGATCACCTCATCCCACTGCGGCTGGGTCAGGTCGGCGCCGGTCGGGTTGTGGCAGCAAGCGTGCAGCACGACGATGGAGCCGCGTGGCATGGCCTTCAGCGCAGCCAGCATGGCGGCAAAGTTCACGCCATGGGTGGTTTCGTCGTAGTAGGCGTAATTGTTGACTTTGAAGCCGGCGCTTTCGAACAGCGCGCGGTGGTTTTCCCAGCTTGGGTTGCTGATGAACACCTCGGAATCAGGCGAGAAGCGCTTCAGGAAGTCGGCGCCGAGTTTCAGCGCACCGGTGCCGCCCAGTGCCTGCACGGTCACAGCACGTTTCTCTTGAATTACGGCGCTGTCGGCACCAAATACCAGCTCTTGCACAGCCTTATCGTAAGCGGCCAGGCCTTCGATCGGCAGGTAGGTACGTGGGGCGTGCTGTTCGATCAGGATCGCTTCCGCTTTTTCCACGCACTTCAGCAGCGGCACTTTGCCATTGTCGTCATAATAGACGCCTACGCCCAGGTTAATTTTGGCTGGGTTAGTGTCTGCGTTAAAGGCTTCGGTGATGCCGAGGATCGGGTCGCGCGGGGCCATCTCGATGGCGCTGAAAACGGAAGAATTCGTCATGGTCAGATTGGTAACGTTTTGGGGCGGGCAGATGCAAGAACAAGCCGGCACCCGAACAAAATCCGGTCAGGGCCGCCGACAATCGCATATTCTATCAAAGGTCTGCATTAATGTCTGATTCGCAAAATACGAGTGCTCCGGCGCCGCAGGTGGTCACCTTCCCGGATTCGCCTTACCGGCTGCACCAGCCCTTCCCTCCCGCCGGCGACCAGCCGACCGCCATTGACGGCCTGTGCGAGGGAATCGAAGACGGTTTGTCCTTCCAGACCCTGCTTGGCGTGACCGGTTCCGGCAAGACTTACACCATGGCCAATGTGATCGCGCGCATGGGCCGCCCGGCCATCGTGTTCGCACCGAACAAGACCCTGGCGGCGCAGCTGTATTCCGAATTCCGTGAGTTCTTCCCGGAGAACGCGGTCGAGTATTTTGTGTCGTACTACGATTACTACCAGCCGGAAGCCTATGTGCCGCAGCGTGACCTGTTCATTGAGAAGGATTCGTCGATCAATGAGCATATCGAGCAGATGCGCCTGTCCTGCACCAAGTCGCTGATGGAGCGGCGCGACGTGGTGATCGTGGCGACCGTGTCAGCCATCTACGGTATCGGTAACCCGAACGAATACCACCAGATGATCCTGACGCTGCGCGCCAAGGACCGCGTGTCGCAGCGCGACATCATCGCGCGCCTGATCCAGATGCAGTACACGCGCAATGAGATGGACTTCGGCCGCGGCACCTTCCGCGTGCGCGGCGACACCATCGACATCTTCCCGGCAGAACACGCCGACCTGGCAGTGCGCCTCGAAATGTTCGACGATGAACTGGAGTCGATCCAGTTGTTCGACCCGCTGACCGGCAAGGTCAAACAGAAGATCCCCCGCTTCACCGTGTACCCGGGCTCGCACTATGTGACGCCGCGCGCCACCGTGCTGCGTGCGATCGAGACCATCAAGGAAGAGCTGCGCGAGCGCCTGGAGTTCTTCCGCCGCGAGAACAAGCTGATTGAAGAACAGCGCCTGGAACAGCGCACCCGCTTCGACCTGGAGATGATGTCGGAAGTCGGCTTCACCAAGGGTATCGAGAACTACTCGCGCCACCTGTCAGGCGCCAAACCGGGCGAACCGCCGCCAACCCTGGTCGACTACCTGCCGCGCGATGCGCTGATGTTCCTGGACGAGTCGCACGTGCTGATCGGCCAGCTCTCGGCCATGTACAACGGCGACCGTTCGCGCAAGACCAACCTGGTGGATTACGGCTTCCGCCTGCCGTCGGCGCTGGACAACCGGCCGCTGAAGTTCGAGGAGTTCGAGTCGAAAATGCGGCAGACGATTTTCGTCTCCGCCACCCCGGCCGAATACGAGAAAAAGAACGCCGGCGCTGTGGTTGAGCAGGTGGTGCGCCCGACCGGCCTGGTCGACCCGCAGGTGATCGTGCGCCCCGCCCGCACCCAGGTTGATGACCTGCTGGGCGAGATCAACGACCGCATCGAAAAGAACGAGCGCGTGCTGGTGACCACGCTGACCAAGCGCATGGCCGAGCAATTGACCGAATACCTGGGCGACCACGGCATCAAGGTGCGCTACCTGCACAGCGATGTGGATACCGTGGAGCGCGTGGAAATCCTGCGCGACCTGCGCATTGGCACTTTCGACGTACTGGTCGGGATTAACCTGCTGCGTGAGGGCCTGGACTTGCCTGAAGTGTCGCTGGTGGCGATCCTCGATGCGGACAAGGAAGGCTTCCTGCGTTCCGAGCGTTCACTGATCCAGACTATCGGCCGTGCGGCACGCAACCTGAACGGCGTGGCCCTGCTGTATGCGGACACGATCACCGACTCGATGAAGCGCGCGATCGATGAGACCGAACGTCGCCGGGCCAAACAGATTGCCTACAACGAGAAGATGGGCATTGTGCCGCGCGGCGTGAAGAAGATCATCAAGGACATGATCGACGGCGTCTACAGCGCGGCGGCACGCGAGCAGCTTGAGGTGGCCGAGGAAGCGGCGAAGTATGAAGCGATGAGCGAGAAGCAGATCAGCAAGGAGATCAAGCGGCTCGAGAAACTCATGCTCGATCATGCGAAGAACCTGGAGTTCGAGAAAGCGGCACAGGTGCGGGATCAGTTGCACCATCTCAAAGAGCAGCTATTCGGCGCCCCTGGTGCGGACGCGCTTTAAAACCGGTAAACCTGGGTCTGACCCGCAGGGTCAGACCCAGTCTGCGCAGCGGCCTGGGGTTTCGGTTGTGCGCCGTTGCTCTTCGTCGAAAGTCAAAAGCCTCGCCCCAACACCCGTGACCATGAGACCGTTGGGGGTCTGACCCTGCGGGTCAGACCCGGATTTACCGGGTTCTAGGAAGGCTGCTTAACGATCCGCAAATAAGGCTTAGGCGCCTTCCACCCGCCCGGGAACAGGTTCTTGGCATCATCATCGCTGACCGAAGCAGCGATAATCACATCCTCCCCATGCTTCCAGTTCACCGGCGTCGCCACCTTGTGCTTGGCGGTCAGCTGGATCGAATCCAGCACGCGCAGGATTTCGTCGAAGTTGCGGCCACTGGTCATCGGATAAGTCATCATCAGCTTGATCTTCTTGTCCGGGCCAATGATGAATACCGACCGCACGGTGGCATTAGTAGCAGCAGTACGGCCTTCCGAAGTGCCCGGCTCCTCGGCAGGCAGCATGTTGTACAGTTTTGCAACCTGCAGGTCCGTGTCGCCAATCATCGGATAGTTCACCTTGGCCCCTTGCGTTTCCTCAATGTCGCTGGCCCACTTGCTGTGGTTCTCGACCGGGTCGATCGACAGGCCGATGATCTTGGTATTCCGCTTGGTGAACTCCGGCTCGATCTTGGCCATGTAGCCCAGCTCAGTGGTGCAAACGGGCGTGAAATCCTTCGGATGCGAGAACAGGACAGCCCACTGGTCGCCAATCCACTCGTGGAAATCGATCGGGCCTTTGGTGGTCTGTGCCTTGAAATTTGGGGCGGTATCGTTGATGCGCAGGGACATGACAGCTCCTTTAATGATTGGCATGGCGGGATCATTATCGTGCCACGCCGTCATTATCAAAGCAACATGTTTAGTCGAGAAGTTTGCCCAGCAAGGAAACGCCATCACCGATCAAATCGATGACGTCCATTCCCGTCGCCATGCCATCGACGACGTCGGCGGCGCTGCCACCCTGAGCCTGAGGTCGCGGCGAGGGATACTGGGCCAGGCGCTTGCGTGCCTCTTCCATGCGCGCTAGTTCCGCATCGCGCTGGGCGACCGCTTCAGGTGCCAGCCTGGCCTCGGCCGGCAAATCAGCGCCGCAATACAGGCAGCGCGCCACGCTGCGATTCAAAACACCACGGTTGCAGCCAGTGCAGCGGAACTTCGGCTCAAGTTGTTTCATGCGGGCATCTTATCATGCACCAGCACGGCGCCAACCAGGTCGCCCTGCGACACCAGCGACGAGCGGCCTTGCGCATCCAGCGCGAACAAGCCGCGGCCATTGCTATAGACGATGGTGCCGTTCGGGGTCATGTCAAATGAGCTCACATTGCTGGCCACCACGGCTTCGCCACCGCTGCGCGTGCGGCGCACCAGCTGCCACGACGACGGCACCAGCGAAGGGATGCCGCCAATACTGGCCTCCCGGCGCAACGCGCGTTCCGCATCGATGCGCTTGCCCTGCAAGACGATATCCTTCATGTCGGCCTGCATCGGCATGCCGCTCGCGCCAGTCAGCGGCTTGCGCGAGTACATCAGCGAGAAGAAATTCAGGTAATGGAACACTGCGCGCAGCAGGCGGAATGGGAAGAACAGCGTATCGAGTACCACATTCCCCGCGTTGTATTGCGGTGGTTCATAAGGACGGCGGATGAAGAATAGCGAGCCGTCCGGCGCGACACGCGGGGACAGGAAATCGTAGCGCGGATCTTCCAGCACCGGCGTAATGCGGCCGGTTGCAGTATTCAGTTCCTGCAGCGTCACATGCCCCGTCGCGGCCCAGCCGCCGTGCTGGTCTCGCCCAATCGCCGCGGACTGATAGATCACCCTGGACTCTTCGCCGGGTACCGGCGCAGGAGAGGAATCGATGGTGTCGCCGCCTGTGAGTTCGCGCAGGCCGTCGCCATTGCTCCGCATGGTGGCGATATGGCTGACGCCACCGCGTGCATGCAGCGTGCAAACGATCGTCTCGCCCGATGGCGACAGGCACAGGTCATCGAGCTGCAATTGCTGGCGATGCAGCAAGCGTTCTTCATGCCCGCTGGCGATGTCGTAAGAGAACAGGCCACCCATGCCATGGTCAGCCTGGAAGTACAGCAGCTTGCCCTCACCCGCAAACAGCGCAGACGAGATCAGGAAGGGATCGGTGTGGCGGTCGAAGTCACGGTAGTTCCCTTGTGCCGCGACGCCAAAGGCGGTGTCCTTTTTCCATGCATTCTTTTCGCGGCTGCGCTCGGCGCGGTCCATCGCCTGCTGCGCATAGGGGCTGCTGATCTCCTGCACGGCACCATAGCTGCCCTGAACGAACAGCTTGCCGTTGGCGACCCAGCCTATTTGCACCGGCGGTGCATTGCCGCCCATGGCTTGCGCCGGTGCCTGGCCTTGCGTGCCGGCCGGCTGCACATACTGGTTGGTCGACTTATAGAACAGCACCACCAACAGCGCAACGATTCCCAATATGATCAGGACATGCATGGATCACCTTCACTGTAGAGCCGCAGTGCGGCAAATTCGGATGATTATATTGCCATTGCCTGCCAGAAAAAGTCACGGAAAATCACTGTAGTTCGAAGGTGACGGTCCTGATCTTCCCGCCGCCAAGCAGCTCGAACTTCACTTCCCTGCCCGCCTTGCGCGCCAGCTCTTGCAGTTCTCCAGGAGCCGCATTGAAGTCGCGCAGCGAAATGAAACGTCCCAGCCGCAGTGCCGGAAGGTCGAAGATTGGCGAGAAATCATGCTTCTTCAGTTGAGCCTCGAAGATGAATTCTTGCAGCGCCGGGAAGCTCCGGAGGAACTCAAGGTCCTCGAACGTGTACTTCCCTGCCAGATAAAGCGCATTAAGGGCGGCCAGCGAATGAATGGGAGATAAGTCTTCGGTCTTTGCGCATTTGGAAATATTCAGGCTGCGCAGGCTCTTCAACTCACGCAGGGCCGAGATGTCGCCCAGATTGCGCAAGTGCGCAAGATCCAGTTTTTGCAAGGCCTGCAGGTGCTCGATACCGCGCAAGTCCACCAGGCTGCCTTGGCACAGATACAGGGCGGTAAGCTGCGTCGCCTTTGATAACAGCTGGAGATCCTGCGCGGGACAGTTCCACAGCCCCAGCGACCGCAGGTTCGGACACTCCAGCAAAGATGGCGCGAAATAGTCCTTCCATGAAAACGCACACTCCGCCAGTTCCGGCAAGGCGGAAAAGTCGATTTTCTGGCCTTTCACAACCGGCTTGATCGCGTCACTCAGGCGCAGGTACGTCAGCGCCTTGAGATACTTCAAGCTATCGAAATCCATTTGGCAGACGGCAGTACCGACGGACAGCCGCTTGATCTTGCCGGCCGAACCGGCAAGGATCGACAGGTCAGGAAAATCTCCAGCGAACAGGCACAGTTCGTCGAATTCCATCGCCCGGATAGCTGCCTCGTTCGCCTCGTGCATGCCATCGTAGAGGGCCAGCATTTGCAGGCCATCCCAATTCAAATAATGTGGTTTCCTCATTGGCACACCCTACTCCTTCACAAGCCAGCGAAAAACCTTCTCCGGCAAACGCGGCCTACAACGAGCACGGCGGGTTATTCAAGAAATGTAGCTATGCCACCCATCCAGCCCATGATGGTTTCGGGGTCGGGTGAGCTGAGCAACTGGCTTGCGTCGCTTGCCCAAGCCGCCAGTTCCGGGTTCTGGGAACGTTGTGCACGGAAGATGGCTTCGTTCAGATCCTTGAAATCCCCCTTCTTGCCGGCCAGAACATCGCAAGCTGCGCTGCCTGCGATCACGTAAAGAGCTGTCACCGCTTTGCCTTTCGCCGGACAAGCAGCATCAGATGCCAACGCGAGCAACGCGCCGGCCTCGCCCGACAAAGCCAGCATCCGGATTTCATCGTCGAGTGAGGGGCCGTCATCGAAAACACCTGATTCCAGATTACGCTGCGCCAGCAACTCCTCGAACTCCCGGCGATGTGCCAGGCAAAAAGCTCGCAGCAGTTCCCCGGTGTCTTCCTGCACACAATCCCATTGCCATTCGCCCTCCGGGTCCTTCGCCGCCTGCGCCAGCATCGTGGCCTTGCTGTTCGCTCCTATCTCGCGCAAGAATGCGACACCGTCTTCAATTGAATCAGCATCGTACTCGATGAATTGGTAAAGGCCCTCCACTTCGGCGATATGCTCAATGCGAAACAGGATCACCGCCATTTTCCCGATGCGCGGCAAGGAGGCAAGGTCCCGCTGATTCCGGCACTTGATCAGCCTTTCAGCAACTTGCAGGAATGCCCGGCCATCGGCTGCAGCCCAAACGTCCTCCAACGCTACTGCTTCAATGTTGGTTTTCCTGGTCATACCGTTCCTGTTTGCGTGGCGGCTTCTTCATGGCTTCTTTAGCATTGACGGGCAAAGGCATCCACCAGGGCTTTGCGAAGCCATGTTCGGCAAGTGCCCGCCGCGCGGTCAGCAAGCAATTCGCCATGAACGGCCTCGTAGCCCGTTTCGACAACATTGGTCTATTCCAGCTCCAGGCCCAGCGGCATCGCAATGGCTGAATTGAAGTCCACGGCCAGTCCAGCACCAAACAATTCACTGTCGGCAGCAGCCTCAATCCTGAAGTAGTTGAAGTTGCCCGACATGCCAGGCTTAAAGCGTCTTGATGAATTCGCGGATACCGCCCAGCAGCATCTCGATCGACATCGCCGCCAGAATCAGCCCCATCAAGCGCTCAAAGGCAGTCATCACCTGGGTGCCAAGCACCTTCTGCAAGCGCTCGGCGCCCAGGAACACCGCCAGCCACACCACCACAACCGCGGACAGCGCTGCCACGTGCACGATCACTTCGCCGGCGCTCTCGCGCGAGAACAGCAGCACGGTCGCCAGCGCAGAAGGCCCAGCCAGCGCGGGAATCGCCAGCGGCACGATGAACGGTTCACCGCCCTCCTGCCTGCCCAGGACCCCGTCCGGATGCGGGAACACCATGCGGATCGCGATCAGTAGCAGGATCACGCTGCCGGCAATGCGCAGCGATGCTTCCGACAGGCTCAGCGCCTTGAGGAAGTGGCTGCCGAAGAACATGAACACCAGCAGGACGACAAAGGCGATCAGGCATTCGCGCACCACGATTTTCGGGCGGCGCTTGGGCGGCACCGTCGCCAGTGCGGAAGCAAAAATAGGAACGTTGCCGAACGGGTCGGTCACCAGCATCAGGAGGATGAAGGTCTGGAAGAAGTCTTGGGTCATGAGTGCGAGTTTACACCACCGGCATGAACGGGCGAAGCGGCAGCGGAACCGCCCTTGCCCAGCTTGCGGTCGCAGGCCTCAACGCTGGCTACGTCCGGCCACAACTCGGGCATGATGCGTTCGCCCAGCTCCTGGCGCAGCTTGAGGTAAGTCCCGCGGTCATTGGCGCGGCAGGCGAACGAAGCGAACTTGTTACGGCCGCGCAGGTCCTGCGGGTGCCGCTGCAGCAAGTCTTCGAAGCCGGCTTTCATCATGCGCCATTCCGGCAAGCCGCGCTGTTCGCGGAACTGGATCGCATCGTTGCCGCTGCCGTCTTCGCGCCAGTAAAGTCGCGCATACATGGCGCCGCCCTCCACTGCCTTGGTGAAGAACACGGCGCGCCGCGCAAACTGGTCGAACTGCACCGCGCTGCCGCCCGAGCGCGGGCTGTAGGCGCGCGACATGGCAAAGTGGATCTGCAGGTCGTTCGGGAAGGCTTGCACCGCGTCGAGGTAGGCGCTGGCGGCGCTGCGGCGCGAACCAGCGCCTTCGAGCTGCAGGCTGATGTTCAGGCTATGCCAAAGCGGGCAAGTGTTGGCCAGTGCCTTCACGTGCTGCAAGCGCGCGATGCCGCGCCCCAGCTGCTCCTGGTAGAACTCCATCGCTTCTTTCTGCAGCTGGCCGACAGCGCCCAGCCGCAGTTGCGAGGCATAGGCACGCCAGTAAATGGCCTCCACCAGGGCCTGCGCCAGCGCGTCCGGCGATTGCTGGCGCCATTGCTCCAATGCGGTGCGGTCGGCTTCCCAGGTTTGCGTGGTGCGGAAGTGGCTGTCGAATTGCGCTTCAAAGCCGGCCGGATCGGCCGAGCACGATTCGCGCAGGCTGCGCTCGATGGTGTCGAATTTGCGCTCAGCCCAGTGCTTTTGCAGCACGGTCGGTTTGGCAGCCTGGGCGCCGCCCGGCTCCGGGGGTGAAACCGCCAGCATCAAAGACAACAGCATTGAAGGAAACATCACAATCCCGGCAACATGCAAAACGATGCCAAGAATTGTATAGGCATTTCCCAGTGGAAATATATCGAATTGCCACGAGTTGCTATTTTTTTCGCAATTTGTGGCGGATTCAGTACACTCGCTTCTTTTCCGTTTATTTCGAAAGAAGATGATGAAGCGACTGTTCTGCTCCTGCCTTATCGGCGCCAGCCTTGCCCTGGGGCTGGCTGGCTGCGACCGCGCCAAGGCGCCAGCCCAAGCCGACGTTCCAGCCATTCCCCTGCAAAAAATCGATACCGTTGTCGGCACCGGCAAGGAAGCCGTCGCCGGCGCAAACGTTGTCGTCAACTACACCGGCTGGATCTACGAGCCGAATTCGCCGCAGCAGCACGGTGCGCAGTTCGATTCCTCCATTGGACGCAGCCCCTTCAGCTTCCCGCTCGGCGCCGGGCAAGTCATTCCTGGCTGGGACCAGGGCGTGCTGGGAATGAAGGTCGGCGGCAAGCGCACCTTGATCGTGCCTGCCAGCCTGGGCTATGGCAGCAACGGCATCGGCCCGATTCCGCCGAATTCCAACCTGATCTTCGACGTCGAACTGCTGGAAGTGCGCTAAAAAAAAGCGGAAGGACTTTCGTCCCTCCGCCCTTCTTTGAGGCTGGCGTGAATTACGCGCCGGTCTCGCCTTTCTTGATCCAGGCCGCCAGCTGGTGCGGGCGCAGGCCGTCGTAATCTTCGAACGGCTGGTGGATCCATGGGTTGTGCGGCAGTTCTTCCATCTGGTAATCAGGCTTGAACGCAGAACAGCCCTTGGTCCAGATCACAGCCGATTTCACCTCGGTCACGCCTTCGAAGTTGTCCTTCAGGTGTTTCATCACCTTGGTCAGGGTCACGCCGGAATCAGCCAGGTCGTCGACCAGCAGGATCTTGCCGGACAGCGGGCCCTTGGTCATGGTCATGTACTTGGCGATATCCAGGTCGCCGCGCACGGTGCCGGCTTCTTCGCGGTAGGAGCTGGTCGACAGGATCGCCAGCGGCACGTCGAAGATGCGCGAGAACACGTCGCCAGGACGCACGCCGCCGCGCGCCAGGCACAGCACCATGTCGAACTTCCAGCCCGATTCATGGACCTTGAGCGCCAGGCGCTCGATCAGGCGGTGGTACTCGTCCCAGCTAACCCACAGGTGCTTTTGGTCGGATACAGGAGTGGTCATGCTCTTATTCTTTCTGATTATTCAAATGGGTGGCGCAGGACGATGGTCTCTTCGCGGTCAGGGCCGGTCGATACCATGTCGATCGGCACGCCGACCACTTCTTCGATACGCTTGATGTAAGCGCGTGCGGCTGCCGGCAGGGCTTCCATCGACTTCGCGCCGACGGTGCTTTCCTTCCAGCCTGGCATTTCTTCGTAGATTGGCTGGCACAGGGCAGCGTCTTCAGCGCCGACCGGGAAGATGTCCACCTGCTTGCCGTTGATGGTGTAGCCGGTGCAGATCTTCAGGGTTTCCAGGCCGTCCAGCACGTCCAGCTTGGTCAGGCACATGCCCGACACGCCGTTGATCTGCACGGAGCGGCGCAGCAGCGCAGCATCGAACCAGCCGCAACGGCGGGCACGGCCGGTCACGGTGCCGAACTCGTGGCCCACGGAGGACAGGTGGTGGCCAACGCCTGCATCGGTCGGCAGTTCGGATGGGAACGGGCCGGAACCGACGCGGGTGGTGTAGGCCTTGGTGATGCCCAGGATGTAGTGCAGCATGCCAGGACCGACGCCGGCGCCGGCAGCAGCATTGCCTGCCACGCAGTTCGACGAGGTGACGAACGGATAGGTGCCGTGGTCGACGTCCAGCAGCGAGCCTTGCGCGCCTTCGAACAGCAGCGAGCCGCCGGC
>JBCNOP010000174.1:0-11482 GCA_039593775.1 Pseudoduganella sp.
GCAAGCGGTATCAAGACCATTCGCACCACAGAGGCGGGACCACTCCTTTATATAAGAGCATTTTAGAGGCAGTTTTCCTTGCCGCAGAGGCGTCTTCACGTTATTGTAGTTCCACTGTGGAATATTATTGCTTTTAACTAGCTTTCGGGGAGTCTGCGCGCTTGTTAGTCATTGTCGGTTACCTCATCGTCCTCGGCTCCGTTTTTGGTGGTTTTGCGCTGTCCGGCGGCCACCTGGCGGCCCTGTTCCAGCCGCTGGAGCTGCTGATGATTGGCGGCGCTGCGGCCGGCGCTTTCTTCGTCGGCAATAACGGCAAGTCCATCAAGGCAACGCTGGCCGCGCTGCCGACCCTGTTTAAAGGTTCACGCTATACCAAGGATTTGTACATGGAGCTGATGTCGCTCCTGTTCGACGTGCTGTCCAAGGTGCGCAAGGAAGGCCTGATGTCGATCGAAGGCGATATCGACAAGCCGGAAGACAGCCCGCTGTTCAGCAAATACCCGGCCGTGCTGGAAGACCATCACATCATCGAGTTCATGACCGATTACCTGCGCCTGATGGTGTCGGGGAATATGGATGCCTTCCAGATCGAGAACCTGATGGATAACGAGATCGAGACCCACCACCAGGAAGGCCACGTGCCGGCCCATTGCATCGCCAAGCTGGGCGATGGCTTGCCGGCTTTCGGTATCGTGGCAGCGGTGATGGGCGTGGTGCATACCATGGAGTCGGTCGGCATCCCGCCGTCCGAGCTGGGCATGCTGATCGCGCACGCCCTGGTCGGTACCTTCCTCGGTATCTTGCTGGCCTACGGTTTCGTCGGCCCGCTGGCCAGCCTGCTGGAGCAGAAGCTGGAAGAGTCGACCAAGATGTTCCAGTGCGTGAAAGTCACGCTGCTGGCCAGCCTGAATGGTTATGCCCCGGCACTGGCCGTGGAATTTGGCCGCAAGGTGCTGTACTCTACCGAGCGCCCAAGCTTCTCCGAGCTGGAAGAACATATCAAGAAATCGAAGTCGAAGTAATGGAAGCGAGGACCTGCCATGGCTGAAGAAGGCCTGCGGCCCATTGTCGTCAAGAAGATCAAGAAGGGCGGTGGCGGCCACCACGGCGGCGCCTGGAAGATTGCGTATGCCGACTTCGTGACGGCGATGATGGCGTTCTTCCTGCTGATGTGGCTGCTCGGTTCGACCACCAAGGGCGACCTGAACGGTATTTCCGAATACTTCAAGACGCCGCTGAAAGTCGCCATGCAAGGCGGCTCGGGCAGCGGCGACAGTTCTTCGGTGATCCAGGGCGGCGGCTCGGATCTGTCGCGCCGTACCGGCCAGGTCAAGATGACGGACGATCCGGCCCAGTCGAAAACCTACAACCTTGACGCCGCCAAGAAGGCGCTCGAGGCCGAGGAGCGTTCGCGCCTGCAAGCCCTGCGCGCCCGCATCGAAATGACCATCGATACCAATGCCGAGCTCAAAAAGTTCAAAGAGCAATTGTTGCTGGACTTTACCAGCGAAGGCTTGCGCATCCAGATCGTCGACTTGCAGAATCGTCCAATGTTCAATGCCGGCAAGGCCGACTTGCAGCCATACGCGCGCGAAATCCTGGAAGCCATCGCGCCGGCCCTGAATGACGTGCCGAACAAGATTGGCCTGTCCGGCCACACGGACTCCACGCCGTATTTCACCGAAACGGGGTACAGTAACTGGGAACTGTCGGCCGACCGTGCCAATGCCTCGCGCCGCGCGCTGCTGCATGGCGGACTGGCCGACAATAAGATCCTGCGCGTGGTGGGCCTGGCCAGCGCCGCCCACCTTGACCGCGCGGATCCTTTCAACCCGATCAATCGCCGCATCAGCATCATTGTGATGAACAAGAGGACCGAGGAAAATGTGCTGCGTGACGGCGGCAAATTGCAAGTCGGCCTCGATACGGAAGCTACGCAAGCCGCAGCGGCAGCGGCACCGGCTGCGCCGGCAGGGAAGAAATAGAGACAGCTATGACAAGAAAGAAGATCCTTGGCTCGCATGTGAAACGGCTGCTGTCCGGCGTGTCCGACCATGGCCGGCGCCACCTGACGGAAGTCGAGACCGACCTGCTGCAGACCAACCTGCTGCTGGAAGAAGCGATCGACAAGCTGACCCGTAACTTCATGGCAATCCATGAGGCGGTCAGTGCCCAGCAAGCCACCATCGAACTGCTGCTGCAGGGCGGTGATCCCTCGGCGGAAGACAAGGCGCGCCTGAAGGAAATGAACGAACAGGTAAGCGGATATGTCAATGCCGCCATTACCAGCATGCAGTTCCAGGACATGACCAGCCAGCTGATCGACCGCACCTTGAAGCGGGTGACCGGCTTGCGTGAATTCCTCGGGACGCTGGGTGCGCACGGCGCCGAAGTGGTGCCGGAATCGGGCAGCGACGAGATCGTGGACCTGCTTAGCAAGGTCAGCATGGCGCTGGCAATCCAGAGCCTGGAGCTGCGCAGCGTGCTGCGCAAGGCAGTCAGCCAGAAGCACCTGGAGAGCGGCGACATCGAACTGTTCTGAATCCAGATACGAATACAAAAAATTTAACCAAGTGAGAAAAAAAGATGGCTAAAACAATTCTTGCAGTCGACGATTCCTCCTCGCTGCGCCAGATGGTGGCTTTCAGCCTGAAGGCAGCCGGCTACCAGGTGGTGGAAGCAGTCGACGGACAGGATGGCCTGGAAAAGGCCAAGCTGCAAACCGTGGACCTGGTGCTGACCGACCAGAACATGCCGCGCATGGATGGCCTGCAACTGATCAAGCTGCTGCGCGAGCAACCGTCCTACGCCAAGGTACCAATCCTGATGCTGACCACCGAATCGTCCGACGAGATGAAGGCCAAGGGCCGCGCCGCCGGCGCGAATGGCTGGCTGGTCAAGCCTTTCGACCCGCAACGCTTGATTGAGGTAGTGAAGAAGGTCATTGGCTAATTAAGGGGTGTGGCATGACCATCGATATTAGCCAGTTCTACCAGGTCTTCTTCGACGAAGCGGAAGAACTGCTGGCTGAAATGGAGCGTCTGCTGCTGGGCGTCGACGTCGAGTCGCCCAGCGAAGAGGACTTGAACGCGATTTTCCGTACCGCGCACTCGGTGAAGGGCGGGGCGTCGACGTTCGGCGTGACCGACATGACCGAAGTCACGCACGTGCTGGAGACGCTGCTGGACCGCATCCGCAAGGGCGAGATGGCCTTGACGTCGACCCACGTCGACGCCTTCCTGGCCGCCAAGGACATCCTGAAGATGCAGCTGGACGGGCACCGGCTCGGCACTGCTGTCGACCAGGAGGCTGTGGGCGACGTGCGCATGATGCTGCAGGAACTGGCGCAGGACGTGCACATTGAAGCGATGACGCCGGTGGCATCGGGTTTCAGCACGCCGGAAGCGCAGGCAGTGGACCACAGCGGTGGCAAGCGCTATCGCCTGGAACTGCCGCCCATGGTGCATCGCGAAGTGGAGGCGCTGGCGGCCGAGCTGGGCCTGATGGGCCACGTCGAGCTGGCGCCGCTGGACGCCGAGCGCCATGCCATGATCGTCACCACCCACGAATCGCTGGACGATATCGTGGCCATCTGCTCCTTCGTGATCGATGCCGACCAGATGAAGGTCAGCGAACTGCCGGTCCTGAGCCCGACCCAGGCCGCGCGCGAAAACGCCGAACGCGAACGCAAGGAAGCGGAGCAGGGCTACGGCTTCTTCGATCCACTGCCGGAAGCCGGTGCGGCACCGTCGGCCGATGGCGAAGGCTATGGCTTTTTCCAGCCGCTGGATCAGATCCGCGCCGATGCCGGTGCCGCCGCCGAAGATGCACGCGGCTATGGCTTCTTCCAGCCACTGGAAGTGATCCGTGCCCAGGCCGGCATCAAGGATGCGCCGGCGGAAGCGGCGAAGCCGACCGAAGAGCAGGAAAAGAAAGCCGCCCGCAAAGAGGCGGAGAAGCAGGCCCACGCACCGGCCGGCGCCGAGTCGTCTTCGATCCGGGTGTCGGTGGAAAAGGTCGACCAGCTGATTAACCTGGTCGGCGAACTGGTGATCACGCAAGCCATGATCGAGCAGCGCGCCGGCTCGCTCGACCCGGTGCTGCACGAAAAGCTCATGAGCGGCATCTCCCAGCTCACGCGCAACACGCGCGACTTGCAGGAATCGGTGATGTCGATCCGCATGATGCCGATGGACTTCGTGTTCTCGCGCTTCCCGCGCATGGTGCGCGACCTGGCCACCAAGCTTGGCAAGAAGGTCGAATTCGTCACCAGCGGCGCCGCCACGGAACTGGACAAGGGCCTGATCGAACGCATCGTCGACCCGCTGACCCACCTGGTGCGCAACTCGATCGACCACGGCATCGAAATGCCGGAAGTGCGCAAGGCAGCCGGCAAGTCGGAAACGGGCCGCCTGTTCCTGTCCGCCTCGCACCAGGGCGGCAGCATCATCATCGAAGTATCGGATGATGGCGGCGGCTTGAACCGCGATAAGATTTTGGCGAAAGCCCGCCAGAACGGCTTGCCGCTGTCCGATAATATGTCTGACGCCGACGTGTGGCAGCTGATTTTCGAGCCGGGTTTCTCGACCGCCGAACAGGTGACCGATGTCTCTGGCCGCGGGGTCGGCATGGACGTGGTCAAGCGCAATATCACCGCCATGGGCGGCGTGGTCGACATCCGTTCGGCCAAGGGCTTCGGCACCACGATTTCGATTTCCCTGCCGCTCACGCTGGCCATCCTGGATGGCATGCTGATCCAGACCGGCGACGAGGTCTACATCCTGCCGCTTGGCTTCGTGCTCGAATCGCTGCAGCCGGCGCCGGAGGATGTGAAGGAAATCAGCGGCAAGGGCCGTGTCATCAAGGTGCGCGGCGAATACCTGCCGCTGATCCCGCTGTACCAGATTTTCGATATCGCACCGCGCTATACCGACCCGACCCAGGGCATCCTGGTGATCGTGGAAACCGAAGGCAAGAAAGCCTGCCTGTTCGTGGACGAACTGGTTGGCCAGCAGCAGGTCGTGGTCAAGAACCTGGAATCGAATTACCGCAAGGTGACCGGAATTTCCGGTGCCACCATCCTCGGCGACGGAGGCGTGTCGCTGATCCTGGACGTGACGGCGCTGGTTCGTTCGTCGCGCCAGCTGGTTGACGAATCAAACTTTGTGAAGGAAGCACCATGAACGACGCATCCAGCGCCGGTACAGCCGTCCAGGAGTTCCTGGCTTTCAAACTGGGCTCTGAAGAATACGGCATCGACATCCTGAAAGTGCAAGAGATCCGCGGCTACGAAGCAGTGACCCGGATTGCCAACGCCCCTGAATTCATCAAGGGCGTGATCAACCTGCGCGGCATCATCATTCCGGTGGTGGACATGCGCATCAAGTTCAAGCTGGGTGAACCGGTGTACGACCAGTTCACCGTTGTCATCATCCTCAACATCAACGGCCGCGTGGTAGGCATGGTGGTCGATTCGGTGTCGGACGTGACGTCGCTGACGGAGGAACAGATCAAGCCGGCGCCGGACATGGGCACGGCCTTCAGCTCGGAGTACATGATCGGCCTGGGCACCATCGATGAGCGCATGCTGATCCTGGTGGATATCCAGCGCCTGATGTCCAGCCCTGAAATGGGCTTGAGCGAGAAGCTCGCAGCATAAAACATAAAAATACGGGTCCAACAGGATACGAGGGGAGAGAACAAAATGAATGTGCGCGAATACAAGATAGGCACACGGCTCAGTTTCGGTTTCGGGATCATTTTGCTGATCCTGGTCGGCACCGTGTTGCTGACCAATGTGCTGAACTACCGTAACAAGTCGGCCCTGATGGCGGGCCTGGACCTGGCCGGCGCCAAGGAAACCCAGGCGCAGTCGATGAAGAGCGCGATGCTGGAAACCGGCATCGCCATGCGCAATATCGGCCTGCAGTCGGACGTCAGCCTGATGCAGAAGGAAGAAGAGAAGGTCAAGGCCAACCGCGCCCGCTACGATGCGGCGCGCACCAAGCTGCAAGGCCTGGGCCTGAACGACGCCGAGAAGAAGGTCGTCAACGACATCACGGCCTTGCAGACCGACGTCGACGCCGCCTTCAAGGAGGCTATGGGCCAGATCATGGCCTTCAATGCCGAAGGCGCGGCCAAGGTGATCGCCGGCCGCATCGACCCGCTGCAGCAGCAGACCCTGGCAGCGCTGAACAAGCTGGTGGACTTGCAGCAGGCAGCGGTCGCCGACTTCAAGGAAAGCTCGAACAAGGCCGACCGCAACCTGACCATGTGGATGGTGGTGCTGGCGGCGGTGGCGGTTGGTGTCGGCATCCTGTGCGCGCTGGCGATCACCAAATCGATTACCCGCCCGTTGTCGGGCGCGGTGGAAGTGGCGCAGAAAGTCGCCGCCGGCGAACTGACATCGCAAGTCACGGTGGAAGGCAAGGACGAGACGTCGGAACTGTTGCAGGCGCTGAAGGACATGAACGAAAGCCTGGCCAAGACCGTCGGCCAGGTGCGTACGTCCACCGAGACCATTACCACTGCATCGCAGGAAATCGCGACCGGCAATGCCGACCTGTCGGCCCGCACCGAATCGCAGGCTTCCTCGCTGGAGGAAACCGCAGCCTCGATGGAAAACCTGACGTCGACCGTGAAGCAGAATGCCGACAACGCCCGCCAGGCCAACCAGCTGGCGGTTTCGGCATCGTCGGTGGCTGAGAAGGGCGGCCAGGTGGTGTCGCAAGTGGTCGACACCATGGGCTCGATCAAGCAGTCCTCGACCAAGATCGTGGACATCATCGGCGTGATCGACGGCATTGCCTTCCAGACCAATATCCTGGCGCTGAATGCTGCGGTGGAAGCGGCGCGTGCGGGCGAGCAGGGCCGCGGCTTCGCCGTGGTGGCTTCCGAAGTGCGCAACCTGGCGCAGCGCTCCGCCGCGGCCGCCAAGGAAATCAAGGCCCTGATCGACGATTCGGTCGAGAAAGTCGATGCGGGCGGGCGCCTGGTCGATGAAGCCGGCCAGACCATGGGCCTGATCGTGACCTCGATCAAGCAGGTGGCCGACATCATGGGCGAAATCACCGCCGCCACCCTGGAACAGAGCCACGGCATCGAGGAAGTCAACGCCGCTATCGGCCAGATGGACGAAATGACGCAGCAGAACGCCGCGCTGGTGGAAGAAGCCGCCGCTGCCGCCGAATCGATGCAGGAGCAGGCGACCCGCCTGGCCGAAGCCGTAGCCATCTTCAAGCTGGCCGGCGATGAATTCGCCAAGCGTGCGGCGCCGCCGCCGCGCAAGGCCAAACCGGCGGTGCCGGCGCGCAGCACGGCAGTCGTGCCGGCCGCACCGCCCGCGCAGCCGCCGAAGAAGAAACTGGCAGCTGCCGCCCCCTCGGGCGACGACTGGGAAGAGTTTTGATGTCCATGTAACCGCGGAGGCCAAGAAAAATGGCGCTGACCAAAGAGACCGTGAAAGAGTTTGACTTCAACGGCAAGGATTTTGAACGGGTCCGCGCAATGATCTACAAGCGGGCCGGCATTGCGCTGGCCGACTCCAAACAGGAGATGGTGTACAGCCGCCTGGCGCGACGCTTGCGCGCCACCGGCATCAACAGTTTCGTGCGCTACCTGGACGACCTGGAAGCAGGGCGTCTGGGCAACGGCGAGTGGGAAGCGTTCACCAATGCGCTGACCACCAACCTGACGTCGTTCTTCCGCGAAGCGCACCATTTCCCGCTGCTGGCCGAACACGTGAAGGCCAAGCGCGGGGAAACGATCAATATCTGGTGCTCCGCCAGTTCCACTGGCGAAGAACCGTATTCGATTGCCATCACCTGCTGCGAGGCGTTCAACACGCTGACGCCGCCGGTGCACATCCTCGCCACCGATATCGACACCAATGTGCTGGCCACGGCCGCCAACGGCGTCTATCCGATGGAACGGATCGAGAAGCTGTCGCCCGAACAGCAGCGCCGCTTCTTCCTGAAAGGGCGCGGCGCCAACGAAGGCATGGCGCGGGTGCGCCAGGAATTGCGCTCGCTGATCACCTACCGGCAGGTCAACCTGCTGGACGAGAAATGGGATATCCGTCCCGGCTTCGACGTGATCTTTTGCCGCAATGTGATGATTTACTTCGACAAGGCGACCCAGCGCAAGATCCTGTCGCGCTTTGTGCCTTTGATGAAACCGGATGCCCTGCTGTTTGCCGGCCATTCCGAGAACTTCCTTTACGTGTCGGACGCTTTGAAGTTGCGCGGTAAGACTGTCTACGAACTCGATGAGCGCAAGAGGGCATGACATGGATAAAGAACAATTCGCGACCAATGTCTATTACGACAGGACCTTCGACTGCGACGCCGCCAAGATCCTGCCGGGCGAGTACTACTACACCAACAAGGACATGCTGATCGTGACCGTGCTTGGCTCCTGCGTCTCGGCCTGTATCCGCGATCGCCTGACGGGACTGGGCGGCATGAACCACTTCATGCTGCCGGATGGCGGGGCCGATGCCGGCAGCCCGGTCTCGGCCTCGGCGCGCTATGGCACCTACGCGATGGAAGTGCTGATCAACGACTTGCTGAAGGCTGGCGCGCGGCGCGACAACCTGGAAGCCAAGGTATTCGGCGGCGGGGCGGTGCTGAAGGGTTTCACTGCCATCAACGTCGGCGAGCGCAATGCCGCGTTCGTGCAAAGCTTCCTCAAGAACGAGAAGATCCGCATTGTGGCGGAAGACCTTTGCGATATTTACCCGCGCAAGGTGTATTTCTTCCCCAAGACCGGCAAGGTGCTGGTCAAGAAACTGATGCAAACCCATAACGACACCCTGGCGCAGCGTGAAAACGACTACGCCAACCGCCTCAAGGCCAAGCCGGTGGCGGGCGAGGTCGAGCTGTTTTAAGAAACTAGGTACCAGCCATGAACAAGATCAAAGTCCTGATTTGCGACGACTCTGCGCTGATCCGCAGCGTAATGACGGAGATCATCAAGAGCCAGCCGGACATGGAAGTCGTCGGCGTGGCCCCCGATCCCCTGGTGGCGCGCGAGCTGATCAAGCAGACCAACCCGGATGTGCTGACGCTGGACGTCGAAATGCCGAAAATGGACGGCCTCGACTTCCTCGAGCGCCTGATGCGCCTGCGCCCGATGCCGGTGGTGATGGTGTCCTCGCTGACCGAGCGCGGTTCCGAAATCACGCTGCGCGCGCTGGAACTGGGGGCGGTGGACTTCGTCACCAAGCCCAAGATTTCGATCCAGTCCGGCATGCGCGAATATGCCGACCTGATCTCGGACAAGATCCGCGCCGCCTCCAAGGCCAGGGTGCGCGCCCGCACCCTGCCACCCGCAGGCGCGGCCGGCGAGGCCGGGGCGCAGCTGCCGCAATTACGGAATCCATTGATGTCTTCGGAAAAACTGATTATTGTCGGCGCGTCAACAGGCGGCACCGAAGCCATCCGCGAATTCCTGATGCAGATGCCGTCGGACTGCCCCGGCATCCTGATCACCCAGCACATGCCGGAGGGCTTCACCAAATCCTTTGCCAAGCGCCTCGATTCGCTGTGCAAGATTTCGGTGATGGAAGCCCAGGGCAACGAACGCGTGCTGCCGGGCCACGCCTACATCGCCCCCGGCCATTCGCACCTGTTGCTGACCCGTTCCGGCGCCAATTACATGACCAAGCTGGACCAGGGGGAACCGGTCAACCGCCACCGCCCCTCGGTCGATGTGCTGTTCCGTTCGGCGGCCCAGAATGCGGGTAAAAACGCGGTTGGCGTGATCCTGACCGGCATGGGCAAGGACGGTGCGGCAGGGATGCTGGAGATGAAGAACGCCGGGGCGTATAATTTCGCGCAGGACGAAGCTAGCTGCGTGGTGTTTGGCATGCCGCGTGAAGCGATCGCCGTGGGCGCCACGCATGAAGTGGGGGCTTTGCAGGCGCTGCCCGGCATGGTATTGGGTTATCTTGCACAGCATGGCTCCCGTGCATTGCGCGTTTGACACGGGATTGGCAGTTTTGGGGTAGTTTGTTCGCCTTGGAGCAACGAAAATGCTATCCTTCAACTTGCTGGGAACACCACTTTAATTAATAACCGCGTAAGTAGAAACAACGGAGCAATTCATGGCTGATCCAAAGATGAAATTTTTGGTTGTTGACGATTTCTCGACGATGCGTCGCATCGTGCGAAATCTCTTGAAGGAACTGGGTTATGCCAACGTGGACGAGGCAGAAGACGGCGTGATGGCGCTGGCTAAACTGCGCGCGGAGCAATTCGACTTCGTGGTCTCCGACTGGAACATGCCGAACATGGATGGCCTGACCATGCTGCAGAACATCCGTGCCGACCCCGCACTGGCCAAGCTGCCTGTGTTGATGGTGACCGCCGAGGCCAAAAAGGAAAACATCATCGCGGCTGCGCAAGCAGGCGCCAATGGCTATGTGGTGAAGCCATTCACCGCCGCCACCCTGGATGAAAAGCTGAACAAGATTTTCGAAAAGCTCGGCGCTTGATCCCGGCTTTACACGTAATTCGCGGCGGCGGCCCTGGCTGCCGCCGTTCCCTCCTGAGTCAAGCATAAGACCACGTATGCATCAGACACATTTCCTGGTTCGTGAACCCCTGCTCGATCCCGAGCAGCGCGTGGTCGGCTACGAACTTACATGGCAGCAGGAAGCTGCTTCCCATGTGCCCACCCTGGAAGAGCTCGAAGGCCTGGTCGGCTTCGTCGCCAGCCAGGTGAACCATCCCGAACATGGCTGGCTGCTAAAGCAGAAGACCCTGTTCCTGCAAGCTGTGCCCGGCATGCTGTCGACCGATTCGATGTTCGACCTGCCGCCCGAGCATACCGTGCTGTCGCTGAAAACCTCCGAGCTGGCCAACCCGACCACGCTGGCCGCGGTGCAGGGCTTACGTGCTGGCGGCGTCGGCATCCTGCTGCGCGAAGCCGACCTGGCGCGCGTGGGCAGCCGTTTGGGTACTATCTGTTCGTATGTCGAAGTACGCTTTACCGGCGCCGATGTGGCCGCGCAGGCGCGCGCCTATTCGCTGCTGAAGACTTCCAATATCCGCATGGTGGGCCGTCCGGTCACGACCTGGTCCGATTTCGATGCCTGCGCCGCACTGGGGCTGGACGCCTTTGTAGGCAAGCTGCACCTGACGCCGCGCCCGGGCAGCGAAGGGCAGGGCCTGAATCCCTCGCAAACCATCATCTTGCAACTGATGCAGATGGTGAATGCCAATGCCGACGTGGCCCAGCTCGAAAGCGTACTGAAGCGCGATGCGGCCCTGTCGTACAAGCTGCTGAAGTACATCAACTCGGCCGGTTTCGGTGCAGGGCGCGAAGTGCAGTCGCTGAAACAGGCGATCCAGCTGCTGGGTTACCAGCCGATGTATCGCTGGCTGACCCTGTTGCTGGCCACCGCGTCCACCTCCGGCTTCTCGCCGGTGCTGCTGGAAACGGCCGTGGTGCGCGGCCGCCTGGCCGAATTGCTGGGCCA
>JBCNOP010000175.1:0-11359 GCA_039593775.1 Pseudoduganella sp.
GGTGCGCGAACTGGAAAAGGAAGCAGGGCGCGTGCTGCTGGAGATCACGGCGCCGGCGCGCCTGCTGTACTTCGATGGCCACTTCGACGTGGCGCCAATCCTGCCGGGCGTGGTGCAGGTTGATTGGGCGATTCACTACGGCCGCCAGTATTTCCCACTGCCTGCGCAGTTCAAGGGCATGAGCCAGCTCAAGTTCCAGCAAGTAATCGCGCCTGAGAACGCGGTGCACCTGGAGCTGGCGTATGACGCGGACAAGCAAAACCTGCGCTTCAGCTACAGCTCCGCCGTCGGCCAGCATTCGAGCGGCCGCATTGCGCTGGGAGGCAGCCATGGCTGATTTCAAGCCCTGCATCGTGGTGCCGGTGTATAACCACGAACATGCAATCGGCACTGTCCTGGAAGGCCTGCTGCGCCACGGCGTTCCAGTCATCCTGGTGGACGATGGCAGTTCCGCCTCCTGCGCTGCGGTGCTGGACGTGCTGGCTGCGCAGCATGCCGGGCGGGTGGCCCTGGAGCGGCTGCCGCACAACCAGGGCAAGGGCGTGGCGGTACTGGCGGGCTTCCGCCGCGCCGGGCAACTCGGCTACAGCCACGCAGTGCAGATTGACGCGGATGGCCAGCACCAGACGGCCGACGTGCCGAAGTTCCTGGAGCAGGCCGCAGCGCACCCGGATGCCGTGATTTCCGGCTACCCGATCTACGACGACTCGGTGCCGAAGGCGCGCCTGTACGGCCGCTACGCCACCCATATCTGGGTCTGGATCAATACGATCTCGCTTGAGATCAAAGACTCCATGTGCGGCTTCCGCGTTTATCCGGTGGCAGCGGTCAACGCGCTGGCGGCACGCCAGGCAATCGGCTCGCGCATGAATTTCGATACCGACATCATCGTGCGCCTGTTCTGGGACGGCCTGCGGGTGGTGAATGTGGGAACGCGCGTCTCCTATCCGGTCGATGGCGTGTCGCATTTCCGCGTCTGGCGCGACAACGTGCTGATCACGCGCATGCATACCGTGCTGTTCTTCGGCATGCTGCCGCGCATTCCCAAACTGCTGGCGCGGAAATGGCGGACAGCATGAGCGCGCGCGGCCTGCATTGGGCATCCATCAACGAAGTGAGCTTCGTGGCAGGCATGCGCCTGATGTTCTGGATTTTCCGCGTGTTCGGCCGGTGGCCGTTCCGCCTGGTGCTTTATCCTGTGCTGGCCTGGTATGTGATGGCCAAGCCGCTGCCGCGCCGCGCCTCGCAGGAATACCTGCGTCGGGTCGCCAGCCATACGTCCAGCGAACCAGATGGCGTGATACGCCATTTCGGCGCCTTTGGCGAGAGCATCCTCGACAAGATGCTGCTGTGGGGCGGCCTGTTCGATTTCAACTCGGTCGACCTGCATGGCGGCGAACTGATTACCGATGCCGTGGCCGCAGGCCGTGGCGGCCTGCTGGTATGCGCCCATCTCGGTAACCTGGAACTGTGTCGCGTGCTGTCGCGCCAGCGTCATGACATCAAACTGACGGTGCTGGTGCATACCAAGCATGCGCAGGCATTCAACGCCATGCTGGGCCGCCTGAATCCGGAGAGCCAGCTTAACCTGTTGCAGGTGACCGAGATGTCGCCTGCAACGGCAATGATGCTGTCGGAGCGGGTTGCGCGCGGCGAGTTTGTGGTGATTGCCGGCGACCGTATTCCGGTTTCCGTGAACCCGCGCGTGGCGGTGGCCGACTTTATCGGCGCTCCCGCTGCATTTCCGATTGGCCCGCATATGCTGGCCAGCATTCTCCAATGCCCGGTCTATCTGTTGTTTTCGGTACGCCGGGGCAGCCGTTCGGAAGTGCATTTCGAGCATTTCCGTGACCAGGTGCGCATCCCGCGCCAGGGGCGCGAAGCCGCACTACAAGTGCTGGCCGCCGACTACGCCCGCCGGCTTGAACACCATACCCTGCGCGCGCCGCTGCAGTGGTTCAATTTCTACGATTTCTGGCATTTACCTGAACTGGAACACAACGATGCATCTCGCTGACATCGCCCAACTCAATACCCCGCAGCGCACTGTGCGCTTTGACCGGGACAACCTGTCGATCGAAGACATCGTGGACATCGCGCAAGGCCGCGCCGCCGCCGTGCTGTCGGACGATCCTGAATTCCGCGCGGCCATCGAGCGCGGCGCCAACTTCCTCGACCGCCTCCTGCGCGAGGACGGCACCGTCTACGGCGTGACCACCGGCTACGGCGATTCCTGCACCGTGACCGTGCCGCCTGAGCTGGTGCCGGACCTGCCGCACCACCTGTACACCTATCACGGTGTTGGCCTGGGCGAGTACTTCACGCCGGCCCAGTCGCGCGCCATCCTGGCTTCGCGCCTGGCGTCGCTGAGCAAAGGCTTTTCCGGCGTCAGCGTCGAACTGCTGCTGCAGATTACCCGCCTGCTGGATGCCGGCCTGCTGCCGCTGATTCCATCCGAAGGCTCGGTCGGTGCTTCCGGCGACCTGACACCGCTGTCCTACCTGGCCGCCGTGCTGTGCGGCGAGCGCGAGGTCTGGCGCAATGGGGAGAAGGTGCCTGCCGCCCAGGCGCTGCAGGAAGCCGGCATTACCCCGCTGCGCCTGCGCCCGAAGGAAGGCCTGGCGATCATGAACGGCACCGCCGTCATGACTGCGCTGGCTTGCCTGGCATATGACCGCGCCGATTACCTGGCCAAGCTGTGCACCCGCATTACCGCCATGGCTTCGTTTGCGATGGACGGCAACGCCCACCATTTCGACGAGGTACTGTTCTCGGCCAAGCCGCATCCGGGCATGCAGCAGGTAGCCGCCTGGCTGCGCAGCGACCTGCCAACCGACCAATGGGAACGCAACGGCAAGCGCCTGCAGGACCGCTACTCGATCCGCTGCGCCCCGCACGTGATCGGCGTGCTGGCCGACACCATGCCGATGTTCCGCCAGCTGATCGAGAACGAGCTGAATAGTGCCAACGACAATCCGCTGGTGGACGTGGAGAACGAACGCATCCTGCACGGCGGCCACTTCTACGGCGGACATATCGCTTTCGCGATGGACGGCATGAAAAATGCGGTCGCCAACCTGGCCGACCTGCTGGACCGCCAGATGGCACTGCTGGTCGACGCGCGCTACAACCACGGCCTGCCAGCCAACCTGTCCGGCGCGGTCGGCGCGCGCGCCCCAATCAACCACGGCCTGAAAGCGCTGCAGATCAGCGCCTCGGCGTGGACTGCTGAGGCGTTGAAGGCCACCATGCCGGCGTCCGTATTCTCGCGTTCGACCGAGTGCCACAACCAGGACAAGGTCAGCATGGGCACCATCGCCGCGCGTGACTGCCTGCGCGTGCTGGACCTGACGGAACAGGTGGTGGCCGCCTTGCTGGTCACCGTGCGCCAGGGCGTCTGGCTGCGCTGCCGCGACCACGCGGGCGTGCTGCCTGAAACCCCGCTGGCCGCAATGCAGGAAGCATTGGCAGCAGATATCGCGCCGGTCGAAGAAGACCGCCGCCTGGAGCCTGACCTGCGCCTGATGCTGGAACGCATCCGCAACAAGGCCTGGACGCTGTATGCGTAAGCACAAGCAAAGCCGCTGGTTCGCGGAAGTCGAGATCCAGGTCCAGTTCTTCGATCTGGATCCGATGGAAATCGTCTGGCACGGCAATTACGTCAAGTACCTGGAAATCGTGCGCTGCGCCTTGCTCGACAAGATAGGCTACAACTATCCGCAGATGAAGGAGTCGGGCTATGCCTGGCCGGTGATCGACATGCAGCTGCGCTACGTCAATCCGGCAGTCTTCGCCCAGAAGCTGAAGCTGCGCGCCGACCTGGTCGAATGGGAAAACCGCATGAAGATCGATTACCTGATCACCGACGCGGAAACCGGCCAGCGCCTGAACCGTGCCAGCACCACGATGGTGGCTGTCGATATCGCGACGAAGGAGATGTGCTTTGCTTCGCCGCGGGTATTGTTTGAAAAACTGGGGATTGAACCAGCATGAAGAAAATTTTCGCAATCGCCCTGGCGCTGGCCGCCGCGGGCAGTGCGCACGCCGCCGTGCCAAGCGCAAAGATCCAGGCGATGCTGGCCAAGCCGGCCGTCATGTGCGGACGTTTTGACCAGACCAAGCAACTGGCGGGCATGAAAAAGCCGCTGGCATCGGAAGGGCGCTTCTGCGTCATCGCCGGCAAGGGTGTGCTGTGGCGCACCCTGAAGCCGTTCCCGAACACCCTGCGCCTGACGCGCGAAGAGATCGTCAACTACCAGGGCGAGCGTGTAGCAATGCGCCTGGACGCCAAGACCGAGCCGACGGTGCGCATGATTAACAACGTGCTGTTCTCGCTGCTGTCGGGCGACCTGGGCCAGCTCGATGCGCTGTTCGAAGGCGAGGGCAGTGTGGATGCCAATAGCTGGAACGTGGCGCTCAAGCCGCGCCAGGCCGCGCTGGAGAAGGCCATCGGCACCATCAAGCTGGAAGGCGGCAGCTACGTCAAGCAGATCGTGATGAATGAAGCCAGTGGCGACCGTACCACAATCGTGTTCTCCGCCATCCAGACCGGTGAAGGCGCGATGAACAAGGAAGAGGCGGCGCTGTTTTGACGCAAAACCGAAAATTCGCGTGGCTGTGGGCCCTGGTGGCCTGCCTGCTGCTGGGCCATAACGCTACTTTGTGGCTGGTCCAGCGCATCGTGCCGGATACCGACATCATGGCGCTGCTGCCGGTGCAGGAGCGCGACCCGGTGCTGCAGGCTTCGTTCAGCCACATGGTCGACGCGGCGCAGCAGCGGGTCCTGGTGCTGGCCGGCGCTGCCGAATGGGATGATGCGCGGCGGGCTGCCGATGCCTACCAGGCGGTGCTCGACACGCGCAAGGATCTGTTTGAAGCGACCCCGATCAACGAGCAGACGCAGAGCGACTGGCTTGGCCTGTTCCAGCGCCATCGGCTGGCGTTGCTGACGGCGCAGCAGGAGCAGCAGCTGCGCGAGCAGCCGGCGCAGTTCTGGCTGGAGTCGGCGCTGGCCAAGCTGTATGCGCCGTTTGGCGGCCCGAAGCTCGGCCCCTGGCAGGATGACCCGTACGGCCTGTTCGCAGGCTGGGTGCAGGAGCGTGCGCAGGAAACGCCGGTTCGCCCGCGCGATGGCCACCTGTTTGTCGCCGATGCGCAGCGCCAGTACGTGCTGTTGCCGCTGACGCTCAAGGTGCCGGCCTTGTCGATGACGGCACAGGAAACCGTGCTGCCCTTGCTGCAGCAAGCGGAGGCCGCGGCCCGCAAGGCGGCCCCGCAAGTGGACCTGATCCAGGCTGGCGTGATCCTGCATGCCGCCAATGCCAGCGCCCAGGCCAGCGGCGAGATGTCGACCATCGGGATTGGCTCTCTGGTCGGTATCGTCCTGCTGACGTGGTTCACGTTCCGATCCTTCAAGCCTATCGCGCTGATCCTGCTGTCGATCGGCATTGGCTGCCTTGGCGCGCTGTCCGTGTGCTGGCTGCTGTTCGGCCGCATCCACCTTTTGACGCTGGTGTTCGGCGCCAGCCTGATTGGCGTGGCGCAGGACTATGGCATCTACTTCCTGTGCAACCGCCTGGCCGCTGACGAAAAACTGGATTCCGCGGCCTTGCTCAAGCGCCTGCTGCCGGGCCTTGGCCTGACCCTGCTGGCTGCGGTGATCGGCTATACCGGCCTGGCCCTGACGCCTTTCCCTGGCTTGCGCCAGATGGCAGTGTTCTCGGCCCTCGGCCTGGTGTTCGCCTGGTTCACCGTGGTGTGCTGGTTCCCGGCCCTGATCAACGGCCGCACCCTGCGCAGCGGTGGCCTGGTCAGGCATTATGGCGCCGCGCTGCTGCGCTGGCCGCTGTGGCGCGCCAGCCGTACGTCGCTGGCCATCGCAGCGGTGTTCGCCCTGCTGGCTGCCTGGGGCATCAGCCGCCTTGGCGCCAACGACGATATCCGCCTGCTGCAGAACCCACCCAAGCACCTGGTCGCCGACCAGCTCAAGCTGGGCAAGCTGCTGGACGCGCCGACGCCGGTGCAGTACTTCCTGGTGCGCGGCGATTCGGCCGAGCAGGTGCTGCAGCGCGAGGAGGAATTGAAGGCGCGCCTGGAACCGCACGTGGCTGCGCAGCGCCTGAGCGGCTACCAGGCCATGTCGAACTGGGTGCCGTCGGCCCGTACGCAGGCGGCGCGCCGTGCGCTGGTTGAGGAAAAGCTGCTGGCCGATGGGGGCCCGTTGCAAGGCATTGCCGCGCAGGCGGGCGAGGACAAGCAATGGATTGCCGCCACTCGCCAAGGGCTGTTGGCATCCGGCCAGCCGCTGATGCTGGACGAATTCCTCGCTTCGCCGGCGAGTGAACCGTGGCGCCACCTCTGGCTCGGCGAGCAGAAAGGCGTCTACGCCAGCATCGTCGCACTGCGCGGCATGGACAACAAGGCTTCAAAGCAGGTCATGCTGGCTGCGGATGGCTTGCAGGGCGTGCAGTGGGTAGACAAGGTAGCCGAGATTTCGTCTGTGCTAGGCCGCTACCGCGCTTACATGGGCTGGGTGGTGCTGGGTGCCTACGTCGTGGTATTTGGGCTGCTGTTCCATCGCTATCGCGGCCGCACCTGGCGCGTGCTGGCGCCAACCGCGCTGGCCAGCATCGCCACGCTGGCGATCCTGGGCTTTGCTTCGCAGAACCTGCAACTGTTCCACGTGCTGGCCTTGATGCTGCTCCTCGGCGTCGGCGTGGACTACGGCATTTTCATGCAGGAGCACCCTGACCGCAGTGACCGCACGCCGTGGCTGGCGGTTGGCATGTCGGCGGCCAATACCATTCTGTCGTTTGGCCTGCTGGGCTTGAGCGCAACGCCGGCCCTGCAGGCGTTCGGCTTGACGATGCTGCTGGGGACCACGCTGGTGTGGCTGCTGGTCCCATGTTTTGGTACTGTGAAGGAAATCAAGAATGTTTAACGCGATGTCGCGCCGCCTTGCCGTTGCTGCATGCGCCATGCTGCTGGCAGCTTGCGCCGCCACGCCGCAGCAGCCGCAGGCCCGCCTCGGCCTGAAACTGGCCCCAGCCGCCCTGGGCACGCCGCTGAGTGTGCAGCAGCACCTGAAGGTTGAGCGCAATGGCCGCACCGACGACCTGGACGTCGCATTGCAGGTAGAACCGGAAGCGGTCGACGTGGTCGGACTGGCATTCGGCCAGCGCGTACTGTCGCTGCATTACGACGGCAAGGAACTGACTTCCTGGCGCCACGTCATGCTGCCGGCACAAGTGCGGGCCGAAGATGTGCTGGAAGATATCCAGCTCACGCTGTGGCCGGCCGATGCGGTGGCTGCTGCCTTGCCGGCCGGCTGGCGCGTGGCGGAGCAGGGGCGCATGCGTACGCTGTACCTGGACGGCGTGCCGGTCATGCAGATCACTTACAGCGACGCGCAGCGCTGGAGTGGCACCGTGGTATTGGAAAACCTGCGCTATCACTATAAGCTGACGATTCAGTTCGCGGCAAATGCGGACTGAATGCGGGGGCGAGCCATGTCGAAGATTTACCTGAACGAATGCGGCATCATCTGCGCGCTGGGCGAAGGCCCGGAGCAGGTGAAGGCGCGCCTGTACGCCGGCCAGCCGGGCGTGGCGGCGACCAGCCGCTGGTCGGAAGGCCGTGAGCTGGCCCTCGGCGCCGTGCCGGGCGAACTGCCATCCGTGGCGCACCTTCCCTTGCACCTGCGCAGCCGCAACAACGCGCTGGCCCTGGCAGCATTGGCCCAGATCCGTCCCGCAGTGGTGGCGGCAGTGGCGCGCTACGGTGCAAGCCGCGTCGGCGTCGTGCTTGGCACCAGCACCTCCGGCATTGGCGAGACGGAGCAGGCGCTGGCCCACCATGTGGCAAATGGCGCGCTGCCGGAAGCATTCAGCTACCGCGCGCAGGAAATGGGCTCGCCCGCTGAACTCCTGGCCCTGGAACTGGGCCTGGAAGGTCCCGCCTACGTGCATTCGACCGCCTGCTCGTCGGCCGCCAAGGCCATGGCCAGCGCGGCGCGCATGATCCGCATGGGCCTGTGCGATGCAGTGATTACCGGCGGAGCGGATTCCCTGTGCGCCTTTACCGTTGCAGGCTTTTCCTCGCTGGAATCGGTCAGTGCCGGCCAATGCAACCCGATGAGCGCCAACCGCAAAGGCATCAATATCGGCGAAGGCGCGGCCCTGTTCCTGATGGAAGCCATGCCGTCGGGCCGGCAATCGGTCGAATTGATGGGCTGGGGCGAATCGTCGGACGGCCACCATATTTCCGCACCGGACCCGGAGGGCACAGGCGCCAAGTTGGCCTTCGAGCAGGCGCTGCACCGCGCAGGCGTCGCTGCGGCCGAGGTGGACTACATCAATATGCACGGCACCGCGACGCCACAGAACGACGCCATGGAGTCGCGCGTGATCTCGGCCCTGTTTGGCAACGAAGTGCCGGTCAGTTCGACCAAGCCGTTCACCGGACATACGCTGGGCGCTGCTGCCGCCGTGGAAGCGGCACTATGCTGGCTGTCCATGCAGGACGATAACGCGCAGGGCCGCCTGCCGCCGCACCTGTGGGATGGCGCCGCCGATCCCGCGCTGCCGGCGCTGAACCTGGTGCCGCCAGGCGCTACGCTGGGCCGGCCTTTGCGCCGTGTGCTGAGCAGCTCTTTCGCGTTCGGCGGCTCGAATGCCGTCCTGCTGCTGGGGAGGACTGAATGAACATGCCCGATATTCGCCAACTGGTGCCGCATTCCGGGCAGATGGTTTTGCTCGACCGCGCGCTGGAAGCGGACGCGGACCACCTGTGCGCCGAAGTGCGTATTCATGAAGCCAGCATCCTGGCTGGTGCCGATGGTGTCGGTTCCTGGGTGGGCATCGAGTACATGGCGCAGGCGATCGCCGCCCATGCCGGCTGGCTTGCCTTGCAGCGTGGCGAGGAAGTCAAGGTCGGCTTCCTGCTGGGCTCGCGCAAGTACGAAGCCAACGTACCGAATTTTGCGCTGGGAAACGTGCTCCATGTGCACGTGCGCCGCGTGCTGCAGTCCGATAATGGGCTGGGTGCCTTCGAATGCCGCATTGATATCGTGGGCGGCATGGCCAATGCTGCTGCCGCCACGGTCACGGTATTCCAGCCGGATAATGTCAATCAATTTCTCAAAGATGGAAACGTAGGATGAATCAGAATAAGTCCATGAGCGTGCTGGTGACCGGATCGTCGCGCGGTATCGGCAAGGCGATTGCACTGCGCCTGGCACGCGACGGTTACGACGTGGTGCTGCATTGCCGCAGCCAGCGCGCGGAAGCGGAAGCCGTTGCACAAGAGGTCGTGCAGATGGGCCGCGCCGCCCGCGTGCTGCAGTTCGACATCAGCGACCGCGCCGCCACGGCTGCAGCGCTGGAAGCCGACATCGCGCAGCACGGCTGCTACTACGGCGTGGTCTGCAATGCCGGCGTGGCGCGCGACAACGCCTTCCCGGCCATGTCGGGCGAGGACTGGGACATCGTGCTGCAAACGAACCTGGATGGCTTCTACAACGTCCTGAACCCGCTGATCATGCCGCTGGTACAGCGCCGCAAGCCGGGCCGCATCGTCACGCTGGCTTCCGTATCGGGCCTGATCGGCAACCGCGGCCAGGTCAATTACAGCGCGGCCAAAGCCGGTATTATCGGCGCCACCAAGGCCCTGGCGCTGGAACTGGCCAAGCGCTCGATTACCGTCAACTGCGTGGCGCCCGGCCTGATTGAAACCGACATGATCGAAGAAGTGCCGATGGAAGAAGCGCTCAAGATGATCCCGGCACGCCGCGTCGGCAAACCGGAAGAGGTGGCCGCCGCTGTCAGCTTCCTGGTTGGCGAAGACGCGGGTTATATCACCCGCCAGGTTATTTCCGTCAACGGAGGCCTGGCATGAGCCGCCGCGTCGCCATCACCGGCATGGCCGGTATCAGCCCCCTAGGCAACGACTGGGCCGCGATCCGCGAACGCCTTGGCCAGTACCGCAATGCCGTGGTGCGCATGGAGGAGTGGGAGGACTATGACGGCTTGAATACGCGCCTGGGCGTACCGGCTGCGCCGTTCGAGCTGTCCGGCCGCTATAACCGCAAGACGACCCGCAGCATGGGCCGAGTGGCACTGATGGCAACGCGCGCCACCGAACTGGCCCTGGAAGATGCAGGCCTGATCGATCACCCGCTGATCAAGAGCGGGGACATGGGCGTGTCCTTCGGTTCGTCCGCCGGCACGCCAAGTGCGATCGGCGACTTCGGCCGCATGATGGAGGAGCGCACCACCAAGGGCATCAACGCCACTACCTACATCAAGATGATGGCGCACACCGCACCGGTGAATATCGGCGTGTTCTTTGGCCTGACCGGCCGCGTGATCACCACCTCCAGCGCCTGCACTTCCGGCAGCCAGGGTATCGGTTATGCCTATGAGGCCATCAAGAGCGGCAAGCAGCTTGCCATGGTTGCCGGCGGCGCCGAGGAGCTGTGCGCGACGGAAGCCGCGGTGTTCGACACACTGTTTGCGACAAGTGTGCGCAACGATGAAGCGCAAGCCACGCCACGGCCGTTCGACCGGGCGCGTGATGGCCTGGTCATCGGCGAAGGCGCCGGCTGCCTGATCCTGGAGGACCTGGAACACGCAGAGGCACGCGGCGCCACGATTTACGCGGAGCTGGTCGGCTTTGGCACCAATAGCGACGGCTGCCACGTGACCCAGCCGAACTCCGCCACCATGCAGCGCGCGATGGAGCTGGCTTTGCAGGACGCTGGCCTGCAGCCATCGGACATCGGCTACATCAACGCCCACGGCACCGCCACGGCGCAAGGCGATATCGCCGAATCGCACGCGACGCTGGCCGTATTCGGCGGCGGCACGCCAATCAGCTCCCTCAAGAGCTATATGGGCCACACACTGGGCGCCTGCGGTGCACTGGAAGCCTGGATCAGCATCGAAATGATGCGCGAGGGCTGGTTTGCGCCGACCATCAATCTGGAAGAAGCCGATCCGGAATGCGCGGCGCTGGATTACATCGCAGGCACCGGCCGTGAACTGGACTGCGAATACGTGATGTCGAACAATTTTGCATTTGGCGGCATCAATACCTCGCTGATTTTCAAGCGTTACGGCAAGTAACAGGGGGCGCAGATGCTGATCTGGCTGGCCGACTCGGACGCAATGACGGATGCCAGCCTGCAGCGCTACCTGGGCTGGCTGACGCCGGGCGAACTGGCCCGCCATGGCCGCTTTGTGCGGGAACAGCGCCGGCGCCAGTTCGTTGCCGGCCGGGTGCTGCTGCGCATGGCGCTGGCGCCGCTGCTGAGGGTGCAGCCGCAGCAAGTCCTGCTCGAAGAGCGCAACGGCCAGGCGCC
>JBCNOP010000176.1:0-11258 GCA_039593775.1 Pseudoduganella sp.
GAGGTGCTTGGAACGGTGATGGGCATCTCCTTTGCAATTGCCAAATTGCAGGACTATGCCGGGCGGGATGAGGCGCTGACGGCCTCGCGCAACCCGTTCGCGCTCGTCACGCTGGCGCATTTGCGCACGCAACAGATGCATCACGACCCGGACCGGCTCTTTGCAGCCAAGTGGCAGCTGACCAAATTACTGTATCAGCGGGCCTGGAGCAAACGGCGCATAATCGTTTTGTTCAAAGTGATCAACTGGATGATGGCATTGCCAGAGCCTCAGCAGGCCCGCTACTGGCGAGCCATTCTCAAGCTGGAAAAGGAGCGAAAAGTGGAATGGATCAGCCCATTGGAACAGTCGTTCTTGGACAAGGGATGGCAGTTGGGTCGGAAAGTAGGGCGGAAGGAAGGCGCGGCCGAGCTTTTAGAAAAGCTGCTGGTCCAGCGATTTGGCTCAGTGCCAGTCGCGGTGCGCAAGAAATTGGCCGGGGCGAGCGAAGAGCAATTGGCCGCGTGGGGGGCTGCGGTGCTTGAGGCGACTTCGCTGAAGCAGGTGTTTGCGGAAGAGAGCTCGCGTAGACGCGAGCTCTCGGGGTAAGTTAAGCCTTTTGCGGCTCAGGCGTAGTGCCGTAGCAGACTTGCGGCTCGGGCTCCTTGCGGTAGAAGTCCACCATCTTGTAGCGCATCGCGTACAGCGCGAAGCAGCCTGCTACCAGCGCAGCGAAGGCGGCGAAGAAGTACATCTGGAAGGCCATCACCGAGAAGCCGGTGGTCTTGATATAGGCCGACACCGCATCGTTCTTCACGCCCGCGTTCAGGATCAGCACCCACAGGTTGCCGACCGTGACGGCCAGGTACCACAGCGCCATGATCACGCCCTTCATCGAGGCTGGCGCCTGGGAGTACGCGAATTCAAGACCGGTAGCGGAGACCAGCACTTCGCCAAACGTCAGCAGGGCATACGGCAGGATCTGCCAGGCCATCGATACCGGCGTGCCGCCATCCATCACCACCTGCAGCGTGCCAATCACCACCCAGGCCAGCGCCGAGAAGAAGATGCCGGCGCCCATGCGGCGCAGCGGCGTCGGCTCGATACCCAGCTTGCGCAGCAGTGGGAACAGGGCGATGTTATTGAATGGGATCAGCAGCATTACCAGCAGCGGGTTCAGCGCCTGCATCTGTGCCGGCACGAAGGAGAACGACCAGCCCAGGATTTCGTAGGTCGGGTGCACCATGTCGTTGGCCTGCACGATCCAGGTCGAAGCCTTCTGGTCGAACAGGGACCAGAATGGCGTCACCATCGCAAATACGATAAAGATGCGCAGCACGGCGCGCACGCCATCGACTGCTTCGTCGCTATGCTTGCCGCGTGCACGTTCCAGTTGCATCGAGGTTCCGATGCCACCGAAGGCCATCACCAGTACCAGCGCGGTGCAGGCTGCGATCACGAAGCCCCAGGAAGGCGTCATGGCCAGCGAAACCAGCGCAGCCACCACGCCGATGATGGCGACGGTCAGGCCGGGGCGGGACTGGCCCGGGACGGTCGACATCAGTGCAGTCTTGGCGACGCGTGTGAAGGAATCCTGGCTCGGCTCCGATGGCGGCACATGCACGTACTTCTTGCGGCCTGACCAGAACACCAGGGTAGCGATGAACATCAGGATGCCGGGGATGCCGAAGGCGACGGCCGGACCGAAGTCCTTCAGGAAGATCGGCATCAGCAGCGAGGCAAAGAAGGAACCGAAATTGATGCTCCAGTAGAAGGCATCGAACACCACCTTGGCCTTTTTCTTGTTGGTCTGGTCAAACTGGTCGCCGACGAAGGAAACCACCAGCGGCTTGATGCCGCCCGAACCAAACGCAATCAGGAACAGGCCAAAGTAGAAGCCATTCAGGTTGCTCTCAAACAGGGCCAGGCAGGCGTGCCCCGCGCAGTAAATCAGCGAGAACCAGAACACCGTGTTGTACTTGCCGAAGAAGCGGTCCGACAGCCAGCCGCCCAGCAAGGGGAAGAAATACACGCCGATCACAAAGGTATGGAAAACGTGCTTCGCTTCGCTGGCGCGCTGCTCGGACGGGATGAATAGCAGCAGGGTGCTGATCAGGAATGGCACCAGGATGTTGCGCATGCCGTAAAAACTGAAACGCTCGCAGGCCTCATTGGTGATGATGTACGGGATTTGCCGGGGCATCGGCCCGTTACCCTGTTCCAGTTCTTGCGTCGACATGAGCTCTCCCGTTTCTAATAATGGGCGCGATGCTATGCGAACCCACCTGTGTTGGCAACTACTGGTTTCACTTATATGTAGTTTGGCTACATCAAAAATACTAAGTTGTTGATTTATAAGGAATCATAGTATTTGAACTTCCCCTGTTCATAATGTATATTATCTACATAACTGTTTTTGATCAGGATGAGGAATATGAGCACACCTTGGTGGAACGAAGCAATCATTTATCAGGTTTATCCGCGCAGCTACCTGGACACCAATGGTGACGGCATCGGCGACCTGAATGGTATTACCGATCGCCTCGACTACATCGCCAAGCTGGGCGTGGACATCATCTGGATCTCCCCGTTCTTCAAATCCCCGATGCGCGATTTCGGCTACGACGTGGCCGATTACTGCGACGTCGACCCGATGTTCGGCACCCTGGCCGACTTCGACCGCATGATCGCCAAGGCGCACAGCCTTGGCCTGAAAATCATGATCGACCAGGTCATGTCGCATACTTCCGAAGACCACCCCTGGTTCAAGGAGAGCCGCTCGTCGCGCGATAATCCGAAATCCGACTGGTACGTCTGGGCCGATCCGCTGCCGGACGGGAACCCGCCCAACAACTGGCTGTCCGTATTCGGCGGCTCGTCCTGGCAATGGGATTCGCGCCGCAAGCAGTACTACCTGCATAACTTCCTGGTCAGCCAGCCGGACCTGAACTTCCACAATCCGGACGTGCAGCAGGCCCACCTAGACGCGCTGCGCTTCTGGCTGGAGCGCGGCGTCGATGGCGTGCGCATGGATGCCTGCAACTTCCACTTCCACGACCGCCAGTTGCGCAGCAACCCTCCGGCCCTGGTACGCGACACCTCCACGGTGAGCGACGCCAACCCCTACGGCATGCAGGCCCACATTCACGACAAGACGCAGCCGGAGAACGTCGCCTTCCTGGAAAAGGTGCGCAAGCTGCTGGACGAATACGGCGCCGTGGCCATCGGCGAAGTGGGCGCCGATGATTCGCTGGGCGTGATGGCTGAATATATGGCCGGCGGCAACAAGCTGCACATGGCCTACAGCTTCAACCTGCTGACGGCCGACGGCAGCGCGGGCCATATCCGTAAGCAGGTGGAAGACTTCAAGGCGCGTGTCAAGGAAGGCCAGCCTTCCTGGTCGGTCGGCAACCACGACGCGGTGCGGGTGGTGACGCGCTGGAACGGCATGAGCAACCAGGCGGCTTTCGCCAAGCTGGTGCTGGCCATGCAGCTGTCGCTGAAAGGCACGCCTTGCCTGTACCAGGGCGACGAGCTGGCCTTCAGCGAAGCCGACGTGCCGTATGAACTGATCCAGGACCCGTACGGCAAGACCTTCTGGCCCGAATTCAAGGGCCGCGACGGCTGCCGGACGCCGATTGCCTGGACCACGGGTTCGCACGGTGGCTTTACTTCCGGTACCCCGTGGCTGCCGGTGGCCGAAGAGCACAAGGCCATCGCCGCATCGGTTCAGGAAGAAGACCCGGATTCGCCGCTGAACTTTGCGCGCCGCATGATCGCCTGGCGCAAGACCATGCCACAGCTGACGCGCGGCGACATCGTGTTCTACGACGCGCCGGAGCCCGTATTGGCCTTGCGGCGCGACCTGGAAGGGGAGCGCAGCGTGATTGCGCTGTTCAACCTGGGAGCGGCGCCGGTCAACTTCGCGCTGCCGGCAGCGAAGGGGGCGCAGAAGCTGGAGCAGCCAGGCCTGCCGGGCGAAGTGGTGAACGGCGAGGTCCAACTTCCGGGCTACGGCGCCTGGTTTGGCTACGCAGGATAAATATAAGAGGCCCCGTCTGCGCACGGGGCCTTGTTTTTCGGGTATCCTCCCGCCTTTAAGGCGTTATCTAATACTTAAAAGACAATGAAACAGATAGAGGCAGACCCAAAAGCTAACCGATCCGCTTTTGCGGACGGCCCCCGCCTGCTGGCTGACATCGGCGCCACCCACGCGCGCCTTGCGCTGCAAACCGCCCCCGGCGAGTTCCAGGCGGTGCGCGTGCTGCAATGCGACGACTTCACCGGCATCGTTCCACTGCTGCGCAGCTATCTGGCGGACCACGGAGACGTCAACCTCAATCACGGCGCGCTGGCGCTGGCCAACCCGGTGCATGGCGACTACATCCGCATGACCAACCGCGACTGGCAGTTTTCCACCGACGAAGTGCGGCGCGAACTGGGCCTGCACACCCTGCTGGTGGTGAACGACTTCACCGCGCTGGCCATGGCCATCCCGGGCTTCAAGGCGGAAGACCTGATGCAGGTCGGCGGCGGCTCCCCGGCGCAGAACTCGGTGATCGGCGTGCTCGGCCCGGGCACTGGCCTGGGCTGCTCGGGTGTGATCCCGACCACCGACGGTTTCGTGACACTGGGTTCCGAAGGCGGCCACACCAACTTTGCACCGGCCGACGAGCGCGAATACGCGATCCTGCAATACGCCTGGCAGACCTGGCCGCACGTGTCGAACGAACGCCTGATTTCCGGCCCGGGTATGGAAATCATCTACCGCGCCCTGGCGCGCCGCAATGGCCTGAATGTGCGCGACCTGACCTCGCAGCAAATCATCGCCGGCGCACTGAAAGACAAGAACGCCCTGTGCATCGAAGTGCTGGAATGCTTCTGCGCCATGCTGGGTGGCGCTGCGGCCAACCTGGCCGTGACGCTGGGTTCCTTCGGTGGCATCTTCATTGGCGGCGGCATCGTCCCGCGCATGGGCGAGTGGTTCAAGGAATCGCCGTTCCGCAGCCGTTTTGAAGCCAAGGGCCGCTTCTCGTCCTACCTGGCCGAGATCCCGACGTATGTGATTACTACGCCGTATCCGGCCTTCTACGGCGTGGCCTCGATCCTGTCCGAGCACCTGCGCGGCCGCACGGGCGCCAATACGCTGATGGAGCGCGTGCAGACGCTGAAATCGGAGCTGACTCCCGCCGAGCAGCGTGTGGCGCAGCTGGTGATCGAGCAACCGCGCCTGGTCCTGAACGAGCCGATTGCCGATATTGCGCGCCTGGCGGAAGTATCGCAGCCGACCGTGATCCGTTTCTGCCGTTCGCTCGGTTTCCAGGGCTTGGCTGATTTCAAGCTGAAGTTCGCTTCCAGCCTGACCGGCGCCATCCCTGTGCGCCATAGCCAGGTGCGCGTATCGGACAGCACGCACGACCTGAGCGCCAAGGTAATCGACAATACTGTCTCCGCGATCCTGAAATTCCGCGACCAGATGGACGTGCATTCGCTGGACCGCGCGATCGAGCTGCTGGCCAAGGCCAAGAAGGTCGAGTTCTACGCCATGGGCAATTCACGCGTGGTGGCGCTGGACGGCCAGCACAAGTTCTTCCGCTTCCGCATCCCGACCGCCGCTTATGGCGACTCGCACCTGTTCAAGCTGGCCTCCGAACTGCTGAAGCCGGGCGACGTGGTGATTGCGATCTCCAATTCCGGTAAGCTGCCGGAGCTGGTTGAAGCAGTGGAGTCGGCGCGCAATGCCGGCGCTGACGTGATCGCCATCACCAGCAGCCAGTCGCCGCTGGCCAAGAAGGCCACGGTCTGCCTGGCCGTCGATCATACGGAGGACAGCAGTGCTTTCCTGTCGATGATCTCGCGCATCCTGCAGCTGCTCCTGATCGACATCCTGTCGGTCGGCATCTCGTTGGACGAGCAGAACGCCGAGCTGGTCCTCGAGCACAAGGCCAACGGCGTGGTGCAGGAGAGCCGCCGCCTGCAGATCTCCCACCTGGATAACTAGAACATATCCCGCATCTGGAAGTAGAGCATGCCTAATACCAGCGCCGGCGTACGCAGCAGCGTGCCGCCGGGGAAGGGGGCATGCTTTACGCGCGCGAAGATGTCGAAGCGCTCCGCCTGCCCTGCAATCGCTTCCGCCACCAGCAGGCCGGCCATGCCGGTAAAGGCCAGCCCGTGGCCTGAGAATCCCTGCATGTAGTAGATGTTGTTGCCGATCCGGCCAAGGTCCGGTGCGCGGTTCATGCTGATGTCGATAAAACCGCCCCACGCATACTCGATGCTGACGTCCGCCAGTTGCGGGAAAACCGCCACCATGCGGCGCCTGATGCGTTCGACCAGGTTGGCCGGCGTCTTGGCGCTGTAGCTGTCGCCGGCGCCAAACAGCAAGCGGTGATCGGCGCTGAAGCGGAAATAATCCAGCACGAAATTGGTGTCCGATACGGCGCTGCGCCGCGGCAGCAGGCTCTCCGCATGCTCCCTGGTCAGCGCCTCGGTGGCGACGATATACGTCCCGACCGGCATGATGCGGGCGCTGACCTGCGGCACCAGGTTGCCGTACTCCGCGAGATAGACATTCGCGCCCAGCACCACAAAGCGCGCCGCCACCTGTCCCTGCGCTGTATGAACCAGCGCGGTGTCGCCGCGCTCCAGCAGGAATACCGGCGAATCTTCGAAAACGCGCACGCCTGCCGCCATTGCAGCGCGCCCGAGTCCAAGGGTGTATTTGAGCGGGTGCACATGTCCGCCACCCATATCGGCCACGCCTGCGTGAAAGCGCGGGCTGTCGATCCAGCGGCCGATCTCGTGCGGCGATATCCAGTGCAGTGGATAACCGTAGGCTTTTTCCACATGCCGCCCCCAGGCTTCCAGTGCCCGCATTTTGCTGGGCTTGACAGCGAGGCTTAACGCGCCGGGTTTGTAGTCGCAATCGATGCTGTACTTGTCGATGCGCTTGCGGAGCAACTGCACGCCGGCGACCGAGGCGTCCCATGCGCGGCGCGCGTCTTCGCGCGGCAGTTGGCGCTCAATAGCGTGCTCGCCATCGTTTCCGAAGCCCGGCAGCACCTGGCCGCCATTGCGCCCGGAAGCTCCCCACCCGAGGCGCTGCGCTTCGAGCAGGACCACGGAATAGCCGCGTTCCGCAAGTTCCAGTGCGGCGGACAGTCCGGCCAGGCCGCCGCCAATCACGCAAACATCCGCGCTGGTGCTGCCAGCCAAAGGCGGCTGGGCGGCCGCGCGCTGCACGCTGGCCTCATAGTATGAGTTCTCGATAACGCCCAGTTCTTTGCGCAGCAGCGTGCCCATATATCAGGTAACTCGGAAGTTCAGGAACTGCCAGGGATCGTCCTGGTCGCAAGGCTCCTCGAACAGGCCGCTGCGTTCCTTGAGGGGCGTCCAGTCGCCGTACACGCCAACCAGATCGCCCAGGTAGGGCGCGGCGATTTCCATGACAAGCTGGTCGTCGATATCGTCCGGCTCCACCACGCCGCAATCCGGATTGCGCAGCGCCCACGCGATGCCGCCGAGGATGCCGGCCACCACTTGCAGCGAAGTGGCCGAATTATGCGGCGCCAGTGCGCGCGCTTGCTCGATGCTGAGGCGCGAACCGAACCAGTAGGCGCCTTTTTCATTGCCCATCAAAAGCACGCCCAGTTCGTCGGTCCCGCTCTCGATTTCCTTGCCGATGATGCGCTGCGCGTTCTGCTGCTGCCAGTTTTTGCCGGCCACCTCGTGCAACGACAGCACGGCGTCGTCGCAAGGATGGTAGGCGTAGTGCACGGTAGGGCGGTAGTCCACCTTGTTGTTTTCGCGCAGTGTCAGGTGGTCGGCGATCGAAATCGACTCGGCGTGTGTGACGAGGAAGCCGTGGTATGGGCCTTCCAGCGGCGTCCAGCTTCGCACGCGCGTGGCGATGCCGGGCCGCTTGAGGTAGATCGCGGCGTCGCTGCCATAGCCGTGGCGCTCTGCGTCGGCCGGCCAATGCTTCTCGTGGCTGCCCCATCCCAGTTCCGCCGGTTGCAAGCCTTCGCTGACGAATCCATCCACCGACCAGGTATTGACGAATTCGTCGCGCGCCTTGCGGCGGCTGGAGATTTGCGTATCGCGCTCGGCGATGTGGATTACCTTGATTGCCAGCTTCTGCGCCAGCCTGGCCCAGTCCTCGTAGCACGTTGGGCGCTCCACTTCGAGGTGCTGGTCGCGCGCCATATTCATCAGTGCCTGCTTCACCAGCACGGACGCCAGGCCCGGATTGGCGCCCTGCGTGACGACGGCCGTTGCGCCGTGGCGTTTGTCGAGGCGGAAGGCCAGCACTGCCTCGCGCAGCGCGTAATTCGAGCGCTGTGACAGCGACAGGTGTTCGTCCTCATAAAAACCCTTCCATGGTTCGGTGCAGGTGTCGAGGTAAAGGATGCCGCGCCGCCAGCAATAGCGGATCAGGTCCAGGCTTGATACGTCGACCGAGAGGTTGAGCAGGAAATCTCCTTTCTCCAGCAAGGGATCGAGGATGCTCTCGAAATTCCCTTCCTGCAGCGGCGTGGCCTGGTAGCAGATACCGTATTCTTCGGCGATACCGCTCTTGTCCGGGCCGCGCGAGACCACCGTGACCCGCGCCGGTTCCAGTTCGAAGTGGCGAAACAGCAGCGGCACCACAGCCTGGCCAATGCTGCCGAAACCGAGCATGACCAGGCGCCCCGGCAATTCCCCGTGTTTTTTATGGCTGTCCATTCCCACCTCCCCCTATGTGAGGCCATTGTGTGGCGCGTGCCGGTTGGCTTCCATGCGGGATTTAACATTCGGGCTTCTTGCATTTTGCAAAAAATTGGTTAAGATATGTCTTAATGAGATATATCTTAACTATTCAGGAGAAAGCCATGTTTCATTTTTTTCGCGGCCACCATCGGCTGCACCATGAACACCACCATCACCAGCGCGGCGGCGGCCGCGGTCCGAAAATGTTTGACGCGGGCGCGATGCGCTACGTCGTGCTGCAACTGATTGCCGACAAGCCGCGTCACGGTTATGAAATCATCAAGGAGCTGGAAACGCTGACCGGCGGCAGCTATTCACCGAGCCCGGGCGCGATTTACCCACTGCTGTCGATGATGGCCGACATGGGCCATGTCGACATCGTCAAGGACGGCAACAAGAAGCTGTATTCTGTCCTGCCGGAAGGGCAGCAATTCCTCGATGAGAACCGCAATATGGTGGACGCCTACATGGCACGCCTGGTGGAGAACGCGCGCGGCGAAGACGGCGGCGACCTGCGTACCCTGATGCATGCCTTGAAAGACGCTGTCATTACCCGCGGCCGCGGCCCGCGCAGCACCCGCGAGCACGTCGACGCAATTCGCGCTATCCTCAAGCGCGCCATCAATGAAATTAACGAACTCAACTGATGCCCCAGCCCCTCACTCCACAACGCGAACGCACAGTCCTCTGGCTGCTGGCGTTCATACAATTCACCGTCATCATGGACTTCATGGTCATGATGCCGCTCGCGCCGCAGCTGATGAAGGCATTCACGATTTCGGCGGCCCAGGTCTCGGGCGCCGTCTCGGCTTACGCCTGGTGTGCCGGGCTTTCAGGCTTGCTGGCGGCAACCTATGCCGACCGCTTTGACCGCAAGAAGCTGCAGCTGACAGTATTCATGCTGTTCAACCTGTCGAACCTGGCCTGCGCGCTGGCGCCGAACTTCCACGTGCTGGTGCTGTCGCGCGCCTTTGCCGGGATGACCGGCGGTGTGCTGGGTGCGATCAGCATGTCCATCATCGCCGACCTGATTCCGCAGGAACGGCGCGGCGCCGCCACTGGCGTCGTGATGACTTCCTTCAGCATGGCCGCGATTGCGGGCGTGCCGATCGGTGTCATGCTCGGCGCGCACTTCGGCTGGCAGTCGCCGTTCTACCTGCTGGTAGTGCTGTCGATGATCGTGTGGCTGGTTGCCGCGCGTACGCTGCCATCGATGACGGCGCACCTGGCGAATGCACCGGTGCCGCTGGCACGCGTGCTGCCCGAGCTGCTTGGCTTATTCACAGTAGGCGCCCACTTGCGCGGCTTCCTGCTGTGCTTCGTGGTCACGGTCAGCGGCATGATGGTGATCCCATTCATTTCGCCTATGCTGGTCGGGAACCTCGGCATCGCGCCGGCACAGATCAGCTACGTCTACCTGTGCGGCGGCATCGCAACCCTGTTCAGCTCACGCCTGATCGGCGGCTGGTCAGACAAGGCCGGCAAGCAGCGCGTGTTCCGCTGGGTAGCCCTGTTCTCGGTTTTGCCCACCCTGTTCATGACGCATATGCCTCAGATTCCGCTGCTGCTGATCATGCTGTTCTTCCCATTCTTCATGGTGGCGATGTCGGGGCGTTTCGTACCGCTTCAGGCCTTGCTGACCACCATCCCCGAACCGCAGCGGCGCGGTGCTTTCCTCAGCGCGAATGCGGCGGTACAGCAGATGGGGACGGGGATTGGCGCCTTCGCCGGCGGTTTGCTGGTGCATACCGATGCGGCGGGGCGTTTGCTGGGTTATGACACCATCGGCCTGATTGCCACGGCGTTGATCTTCTTCTCGGTGTGGTGGGTCGGGCGCGTGCAGAGCGCACCCGCTCCCCTTACTGCTCGCTCCCCTGCTTGACCACCAGGTCCAGCAGGCGCTGGCCTTGCTCGAGGACGGGCTTGGCCAGCTCGTCGCGCACGATGTCGCTGAAGAAGCCATCCGTGACGCGATTGCCATCTTGCGAAAGGAAGGTGAAGCGCAACTGGCCCGCGCCCGGCGCATACACCGGCTTTTGCGTTGAGGCCTTGACGAAAGCTGGAATGGCGCTTGCCACCAGCGTTTTGGCCTGGGCAGCGACATCGGCCGGCGCACCTTCGAAAACGGCGGTGCGGCCGGTCTGGTTAATGTAGCGCACACGCCCGTCAGCGTAGGCGGCCAGGGTATCCATACTGCCATCCAGCGGCACTTCAATCACAACGCCCAGTACTTCCGGCGCAGCAGGTGCATGGCCATTGGCACGCAGCCAGTGTGCGGCCAGCAGGCGTACGCGCGATTCTTCGCTGGGGTCCTGTGCGATGGCTTGCACCACGCGCGCATCCGGAGCTTCGCCAAAGAGCTGGCCGACTTCGTCGGCGAACAGCATCTTGTGCACGGTGTTTAATTCTTCCGTGCCGTACGGCGCGTCAGCGCGGGTCTTCGATTTGGCGCTGAACGCCGCAAACAACTTCTTGAACATCTTTTACCATCCAGTGAGTGCTTCTACTTCCGTAATGTGGCGCCAGCT
>JBCNOP010000177.1:0-11163 GCA_039593775.1 Pseudoduganella sp.
TTGCTGTCGGCACCTGCACCCTGGGTTCAGGCGCAGGAACGCGTCACGCTGCAACTGAAGCACAGCCACCAGTTCCAGTTCGCCGGCTATTACGCTGCGCTGGAAAAAGGCTACTACCGTGATGCCGGCCTCGACGTGCAACTGCTGGAAGGCAGCGACGGCAACGAACCCGAACGTGCCGTGCTCGATGGCCGCGCCCAATACGGCGTTGCGAGCAGCAGCCTGCTGCTGGCGCGCTTGTCCGGCAAGCCGCTGGTGGTGCTGGCGGTCATCTTCCAGCATTCCCCCTATGCGCTGGCGATGCGCCAGACCGGCCCGGCGCCGGACATCCGCAGCATAATCGGCAAGCGCGTGATGATCGGCTCCCTCACCGACGAGCTGACGCAGGCCGACGAAGTCATGGCCTACCTGCGCAAGGAAGGCATTACCAACAACCAGCTGGTGCGCGTGGAGCACAGCTTCAATCCGGATGACCTGGTGAAGGGCAAGGTCGACGCCATGTCGATCTATGTGACCAATGAGCCGGATTACCTGGACCGCCTTGGTTTCCCCTACGATATCTACAGTCCGCGCGCCGCTGGAATCGACTTTTACGGCGACAACCTGTTCACCAGCGAAGCGGAAATCAAGGACCACCCGGACCGCGTGCGCGCCTTCCGCGCTGCCAGCATGCGCGGCTGGCAGTACGCCATGAGCCACCAGGAAGAAATCGTCGACCTGATCCTCAACAAGTACTCGCGCCAGCACGACCGCATGCACCTGCTGTACGAAGCGCGCCAGATGGTGCCGCTGGTGCAGCCCGTGCTGGTGGAAATCGGCTACATGAACCCGGATCGCTGGCAGCACATCGCCGACGTCTACACCGAGCTTGGCATGCTGCCCAAAGGCGCCACCTGGGCCGGCTTCCTGTACAACGCCGATCCAGGCTCGGACCTGACGTGGCTGTACCGCGTGCTGGGCGTGGCGGCGGGCCTGCTGGTGCTGGGCGCAATGATCCACTTCTCCCTGCTGACGCGCGAGCGCACGCGTGCCGAGGAAACCATCCGCAAAGGCGAGCAGCGCTTCCGCACCATGTTCGAAGCGGCGCCGATGGGCATTGCCCTGATCGATTCGAACGGTGGCCAGTTCCGCGATGTCAATCCGCGCTTTGCCGAAATTGCAGGCCGCTCTGCGCAAGAGATGCGCCATAGCCGCTGGCTGGAAATCTGTCATCCGGACGACGTGGCGCCCGAGCAGGAAAAAATGGCACAGCTGGCGGCGCAGCAGATAAACGGCTTCAAGATGGAGACGCGCCTGGTGCGCCCCGATGGCCGCATCGTGTGGGTGGAGGCTTCGATCAACGCCGTCGGCACGGAAAGCCAGCCGCACCACCTGTGCATGATTGAGGACATCACCGAGAAAAAGGAAACCGAAGCCCTGATCTGGCAGCAGGCCAACTTTGACACGCTGACGCAGTTGCCGAACCGGCGCATGTTCCTCGACCGGCTGCAGCACGATATCTTGAAATCTCGCCGCGATGGCACCCGCATAGCCATCCTGTTCATCGACCTTGACCACTTCAAGGAAGTTAACGACACACTGGGCCACCACCAGGGCGATGTGCTGCTGGTGGAAGCGGCGCGCCGCATCGGTGCCTGCGTGCGCCAGTCGGACACCGTATCGCGCCTGGGCGGCGACGAATTCACCGTGATCCTGCCGGAACTGTCGGAAGTGGACAGGGTGGAAGACATCGCCCAGAACATCATCGACAGCCTGCGCATGCCGTTCCAGCTCGGGCAGGAGCAAGCCTTCGTCTCGGCCTCGATCGGCATCACCATCTACCCGGACGATGCCGGCAATATGGACGACTTGCTGAAGCACGCCGACCAGGCCATGTATGCTGCCAAAGGCGCGGGCCGCAACCGCTTCAGCTACTTTACGCCGGCCCTGCAGGTGGCAGCGCTGAACCGCATGCGCCTGACCAATGACTTGCGCGGCGCATTGAAAGGCGACCAGCTCAAGCTCTACTTCCAGCCCATCGTGCACCTCCCGACCGGCAAGATCCACAAGGCCGAAGCGCTGATCCGCTGGGAGCACCCGCAACGCGGCATGGTCAGCCCGCTGGAGTTCATCCCGCTGGCCGAAGCCAGTGGCCTGATTGTCGATATCGGCGAGTGGGTGTTCCGTGAATCGGCGCAGTGGGTCAAACGCTGGCGCGAAGAAGTGCATCCCGGCTTCCAGGTCAGCCTGAACCAGTCACCGATGGAATTCCAGCGCGAACGGGGCACTTACGCCGACTGGCTGGCCTACCTGCAGCAGCTCGGCGTGCCGGGCGAAAGCATCGTGGTGGAAATCACGGAAGGCCTGCTGCTTGATGCAAACACCAATGTCACCGACAAGCTGCTGCAACTGCGTGACGCGGGCATCCAGGTCGCACTGGACGATTTCGGCACCGGCTACTCCTCGCTGTCCTACCTGAAGAAATTCGACATCGATTACCTGAAGATCGACCGCAGCTTCACCCGCAACCTTGCACCGGATTCGAGCGACATGGCCCTGTCCGACGCGATCATCGTGATGGCCCACAAGCTTGGCCTGAACGTGATCGCCGAAGGCGTGGAAACCGTCGAACAACGCGACCTGCTGGCCGGCGCCGGCTGCGACTACGGCCAGGGCTACCTGTTCGCCCGCCCGCTGCCCGCCGCCGACTTCGATGCCATGCTGCACCAGCAAAGCATCCCCACTGCCCCGGCCCCGCATGCCACTGCCGCGTAAACCGTGCTAGACTAGCGCCGTTTTTCCTTCCTTGAATGCGCTGCTGCAAGAGAGGACGTTCACCGCGAACTTCGCGGGTTCTCATTACGTCCGTAGCAGCCATGAACAATTACACTCGACTTCAACGGGCCTTTGCCCGTTCCGGCATCATCGTCAACTATCGCGATGGTGTCTACCAAATCCATCATGAGAAGGCGCAGGCCCAGGTTCTTTTGCCTGCAAGCCTTCCTTTGGAAGAAAAGGCTGTGCGCCAGTTGCTTGAATTCGCCTCCGTGCGCAGTCATGACAATGAGCGCGGCGCCTGCAAGGCTTGCGCCACGCCTGATTTCCATCCCGGTTCAATCGCCCCGGTAGGCAGCATCGTCGCGACCGACAGCGACTTCGTCATCCCGGCCGCAATTGGCACGGACATCAACTGCGGCATGCGGCTGCTCACCACGGGACATACGCTGCAGCAGCTCGAACCGCACAAGCAGCGCCTGGTGCAACGGTTGACGCGCAGCCTGCTTGATAACGGCCGCGACGTGCCTGCAAGTACGGCTGCCTTCCGCGCCCTGTTCGACCTTGGCCCCGAGGCGTTCCTGCAGGAGATTCCCCGTGAAGGTCTGTGGGGCGAAATGGATCACGTTCGCCTGCAGGACGAACTTGCGCACTGCGTTGGGCTGCAAAGTTTTGGCGGCGCCGCAAAGCATGCACCGGAGGCGTACATCGGCCGGCGCCACGCGGTATTCCGTGACCCCAATCTCGGCACGCCCGGCGGCGGCAACCACTTCGTCGAACTGCAGGTTGTCGAAGAAGTTCTGGATCGCCACGCAGCCTATCGTGCTGGCCTCAAGGTTGGCGATGTGGTCGTGATGATCCATAGCGGCTCGCGCGACCTCGGATTTTTCGTAGGGCAGGCGTGGATGGACCGGGCCAGGGCCGAATGGCCAGCCGGCGTGCGCCATCCTGAAAGCAGTTTATATGGCCTTTCCGGCCCACTCGCCTTCGAGTATCTCGAAGCCATGGGCGTTGCGGCGCGCTATGCCTGGGCCAACCGGCTGGTGCTGGCGGAGCTGGTCCGCAAAGACCTGGAAGCAATCGTGGGCGCATCCGCTTCACGGCTGGTCGTTGATGTGCCGCACAATGTCGTGCTGGCCGAGCAAGGCATGAACATCCACCGCAAGGGCGCCACACCGGCGCATGATGGGCAGTTCGCCTTGATACCCGGCTCCATGGGAGATAGTTCCTTCCTCGCGACGGGCCTTGGCCATGCCGACTGGCTTTGGTCGTGCAGCCACGGTGCCGGGCGGCGGCTGCGCAGGCAGGAAATCCGCGCCCTGCGCACGGCTGGCACACCAGGAGAGCAATCGTGGCAATGCGTAACCTTGCGCGAAGAAAGGCGCGTTGAAGAAGCGCCGAGTGCCTACAAGCCAATCGGTCCGGTGATTACTGCCCAAGAGGACGCCGGTTTAATCCAGGCCGTGGCACGGTTCCGCCCCTGGGTCACATTCAAGGCATGACGATTGGCCCGTTCTTGACCCAAATCAAAGTCAAGCGGCCTTGCGAAAACCTATAGTTACCTCCGAACCAACCAAGGAGTAACGAAATGGGAAAAGAAAAACAGGTGTATATGGTCGGTGCCGGCATTGGCAATCTGGCGGCAGCGGCTTTCATGATCCGCGACGGGAAAATGCGCGGTGACCAGATTCGCATCTACGAATCGCTCGGTGTGGCCGGTGGCAGCCTCGATGGTGCCGGCAACGCGAAGGATGGTTACCGCTTGCGTGGCGGCAGGATGCTGACCACTGATAATTACGAATGTACCTGGGACCTGTTTGCGTCCATCCCCTCGCTGGTGCACCCCGGTCAGTCGGTGCTGGACGAGACCCTGGCCTTCAACGAACTGCATAAATCGCACTCGCAGGCGCGCTTGGTCGACCGTAACCGCCATAGGGTGGATGTGACTTCGATGGGCTTCAGTCTGCGCGACCGGATGGAGCTGCTCAAGCTGCACGAGGCTGATGAAGCCGCACTGGGCAACAGCCCGATCACCGACCACATTTCACCGGAATTCTTCGAAACGCCGTTCTGGTACATGTGGGCCACGACTTTCGCTTTCCAGCCGTGGCACAGCGCGGTGGAGTTCAAGCGCTACCTGCATCGTTTCATGAAAGAGTTCTCGCGTATCGAAACGCTGGCTGGCGTCAAGCGCACCGTGTACAACCAGTACGATTCGCTTGTCAGGCCGCTACAGGCATGGCTGGTGCAGCAGGGCGTGCGTATCGAAACCGGTTGCACTGTGACCGACATCAAGCTGGCCGACGCCAAGGAGGAACTGCTGGTTCATGCGATCGAACTTGAACGCGATGGACAGTGCGAGCTTCTGCCGATTTCGCCTGACGACCTGGTGTTTTTCCAGAATGGCTCTATGACTGACGCTTCGAGCTTCGGTAGCATGGATGCCGCGCCGCCGCGACTTGACCGCCACCAGAGCGGCGGCTGGAAGCTGTGGGAGCGCTTGGCGGAAGGGCGTGCCGAACTTGGCAAGCCGGCTGCGTTCAACCGCAACATCCAGCAATCATGGTGGGAATCGTTCACGGTGACGCTGCACGATACGGCTTTCTTCGACCAGATGGAGGCGTTCAGCGGCAATGTCGCCGGTACCGGCGGGCTGGTGACCTTCAAGGATTCCAACTGGCTGATGTCCGTCGTGCTGGCGCACCAGCCGCACTTCGCCAACCAGCCGGGTGATGTGAAAGTATTCTGGGGCTATGCCCTGCATCCAGACCGCGTTGGTAATTTCGTCGCCAAGCCGATGGCCGATTGCACTGGCGAGGAAATCCTGCGCGAACTGGCGGGCCACCTGAACTTCGAGCCGGAAGTTTTTGCCCAGGCCAACTGCATCCCATGCCGCATGCCCTACATCACCAGCATGTTCATGCCGCGCCACTACAGCGACCGTCCGTTGCCGGTACCGCCCGGCTCGCGCAACCTGGCGCTGGTCAGCCAGTTTGTCGAAGTTCCGGATGACGTGGTGTTCACCGTCGAATACTCCGTGCGCGCAGCACAGATGGCTGTCTACCAGCTGCTCGGCATCGAACGCGAGATCCCGCCGATCAAGCGCCACGACAAGACGCTGGAAGTGATGTTGGCTGCGCTGGTGAAGGCGGCTTGAAGAGGAAGGGATCGCGGCCGACTGGGGAATTCTTGACCTGGCTCAAGGATTTTTCAGCCGTGCCCGCGCAAGATGCCGGCTATGAATCTCGCAAACTCCCTCCTGCACGCGCTGGCTGATCACGGCGCGCGTGAAGTTTTTGGCATCCCCGGAGACTTCGTCCTTGCCTTCTTCGAACAAATTGAGAAATCTGGCGTCCTGCCCCTCTACACGCTGAGCCACGAACCCGGCGTGGGCTTCGCAGCCGATGGGGCGGCACGCTATCACGGGCGCATAAGCGTGGCGGCGGTGACCTATGGTGCGGGGGCACTCAATATGGTCAACGCCGTCGCGGGCGCTTACGCTGAAAAGGTGCCCGTGGTGGTGATCTCGGGCGCACCGGGAACCAATGAACGCCGCAACGGCTTCCTGCTGCACCACCAGGTCAAGCACCTGGACTCGCAGATGGCGATCTTCCGCGAGATTACCTGTGACCAGTGCGTGCTGGACGACCCGCAGCGTGCGCCGGACGATATCGCGCGGGTGCTGCGCAGTGCGATCACGCATTCGCGACCGGTCTACATCGAGCTGCCGCGCGACATGGTGCACGCACCTTGCGCGCGGGTGCACGCCCTGCCGGCGCCGGTCCGTGATACGGACGCCCTGGCAGCCTGCGTGGAAGAGGTGCTGGCACGCCTGGAGCGCGCGGCGCGTCCGGTACTGATGGTCGATATTGAAATCCGCCGCTTCGGCCTGGAGCGCAAGGTGGCGCAACTTGCCAGCGAGCTGCAGGTGCCGGTGGTGACCTGCTTCATGGGCCGCGGCCTGCTGGCCAGTGAGCCGGAAGCACCGCTGCTCGGCACCTATCTCGGCGTCGCCGGTGCACCAGAAGTCACCGAAGCTGTCGAAGGCTCGGATGCCTTGCTGATGCTGGGCGTGATCCTGTCCGACACCAACTTCGGCGTGCAGCGCGAACGCATCGACCTGCGCAAGTGCATGCTGGCGCTGGATGGCGACGTCACCCTCGGCTACCACACATACCACGACATCCCGCTGGAGGCATTGGTGGATGGGCTGCTGGACCACGCCAAACCCCTGCGCGCCGATGCCATCCTGCGCGGCGAACGCACGGCCTACCCGTGCGACGTTCCTGCGGACGATAACCCCTTGGTGCCACGCGACGTAGCCAGCGCAATCAACGACATGATGCGCAAGCACGGCCGCATGGCGATCGCTTCCGACATCGGCGACTGCCTGTTCACAGCACTCGACATAGAAAATACCGACTTGCTGGCGCCGGGCTACTACGCGACGATGGGCTACGGTGTGCCTGCCGCCTTCGGCCTGCAAGCAGCCGGCGGCGAACGCCCGCTGGTGCTGGTCGGCGACGGCGCCTTCCAGATGACTGGCTGGGAACTAGGCAACTGCCAGCGCTACGGCCTGGACCCGATCGTCGTCATCTTCAATAACTGCAGCTGGGAGATGCTGCGCGCCTTCCAGCCGCAATCCTCTTTTTGCGACTTGAGCGACTGGCGCTTTGCCGACATGGCGCAAGCGCTGGGCGGCGACGGCTACCGCGTTACTACGCGTGCCGAACTCGTAGAAGCACTGGAAAGCGCCGTGCAGCAGCGCGGCCGTTTCCAGCTTGTGGAAGTGATGCTGCCGCGTGGCGGGCAGTCCGACACCCTGGCCCGCTTCGTCAACGGCGTCCGTCGCCTGCAGGGAAATCAAGCATGATTGAACTCGTTTGTCCCGCCGGGAGCCTGCCGGCGTTGAAAGCGGCTGTCGATAACGGTGCCGACAGCGTCTACCTCGGCTTCCGCGATGCCACCAATGCTCGCAATTTCGCCGGCCTGAATTTCGATGAAGCGGCGATTGCGGAAGGCATCCGCTACGCCCACCAGCGCGGCCGCAAAGTCCTGCTGGCGCTGAATACTTATCCGCAGGCAGCCAACTGGCAGCTCTGGCGCGAAGCAGTCGACCGCGCCGCCGGTGCCGGCATCGACGCTATCATCCTGGCCGACCCCGGCCTGATGGAATACGCGCGCAACAAGCACCCTGGACTTCGCCTGCACCTGTCAGTGCAAGGCTCCGCCACCAACTACGAAGCGATCAACTTCTACCAAGAGCAGTTCGGCATCTCGCGTGCCGTGTTGCCGCGTGTGCTGTCGATGCAGCAGGTCGAACACCTGATCCGCCACGTGAGGACCGAAATCGAAGTATTCGGTTTCGGCAGCCTGTGCGTGATGGTGGAAGGACGCTGCGCGCTGTCGTCTTACGCCACTGGCGATTCGCCTAACACGGCCGGCGTCTGCTCGCCTGCCAAAGCGGTCCGCTGGCAGCAGACGCCGAAGGGCCTGGAGTCGCGCCTGAACGGCGTGCTGATCGACCGCTACCAGCCAGACGAAAACGCCAGCTACCCCACCCTGTGCAAGGGCCGCTTTGAAGTGGAAGGCGAGACCTATTACGCCATCGAGGAACCGGCCAGCCTGAACACGATGGAATTGCTACCACAACTGGTGCAGATGGGCGTCAAGGCAATCAAGATAGAAGGCCGCCAGCGCAGCCCTGCCTACGTGGCGCAAGTGACGCAGGCGTGGCGCGCCGCCATTGACGCCTGCGGCGACGGCAAGCGCCGCTTTGCCATCCACCCAAGCTGGAGCGCCGCGCTGGACCGCGTGGCGGAAGGCCAGCAGCACACCCTGGGCGCCTATCACCGCAAATGGAAATAAGTATGTTGAAACTAGCCCTCGGGCCGGTGCTGTACTACTGGCCGCGCCTGACAATGTTCGAGTTCTACCAGCAGGTAGCAGAAAGTCCGGTCGATATCGTCTACCTCGGCGAGGTTGTATGCTCGCGCCGCCACGAGCTGCGCCTGCCGGACTGGCTCGATATCGCCGCCATGCTGCGCGACGCAGGCAAGGAAGTGGTGTTGTCGACACAAGCACTGATCGAATCGGGCGCCGAGCTGACCACCATGCGCAAGCTGTGCGAGCACCGCGACTTCCTGGTGGAGGCCAATGATTTCGGCGCCGTGCGCAACCTGGAAGGTGCAGGCTTTATCGCCGGCCCGCACCTGAACATCTACAGCGAGCCAACGCTGGCGGTGCTGGCACGCCACGGCGCCCGCCGCTGGGTGGCGCCGCTGGAAATGGGCCGCAGTGCGATCGGCACGCTGCTCAAGACGCAGCCGGCCGGCATGGAGAGTGAAGTCTTCGCCTGGGGCCGCATGCCGCTGGCCTTCTCCGCCCGCTGCATGACCGCGCGCAACCGCAACCTGCCGAAGGACGATTGCCAGTTCGGCTGCATCGATTACCCCGATGGCATGATCATGGATACTCGCGAACAGAAGGCTTTCCTGGTGTTGAATGGCATCCAGACCCAGTCTGCAGCCTGTTGCAACCTGGTGCGCGTGATGCCGGAAATGGCCGACATGGGCATCAACGTGCTGCGCATTTCGCCGCAGTCGCGCGATACCCTGGAAGTAGTGGCAGCTTTCGACAAGGTGCGCCGCGGCGAGTGGCAGGCGCCGCATGCCGCCGTCATGCTGGAACCGCTGGCTCCCGGCGGGAGTTGCGATGGCTTCTGGTACGGCCAGCCAGGAATGGAGCGTGTAGCATGACGACCTCCCCGCTGCGGATCCCGCCCGCCATCGGCCGTTTGCTGGGCCGCCTGCCGCCGCAGCCGCCGGCCTGGCTGTTCGTGCAGGGCTTGAACCGAATCCTGGCGCCGCAATTGCCCGAAGACGTGCGCCAGGCCCTGTTTGCCCGCCGCCTGCGGCTGCGGGTGGAAGATGCCGGCCTGGCGATCGACTTCAGTTGGCGAGGCAAGGCCTTTGAAACGGCCCGCCACGGCGAGCGGCCCGACCTGACCATCGGCGCATGCGCGCATGACCTCGTGCTGATGGCCCGCCGCCAGGAAGACCCGGACACCCTGTTCTTCAGCCGCCGCCTGATCCTCGAAGGCGACACGGAACTGGGCCTGCTGTTCAAGAATACGCTGGACGGCCTGGATGCCAGCGCCTTTGACTGGCGCAAGCTGCTGCCCAGGATTCCGGCGGGTAATTAGCGCGGGGAATAGCTCACGTTGGACTTGCGCAGGCCATACACGGCGCCCACGGTACGCACCCACACGACGTCGTTGTCGGTGCCGACCAGGGAACCATACATATCGAAGCCGAAGCGCGGCGTGACGAAGTCAGACTTGAAGGTGATGGGCTTTTCGGATGCCTCGCTGGCTGCGCTTTCCGCCTGCATTTGCTGGAGCAGGGCCTCAAAGCCGCCTTCCACAGCGTTCTGCAGCTGTACCGTGGCGTTACCATCCAGTCCCGCCAACTCATCGACTGAGTAGGTGACAGGCAGCTGGTACATGTATTTTCCGGACCAGGCAGCCTGTTCGACGATCATCGCGCTGGCGACCAGCAAGCGGTCATTTTCGGTCTTCGACACATACAGGTAAGGAGTGATTCTGGCATCGGTCACGTTGTCGAGTTGCACGCCCTTCTTCCGGGCAGCGCTTTCGAATACGTTGCGTGGCTTGACCAGGATCTTCTCGCGCATTTTTTCGGCGTCCGATTTGGTCATGCTTTCAATCATCGACGCGTTGGCAGCAACACCGATCGGACCCAGCAACAGTCCCAGCCCGGCGCCGCCGCCACCATAGTTCTGCTGGTAGACGATGGTTTTGTCGTTGTCGAGATGCTGGATGGTGCTGCTGGTGGTGGCCAGCGCGGGCGCAGAGGCCATGGCGTAGGTCGACTTGCCTGCGTCGGGCACGGCGGACTGGAATTTAGGGACCGGTGCGCTGCAAGCAGTCAGGGCCAAAGCCGTCACGATGACGGAGAATTCTCGGCGAAACATAATTTCCTTCTGTTAATTAAAAGAAATGCAGTATATCGCGGGCAATTATCAAAACGGCCATTTCGAGAGCCATAGGGCAATATCGTTTTGATAAACGTATGGCAGCGACAACATCGGGCGTCGGCAAAAGGCGATAATATCGATCGCGTCACGCGGTCTCAATAGCCAAAGACTATTGAGTCTATTTGAACAATCAAATTTCCAAATCTTCGGGAAGGCCTTAAACTGGCGTCTCATTGATTCACAAACCCACGAGGAAACCACAATGTCCCTGATTAACACCCAAGTAAAACCATTCAAGGCCACCGCATACCACAACGGCAAATTCGTTGAACTGAGCGAAGAATCCCTGAAAGGCAAGTGGTCCGTATTCGTGTTCTACCCAGCCGACTTCACCTTCGTGTGCCCAACCGA
>JBCNOP010000178.1:0-11162 GCA_039593775.1 Pseudoduganella sp.
CCTGGGCGCAGCGCTGGGGCAGCGACTTCGTCAACGCCGGAGCGCTGGGACATATCAACGCTGAATCGGGCCTGGGCGACTGGCGTTTTGGCCAGCGCCTGCTGCAGGTCCTGGCGCAGCGCGCATCAAATTTAACTTTGGAGAAAAAGAATGAGTTTACGCCTTGGCGATACCGCACCGGACTTCGAACAGGATTCCAGCATTGGCAGCATCAAGTTTCATGAGTGGGCAGGCGATTCCTGGGTGGTGCTGTTCTCGCACCCGGCCGACTTCACGCCGGTCTGCACCACGGAACTGGGCCTGACCGCCAAACTGAAACCGGAATTCGACAAGCGCAACGTCAAGGCGATCGCGCTGTCGGTCGACCCGGCCGACAAGCACAAGGAATGGATCAAGGATATCGAAGAGACCCAGCAGACCGTGGTGGGATTTCCGATCATTGCCGACGCCGACCGCAAAGTGGCCGAGCTGTACGACATGATCCATCCCAACCAGTCGGCCACCGCCACCGTGCGCTCGCTGTTCGTGATCGACCCGGCCAGGAAACTGCGCCTGCAGATCACCTATCCACTGAGCACCGGCCGCAACTTCGATGAAGTGCTGCGCGTGATCGACGCCCTGCAACTGACGGACAAGCACACCGTCGCCACCCCAGGCAACTGGAAAGATGGCGATGACGTGATCATCCCGCTCACCGTGCAGGATCCTGAAGTGATCAAGCAGAAGTACCCGGCGGGCTTCAAAGCCCCGCGTCCTTACCTGCGCATCACGCCGCAACCGAACAAGTAACGGTTTTGGAAATATGCCGGTCAGGAAGGGGAGTAGATCACCAGGTCCCCGGAACGATCAGTGCAGATGTTCTTGCAGGCGCCCCTCGGGGCGCTTTTTTTATTCGGCCTGCTTCAGTTTTTCGCGCAACTGATCGAGGAACAGACCGGCTGGGTTCGGGCCGCATGCCTCGACCGTTTTGTCGAAGGCGGCTGGCATGGACTTAGCCAGCTTGACTGTCGATGCCACATCGCGCTTTCCGGCGAAGTAGAACAAGCCAAGCGTCATCTCATATAGCCGCATCTTGGTCAACGGCTGGCCAGCGTGGGCCGATTTGTGAAAACCGACGTCTTCGATCAGTTCGGCGCAGGTCTTCTTCGCGATGTTGGTTATCGAGTCGCGATTGAAGGACACCACCAGCACGTACTTTTTCGCGTCGGAACCAGCTTGTTTCCCGCTGGGTTGGAGGCGGGCCTTGCGCACAAGTTCCAGCGCCTTTTCATCGAGCTCCGGAGAGTTGGAACTACTGAAGATCGATGCCTCGCCTCGGGGCGTACCGTCGTCCAGGAAATCCTGCCGGACCTGGACTTCGCCCTGGGCGAAGTAAGCCTTGGCGGTTTCAGGATACTGCGGGTTGTTCCAATCGATTGAGTAGGCATCCAGACGCTCGACATCTTTCGGCAGTTCTTGGGCCATGGGGGGTTGGCCGGCTATCGCAATTGCGAAGAGCAGGGGACTTGTGCGCTTCATCAGGCATTCCGGAGGTTTCAGGAATGCAGATTATAAGCGGCCCTCCCGCACGCCAATGCAGGAGCAGGCATCGCCGCCAGACAGGATTGACTAGTGCAGGTGTTCTTGCAGGCGCCCTTCGGGGCGCTTTTTTTCCTTCAGCATTTCGCGCAGCGCGGCGATCTCGTTGCGCGCGGCGACGATGCATTGGGGATTGTTCTTGCCGCCTGGCGGGGCAAATTCGACGGCCGCCAGGATGGCAGCCTGGATCGTCGAGAGCTTGTCGAAGGCTGCCAGGGGCAGTCCCGCATCTTCGAAGTCGGCCACCAGGTGCTTGGCGGTGCAGTAGACAGTGGCCTTCTCGAACTTGGTGTAGGCCTGCAAGGCCATTTCGGTCAGGTCGCACAAACGGTCGGTCAGCAACAGAGCATCAGTCATCACACTTCCTCCCATGAATCGCTTGCACTCAATGTAGCACTTGGTTGAATACAAGCCAATAGCCCTGGATCTGTTCCATTCATGCAACGTTGGCAGGTAAATCACTTGTCATAAATGAATTATTTCTTTATGTGTTCAACAGTGCGAGGTAGTATTTTCCCGCGGCACCAAATAAAAATCGTTAAAAAGATCGGATTACCTATGAAACGCACCCTCATTGCCAGTGCTGTTTTGCTGGCCACATCTCAAGCATACGCACAAACCGCCGCCCAACCCGCCGAAGAACAGCAGACCGTGGTCGTGCTGGGCTCCCGCGCCACCGCCAAGACCGCGCTCGATACCGCTGCACCGGTTGGCCTGATCAATGCCAAGGACCTGCAGACGGCCGGCCCGCTCGAACTGGGCAAGCTGCTGCAAACGCTGGACCCGTCGTTCAACTTTTCCACCACCTTCATCAGCGACGGTACCGACATCATCCGCCCTGCGACCCTGCGCTCGCTGGGCCCTGACCAGCTGCTGGTGCTGGTGAACGGTAAGCGGCGCCACCAGCAGGCGCTGGTCAACGTGCAGCAAACGATCGGCCGCGGTTCGGCAGGTACCGACATCAACGCGATTCCGCTGTCTGCGATCCACCACATCGAAGTGCTGCGCGATGGCGCGGCTGCCCAGTACGGCTCGGACGCGATTGCCGGCGTGATCAACATCGTGCTGAAGTCGAACGTGAACGAGACTGCCCTCAGCGGCCAGGTTGGCACCACCAAGGAAGGCGACGGCGACATGATTTCCGGCAGCGTCAACCGCGGCTGGGCGCTGGGCGAGGACGGCGGTTACATCAACCTGTCGCTGGAAGGCCGCAAGCGCGATGAAACCAACCGTGCCGGTCCCGACTCGCTGCGCGTCGATCCGCCGCGTGTGACCCAGCGCATCGGCGACAGCGATGCCAAGGATGCTTACCTGTGGTGGAATGCGGCACTGCCGGTTGAAAAATCGGGTGAGTTCTACAGCTTCGGCGGCGTGTCCAAGCGCAAGGGCGATTCGTCCGGCTTCTTCCGCTCCAAGGGCGACGGGCGCAACGTGCCGGCCGTGTATCCGGAAGGCTTCCTGCCGAATATCCGCACCACTGTGAAGGACGCGTCGCTCGCCTTCGGTTACCGCCGCGACCTGCCGAACGACTGGAAGGCCGACATCAGCATCAACCACGGCCGCAGCGAACTCGATTTCCACGAGAAGCAGACCATCAACGTCTCCTACTGGTACGAGCCGAAACCAGGCGGCGGCATCTACGCCGAGTCGCCGTTCGAAGCCGACACCGGCAAGCTGAAATTCAACCAGACCACCTTCAACGCCGACGTGAAGGGCCCGGTCAAATTCGGCAGCGAAGAAGTGTTCGTCGCGACCGGCTTTGAATACCGCCGCGACAACTACCAGATCGTCGCCGGCGACCCGGTGTCTTACCAGTATGGCCGTACCAACAACCCGGCGATCGTCATCACCAACCAGAACGGCGGTGTTGCGGCATCCGGTACCCAGGGCTTCCCCGGCTATACCCCGGCCACTGCGGTGGACGAGGGCCGCCACAATATCGCCCTGTTCCTCGATACCGAATACCACCCGGTCAAGGAACTGCTGCTGGGCGCAGCCGTGCGCTACGAGAAGTATTCCGACTTCGGCAACACCACCACCGGCAAGCTCACCGCGCGCTGGGATCCGACCAAGGAATTCGGCCTGCGCGGCAGCGTATCGTCCGGCTTCCGCGCACCGGGCGTGCAGCAAAAGTTCTACAGCTCGGTCTCCACCAACCTGAACGCCGCCGGCGAGCTGACCGAAACCCTGACGGCACGCGAAGGCAGTGCGGTCACCACGGCGTTGGGCATCAAGCCGCTGAAGGAAGAGACTTCGCGCAACGCCTCGATCGGCATGGTGCTGCGTCCAGCGAAGAACATGTCGCTGACCGCTGACCTGTACCAGATCAAGATCAAGGACCGCATCGTGTTCTCGAGCGAGATCACGCCGGAAGCCAATGGTGGCCCGATCGCCAACGTGCTGAATCCGCTGGGCGTAGGCCAGGCGCAGTTCTTCACCAATGCAGTGGACACCACCACCCGCGGCCTGGATATCGTGGCTGACCACACCACCAAGTTCGCGTCGTCGACCCTGGTGCTGTCCGGCCAGTTGGGCTTCAACAAGACCGAAGTGACCAAGCGCCACTCGCCATCGACCCTGCTGACCGGCGAACAGCTGTTCAACCAGGCACAGGTGACCCTGATCGAACGCGGCCAGCCACGCAAGCATCACGTTGTTGCTGCCGACTACACGACCGGTCCGTGGAACGTGAATGCACGTGCCAACTATTATGGCGAGGTAAGCGGCGAAGGCTTCGGTCCACTGCAGACCTGGGACGCGAAATGGATCGTGGATACGAGCATTCGTTATAGCTTCAGCAAGAAAACCACCTTGGCCTTTGGCGTCAACAATCTGTTTGATACCTACCCATCCGAATGGACCAACGGCGGCGACTTCCCGAAACTGGGCTTCAAGTACTGCTGGGAAACCTGCCCATTCGGCGTGAACGGCCGTTCGATGTACCTGAAGTTCGATACTGCCTTCTAAGCTATTACTCCCGCTTTGAAAGCGCCCTTCGGGGCGCTTTTTTTATAAGCAAATAAGGATTTCGTTGTTTGGATTCCATGCTCATCTGGATACCCTAGCGCGTCTTGGAAGGATTTCGCATGGATCTGTCGTTCATCGTTTCTGGTTTCGTCGTAGGCGCCCTGGTTGGTCTGACCGGCGTCGGCGGTGGTTCGCTCATGACGCCCATCCTGACCCTGATGTTCGGCGTTTCGCCCTCGGTGGCGGTAGGTACTGACCTGGCCTTTGCGTCCGTTACCAAGAGCGCCGGCACCTTCACCCACCGTTTGCGCGGCACGGTGCGCTGGGACATCGTGCGCCTGCTCTGCTGCGGCGCCTTGCCTGCCGCCTTGCTCTCAACCTATGGCCTGAAGCATTTCGGCGCGCTGGATAAGGAAATCGGCCACCTGATCCGGGTTTGCATCGCCGGCTCGGTCATGCTCACCGTGGTAGCCATTCTGTTCCGCGGCAAGATGCTGGCATGGATGCTGGCCCACCCCGAGCGGCAATTGCAGGGCAGGGCCCTGGAAATCGCCACGGTCGTTGCTGGCGCCACCCTAGGCACGCTGGTGACCATTTCCTCCATCGGCGCCGGTGCCGTCGGCGCCACGCTGCTGGTGTTGATGTATCCCCGCCTGTCGCCGGCAGAAGTGGCCGGCACCGATATCGCCTATGCAGTGCCGCTGACGGCAATTGCTGCTGCGGGACACTGGTGGCTGGGCTCCATCGACTGGATGCTACTGCTGACCTTGCTGTTGGGCTCCGTGCCCGGCATTACCATCGGCTCCTGGTTTGCGCGCTCGATGCCGGAGCGCTTCCTGCGCGGCGTGTTGGCTACTGTTTTGGTATCTGTCGCCGCTAAATTGGTGGCTTGAAGACCCTGCTACTGCCGTTTTAGCATCTAAGCAAATGAAAAAAGGGTAGTTTGGTTTATAACGCGTGAATGCGAATATGCGCTCCTATTAGTCGAAAATGTAATAAGGGAGCAAGCATGTCTGCAGTTGCTGCATCAGTGCCCACTCCGGCGACCGCGCCCGGAGGAGAGGTCAAGGCCCGCAAAGCGCCATACCGCGTGATGCCCGGCTTTAACCTGTCGCTTGGTTTCACCATCCTGTACCTGACGCTGATCGTCCTGATCCCGTTGTCGGCGATCTTCCTTAAGACCTTCACCATGACGTGGGAAGGCTTCTGGGCCGCGGTTACCTCGGAGCGCGTGGTCGCCTCCTACAGGCTGACGTTTGGCGCCTCCTTCATCGGCGCGGTGCTGAACGTTTTCTTCGGCGGCATCGTGGCCTGGGTGCTGGTGCGTTACAAATTCCCCGGCAAGCGGATTGTGGATGCGCTGGTCGACCTGCCGTTCGCGTTGCCGACCGCCGTCGCCGGCATCACCCTGACTGCGCTGTATTCCTCGAACGGCTGGTTCGGCCGCTATATCGAAGGCGTATTGGGCATCAAGGTCGCCTTCACCCCGCTGGGCGTGGTGGTGGCGCTGACCTTTATTGGCCTGCCTTTCGTGGTGCGTACCGTGCAGCCGGTGCTGGAAGACGCCGAGCGCGAGCTGGAGGAGGCTGCTGCCAGCCTTGGCGCCTCTGCTTTCCAGACTTTCCGCCGCGTGGTATTCCCGACCATCCTGCCGTCGCTGCTGACCGGTTTTGCACTGGCCTTCGCCCGCGCCACCGGTGAATTCGGCTCGGTGATTTTCATTGCCGGCAATATGCCGCTTGTGTCCGAGATTACCCCGCTGTTCATCATCACCAAGCTCGAACAGTATGACTACGCCGGCGCCACCGCCATCGCCGTGGTTATGCTGGTGGCTTCCTTCATCATGCTGTTGACGATTAACCTGCTGCAGGCCTGGTCGCGTGGGAGGAACGCCAAATGAGCGGCTCTGTGACCCAAATCCGCCGCGGCGAACTGCCGCAACGCCATGACGTGCTGGAACCGCGCTGGGTGCGCTATGTCCTGATTGCGGTGGCGCTGACCTTCCTGACCCTGTTCCTGTTCGTGCCGCTGGTGGCCGTGTTCACCGAAGCGTTGAAGAAGGGCTGGGACGTCTATGCCAGCGCGATCACGGAAGACGATTCGATTGCCGCCATCAAGCTCACGCTGATAGCGGCTGGCATTGCCGTGCCGTTCAACCTGGTGTTCGGCGTGGCCGCGTCCTGGGCCATCACCAAGTTCGAATTCCGCGGCAAGAGCGTGCTGCTGACGCTGATCGACCTGCCGTTCTCGGTGTCGCCGGTGATCTCGGGCCTGATCTATGTGCTGCTGTTTGGCGCACAGGGCTGGTTCGGCCCCTGGCTGGCGGCGCACGACATCAAGATCCTGTTCGCCGTGCCGGGCATCGTGCTCGCCACTGTGTTCATTACCTTCCCGTTCGTGGCGCGTGAACTGATCCCGCTGATGCAGGCCCAGGGCAGCGAGGAAGAAGAAGCAGCGGTGGTGCTGGGCGCCAACGGCTGGCAGACCTTCTTCCGCGTGACCCTGCCGAACATCAAGTGGGGCCTGCTGTATGGCGTGATCCTGTGTAACGCCCGCGCGATGGGTGAATTCGGCGCGGTGTCGGTGGTATCCGGCCATATCCGCGGCGAGACCAACACCATGCCGCTGCAGGTCGAGATCCTCTACAACGAATACAACTTTGCCGCCGCCTTTGCCGTGGCCTCGCTGCTGGCCCTGCTGGCGCTGGTGACCCTGGCAGTGAAAACCTTTATCGAATGGCGCCTGCACGAAAACTACGGCGACGACGCCAAGGAGCATTGATATGACGATCGCAGTCAAGAACATCAACAAGCGTTTCGGCGACTTCGTCGCCCTGGATAATGTATCGCTCGACTTCCCGCAGGGCGAGCTGACCGCGCTGCTGGGCCCATCGGGCTGTGGCAAGACCACGCTGCTGCGCTGCATCGCCGGCCTGGAACATCCGGATTCGGGCCAGGTGCTGCTGGACGGCGCCGATGCCTCCGACCGCCATGTCCGCGAGCGCCAGGTTGGCTTCGTGTTCCAGCACTACGCGCTGTTCAAGCACATGACCGTGTTCGAGAACGTGGCCTTCGGCCTGCGCGTCAAGCCGCGCAAGGAGCGCCCGTCGGAAGAGCAGATCCGCCGCAAGGTCAAGGAACTGCTGGAACTGGTGCAGCTGGACTGGCTGGCCGACCGTTATCCGCCGCAACTCTCCGGCGGCCAACGCCAGCGTATCGCCCTGGCGCGCGCACTGGCCGTTGAACCGCGCGTGCTGCTGCTGGACGAACCGTTCGGCGCGCTGGATGCCAAGGTGCGCAAGGAGCTGCGCCGCTGGCTGCGCCGCCTGCACGACGAGCTGCACGTGACTTCGATTTTCGTGACGCACGACCAGGAAGAAGCACTCGAAGTGGCCGACCGCGTTGTGCTGATGAACAAAGGCCATGTCGAGCAACTTGGCTCGCCGGACGAGGTGTACAACCATCCCGCCTCGCCATTCGTTTACGGCTTCCTCGGCAACGTCAACGTGTTCCACGGCCGCGTGCACGAAGGCGTCCTGGCCAGTGATGGCGTCGAATTCGATGTGGAAGGCCATGGCAGCGGCAAGGGCACGGCTTACATCCGCCCGCACGACCTGGAAGTCGAGCGCTATGTGCAGGGTGCGGAAGGCATCGTGGTCAAGCTGCGCCGCGCACACGCGATCGGCCCGCTGGCCCAGCTCGACCTGGAGCGCACCGACAATGCCCAGATCATCGAGGCGACCATTTCCAACGAACGCTATATCCAACTTAACCTGAAAGATGGCGAGACCCTGGTGGTGCGTCCGAAACGCCTGCGCGTCTTCGTCGATGAAGGGGCTCACGCATGAACTTCCAGCAATTACGCTCCGTGCGCGAAGCCGCGCGCCGCAACTACAACCTGACCGAAGTGGCAAATGCCCTGTTCACGTCGCAGCCGGGTGTCAGCCGCCAGATCCGCGAACTGGAAGACGAACTCGGCGTCGTCATCTTCGAGCGCAACGGCAAGCGCCTGACCGGCCTGACCGAACCTGGCAAGGGCATCCTGAAGATCGTCGACCGCCTGCTGGTGGAAGCGGAAAACCTGCAGCAGGCCAGCCTGGAATTCACCGGCCAGAAGAGCGGCACGCTGACCATCGCCGCCACGCACACCCAGGCACGCTATGCGCTGCCGAAAGCGGTTTCGCATTTCCGTAACGAATTCCCTGACGTGCGCATCGCCCTGCAGCAAAGCGCCCCTGACCATATCGCGGAATGGGTCTTGTCGGGCAAGGCCGATATCGGCATTGCCACCGAAGGCCTGTCGCAATTCCCTGACCTGGTGTCTTTCCCTTGCTATCGCTGGAGCCACCTGGTGGTGGTGCCGGACGGCCACCCGCTGCTGACGCGCTCCCCGATCCGCCTGGAAGACCTGGCCGAGTACCCGCTGATCACTTATGACGTCGGCTTCACCGGCCGTGGCCACATCGATGCCGCCTTCGACAAGGCCGGCGTGCGGCCCGACATCGTGCTGACCGCGATGGACTCGGACGTCATCAAGCAGTACGTGACGCTGGGCCTGGGCGTTGGCCTGGTGGCGTCGATGGCTTTCGACCATGGCCGCGACAAGGGCCTGCGCGCCATCGAAGCCTCCCATCTTTTCGCTGCAAATACAACAAGACTTGCCCTGCGCAAAGGAGCATACTTGCGATCGTATGCCTACGAGTTCATCTCGCAGTTCGCCCCGGATTTGACACGCAGCGACATCGAGCAAGCCTTGCAGGGAGGCGACCCCCTGTAACCTTGAAGGAGGTTGTATGGGTATCGGCAACTGGAAAATCGGCGTCCGCCTGGCCGCCGGATTGGGTCTCGCACTGGCCTTCATGGTTGGCATTGCCGCTACAGGCATTGCCAACCTGGGCAAACTGAATGACGGCACCGACGATATCGCCAGCGACAAGGTGCCGAAAGTAATCCTCGCCTACGAGGCGATCGGCGGTGTCAACGACATCGCACGTGCCATGCGCAATGCAATGCTGTCCACCGAACCGGAAACGGTAAAGAAGGAGCTGAAGCGCGTCGAGGACAAGAAAGCCGAGATCGATGGTAATCTCGATAAGCTTGCCAAATTGATTTCAGACGATGAAGATGCGGAAAGCAAGGCCAAACTCAAGGCCGTGCAGGAAGCGCGCGAGCGTTACCTGGTCGTGCAGTCCGCCTTCCTGAAAAAATCCGCCGACGACAGCCAGCGCGAAGAAAACGTCAAATACCTGCTGACCACGGTGCGCAAGGAGCAGACAGCTTACCTGACCGCGCTGACCGAGCTGGTGAAGTACCAGACAGCCGCAGTGAACAATGCCAGCGATGTCGCCGGCAAGGCTTACAGCAGTTCGCGCAACGTGATGATCGTGCTGACTGCTGCGGCAGCCGCACTGGCTGCCTGGGTTGCCTGGTGGGTCACGCGCAGCATCACCCAGCCTCTGAACCGCGCCGTCGGCGTGGCGGAAGCCGTGGCAGGCGGCGACCTGACACAGCGTATCGAGGTCACCAGCCGCGACGAAACCGGCCAGCTGCTGCAAGCGCTGGCGAATATGAACGACAGCCTGGCGCGCACGGTCGGCAAGGTGCGATCCGGTTCCGACACCATCACCACGGCTTCGAACGAAATCGCCACAGGCAACCTGGACCTCTCGTCGCGCACCGAGCAGCAAGCCAGCTCGCTGGAGGAAACGGCTTCTTCGATGGAGGAGCTGACCTCCACTGTGCAGCAAAACGCCGAGAACGCACGCCAGGCCACGCAGCTTGTAGTGACCGCATCCGACTTTGCCACGCGCGGCGGCGCCGTCGTGGGACAGGTGGTCAGCACCATGGGGGCGATCAAGGAGTCGTCGAACAAGATCGTCGACATCATCGGCGTGATCGACGGCATCGCGTTCCAGACTAATATCCTTGCGCTCAATGCCGCCGTTGAAGCGGCGCGCGCGGGCGAGCAGGGCAGGGGCTTTGCCGTGGTGGCGTCGGAAGTGCGCAACCTGGCGCAGCGTTCCGCCGCAGCGGCGAAGGAAATCAAGGAGCTGATCGGGCACTCGGTCGATACGGTCGATGAAGGCGCGCGCCTGGTCGACCAGGCCGGCGAAACGATGGACGGCATCGTCAAGGCAGTGCAGCAGGTGAGTGACATCATGCAGCAGATCAGCGCCGCCAGCCAGGAGCAAAGCAGCGGCATCGCCCAGGTCAACCAGGCGATCGTCTCGATTGACGACGTGACGCAGCAGAATGCGGCGCTGGTCGAAGAAGCCGCGGCGGCCGCGCAGTCGATGCGCGACCAGGCGGAAATGCTGGCCGACGCGGTCAGCGTATTCCGCCTGGCCGATCATCAGGCCGACCCGAAACGGCTGGCCGTGCGCGCTGTGGTCAAGGCCGCGACGCGCCCGGCGCCGGTTGCAACTCGTGCTGTCGTCCAGCGCCCGGAGAAACCTGCACCAGCCGTTACCAGGACACCCAGTGCGAACCAGGAATGGGAGGAATTCTGAAGCGGCAGGTACCTGCTTAGAATTCTTCCCAGCCGTCGCCCGCGCCGTTGGCGGCAAGCATGCGCTTGGACGCGGCTGGCTTTGCCGGATGCGCCGCGGCGCGAGGCTG
>JBCNOP010000179.1:0-11081 GCA_039593775.1 Pseudoduganella sp.
CACATGATGTCGATTTCCGAATCGCTGGGCGCCAAGGATGAAGACCGCGAGCAGTTGGTTGCCTTCTTCACCAAGTACGGCTTCAAGACCCTGCTGCGTGAGCTGTCCGGCCTGACCCCGGCCGCCCCGGCGCCGGGCAGTGCGGCTGCTGCCGCGCCGGCACCGGGCGCCACGGCCGACCTGTTTGCAGCGCCGCCGGCTACCATCAGCTACGAGACGGTGCTGACCGAGGAACAACTGGAGGCGTGGATTGCGCGCATCAATGCCGCCCCGCTGACGGCGCTCGATACCGAGACGACTTCGTTGGAGCCGATGCTGGCCGAGATGGTCGGCATTTCGCTGTCCACCGAGCCGGGCATCGCCTGCTACATCCCGCTGGCGCACCGCTACCCGGACGCGCCGCAGCAGCTGCAGCGCGACTGGGTGCTGTCCAAACTGAAGCCGTGGCTCGAGGACGCCACCAAGCCCAAGCTGGGCCAGAACCTGAAGTACGATGCGCACGTGTTCGCCAACCATGGCGTGACCCTGCGCGGCATCGTGCATGACACGCTGCTGCAGTCGTATGTGTTCGAGTCGCACCGCACCCACGACATGGACAGCCTGGCGCTGCGCCACCTGAACCACAAGACCATCGCTTACGAAGAAGTGTGCGGCAAGGGCGCCAGCCAGATCGGCTTCGACCAGGTCGAAGTCGGCCGCGCCACCGAGTATGCGGCGGAAGATGCCGACATCACGCTGCGCCTGCACCTGGCCATGCACGGCCAGGTATCCGGCGACGAAGGCCTGACCCGCATCTACAACACCATCGAGCTGCCGACCGCTGTCGTGCTGCAGAAGATCGAGCGCAATGGAGTGCTGATTGACGCCGGCCTGCTGGCGACCCAGTCCAACGAACTGGGCGCGCGCATCCTGGAACTGGAGCAGAAGGCTTATGAGCTGGCGGGGCAGCCGTTCAACCTCGGCTCGCCAAAGCAGATCGGCGAAATCTTCTTCACCAAGCTGGAACTGCCGGTGGTGAAAAAGACCCCGAGCGGCGCACCTTCCACCGATGAAGAAGTGCTGCAAAAGCTGGCAGAAGACTACCCGTTGCCGAAAGTACTGCTGGAATACCGTGGCATGGCCAAGCTCAAGTCGACCTATACCGACAAGCTGCCGAAGATGATCAACAAACTCACCGGCCGCGTGCATACCAACTATGCGCAAGCGGTGGCGATCACCGGCCGCCTGGCGTCGAACGACCCGAACCTGCAAAACATCCCGGTGCGTACCGCCGAAGGCCGCCGCATCCGCGAAGCGTTTATCGCGCCGCCCGGCTCGCACATCGTGTCGGCCGACTACTCGCAGATCGAACTGCGCATCATGGCGCACATCTCGGGCGACGAAGCGATGCTGCGCGCCTTTGCGGAAGGGGAGGACATCCACCGCGCGACCGCTGCCGAAATCTTCGGTGTGGCGCCGGCGGACGTGCAGCCGGAGCAGCGCCGCTACGCCAAGGTGATCAACTTTGGCCTGATTTACGGCATGAGCGCTTTCGGCCTGGCTGCCAACCTGGGCATCGACCGTACCGCGGCGCAGAACTATATCGACCGTTATTTCGCCCGTTTCTCCGGCGTTAAGCGCTATATGGACGAAACCCGTGCCGAAGCGAAGGCGCGCGGCTATGTGCAGACGGTGTTCGGCCGCCGCTTGTGGCTGCCGGAAATCAATTCGCCGAACGGCCCGCGCCGCCAGGGCGCCGAGCGTGCGGCGATCAACGCGCCGATGCAGGGCACGGCGGCGGACCTGATCAAACTGGCCATGATCGCAGTGCAGGACTGGATCGAGCGCGAAGGCCTGGCTACCAAGATGATCATGCAAGTGCACGACGAACTGGTGCTGGAAGTGCCGGATGCCGAACTGGCACTGGTCAAGGACATGCTGCCGAAGCTGATGTCGGGCGTGGCGGAGTTGAAAGTGCCGCTCGTGGCCGAAGTCGGCGTTGGTTGCAACTGGGAAGAAGCCCACTGAAGTGACGATAAGTCGCCAATTTGGGGGAATTTAGCGCCAAAATTTGTCAGTGCTGACAAATTTTGGCAGTCTGCTCCGACAAACCTTGTCAACTTACTTGAAATGACAACAATAAAAGATTTGCAAGATGACGCTTTGGCACTGATTGGCCAGCCAGCTGGCCTGGACCGCCGCGATTTCATCAAGGCCGCAATCGGCACCGGTTTCGCTGCCGCAGCGCTGCCAATCCAGGCGCAAACCTTGGTCAACACGGACAGCAAAGGACTTACCGCTCGCACAATCCATATCAAAGTGGATGGCCAGACGGTCCCGGTCTACCTGGCCCATCCGGAAGGCAAGACCAAGCTGCCTATTATCCTCGTCATTTCTGAAATCTTCGGCGTACACGAGCACATTGCCGATGTCGCGCGCCGCTTCGCCAAGGCCGGTTACCTCGCCCTGGCGCCCGACCTGTTCGTGCGCCAGGGCGATGCCACCCGTGAGCAAGCGATCGCCGACCTGATGGCAAACATCATCCGCAAGACCGAGGACGCCCAGGTGATGCGGGACCTGGATGGAGTGGTGGAGTGGGCGCGCACTTACGGCGCAGACACTGCCCGGCTGGGCATTACCGGCTTTTGCTATGGTGGCCGCATTACCTGGCTGTACAGCCATCACAATCCTGGTATCAAGGCCGGCGTCGCCTGGTATGGGCGACTGGTTGGCGAGCGTACAGCCGCCTGGCCAGTATTGCCGGTCGATATTGCTGCCACCCTGAAAGCGCCGGTGCTCGGCCTGTACGGCGGCAAGGACCAGGGTATCCCGCTCGATACCGTGGAGCAGATGCGCACCGCCCTGGCCAAGGGCAACGGCAAGTCGCAAATCCACGTCTACCCGGAAGCGCCACACGGCTTCTACGCCGATTACCGCCCCGGCTACGATCCGGAATCGGCCAAAGACGGCTGGCAGCGCGCCCTGGCCTGGTTCAGGGCCAACGGCGTGGCCTGAGTTAGCGAAAAATGCTGCCGGGCGGTAAAATGCCCGGTTTGCACGCGAAGGAAGCACCATCGACCCCGTCCTGACCTCCATCCTGCTGGCCACTACGATTGCCGGCGTTGCCAGTATTACGGCAGCGGCGGTGTTTTCGTTCGCCCTGCTGTCGAAGGTGGTCGAAAAGATGGTCAGCCTGTCCGTCGGCATCATGCTGTCTACTTCGCTGCTGCACGCGCTGCCGGAAGCCTTCGAGTCGGGTACCGATCCGCGCCACCTGTTCGGCGCCTTGCTGGCTGGCCTGCTGGCCTTTTTCCTGCTTGAAAAACTGGCAATCCTGCGCCACTCGCACCACCACGAGCATGACGGCCATCATCACCACCACGGCCACGACAAGGCGGAAGCCGGCCGCGCCGGCTGGATGATCCTGCTGGGCGATGGCATGCACAATTTCACTGACGGCATCCTGATTGCTGCGGCCTTCCTGGCCAACCCGCAACTGGGCATTGTCACCGGCGTCGCCATCATCGCTCACGAAATCCCGCAGGAAATCGGCGACTTCATTGTGCTGCTCAATGCCGGCTTCTCGCGCACCCGGGCTTATGTCTACAACCTGTTGTGCAGCCTGCTGTCCGTGGCAGGGGGCGTGCTCGGCTATTACATGCTGGACAAGGCCACCAACCTGATTCCTTTTGTACTGGTGTTTGCCTCGTCGGGCTTCATCTACATTGCCGTCAGCGACCTGATGCCGCAAATGCAGCGCCGCGCCACCATGCGCGAGACCATTCCTCAAGTTTTCCTGATAGCACTTGGTGTTGTAATTGTGCTATTCCTGACATCTAGTGCGCACGATACGCACTGAACCATTACGCATTGGCATCATTTTTGCTACGCTACGGGGGATAGGAGATCCCTCATGCTCGAAACTTCGACCGAACACCACACTGCAGAAGCTCTGATGGCCGCTTTCCAGCGCGGCGCCGGAGTGCAACCAAACTGGCAACTCACGCCAGAATTCATGGAAATGCTGGGAAAACTGGTCGGCACTTCGATCAGCGGTGCACATAGCCTGCTGCTTAACCGCGCTGAGCTCAAGCGCGACATCCACGCCGACGCGACCGTCGTCGTCGTGCGCAACAACAACCCCCTGAAGTTCTTGCCTGACAGCCAGGCCGCCAAGACCCAGATGCTGCGCAAGAAAATGCCTGGCTTCATGGGCCCGGTAGAAGCGCTGGAAGACGCCTTTGCCGACTTGTCTGCCCACCAGACCTGCGTGAAGGCCGGCATGGAAGGCGCCGTCGCGGAAGCGCTGGCGCGGCTCTCGCCGGCGGCGGTCGAGGAAAAGCAGAAGCGCAGCGTGCTGGGCACGGTCCTGCCGCTTGCGCGCAAGGCGGCCTTGTGGGACAGCTACCGCGCCAAGCATGCGGCCCTGGCCAAGGCCACCGCTTCCGACTTCAACGGCACGCTGGGCGACGCATTCCTGAGCGCCTACGAGCGCCGCCAGGACGAGATGGAATAACAGGAGTCAGCCATGGCCGATATGCCCCAGCGCATTGCGCTCAGCGTCGCGGAGGTTTCCTCCGTCGGCGGACGTGCATCCAACCAGGATGCCATTGGCCGTGCCGAGCGCGGTGAACTGGTGTGTTTTGTCGTCTCCGACGGTGCGGGTGGCCACGAGGGCGGCGAAATCGCTTCCCAGACGGTGGTGCAATCGGTCCTGTCCAACTTCGGCGAGCGCCCAGCCTTCAGCGCCGATGCCACGCCGGCCATGGTGGCGGAAGCGGCCATCGCTGTCGCGCGCAGCAAGAGGGAGCGCCCCTCGCTGCAAGGCATGAGTGCCACCGTAGCGCTGGCCCTGGTGGACCGTGCCGGCTCCCAGGCGACCTGGGCGCACATGGGCGACACCCGCATCTACCTGTTCCGCCGCGGGCGCTTGCTGCATGCAACGCGCGACCACAGCATGGTGCAGCAGATGATCGATGCCGGCCTGGCCGCCGGCGCCGATCCGCGCAGCCATCCCAAGCGCAATGTGCTGTATGCTGCTATTGGCACTGAAAATGAAGTGCAGCCGTCCGTGATGCCGCCAATGGCGCTGCGCGCGGGCGATGCGATCCTTATCTGTACCGACGGCCTGTGGGAATGGGTCGCCGAGCCGCAGATGGAGTTGTTGCTGGCGAAAGCGGGCAGCGCGCAGGAGTGGCTTTCCGCTATCTGCACCCTGGCCGACGAGCGCGCGGGCCTGGTGCATAAAGCCCGCGATAATTTCAGCGCGCAGGCAATCTTTATCGGTGAAGCTCCATGAACAAAGCAGTCGAACTGCCTAACAGCCTGCCAATCGGCACCCGCATCGCGGAATTTGAAATCCGCGAAGTGATCGGTGAAGGCGGTTTCGGCATCGTCTACCTCGCCTTCGACCACTCGCTGCAACGCACGGTGGCAGTCAAGGAGTACATGCCGTCGGCCCTGGCTGCGCGCGCGACCGACAACACGGTGACGGTGCGCTCCAAGCGCCATGCGGAAGCATTCGGCGCCGGCCTGCGCAGCTTCATCAACGAAGCGCGCCTGCTGGCCCAATTCGACCACCCGGCGCTGGTCAAGGTGTATCGCTTCTGGGAGTCGCATGGCACGGCGTACATGGCCATGCGCTATTACGAAGGCCGCACCTTCAAGTCGGTGATCCGCGACAATCCCGAGCTGGTAACCGAAGCATGGCTCAAGCGCCTGCTGCAGCCGGTGCTGGGCGCGCTGGAAGCGCTGTACGCGGCCAAGATCCTGCACCGCGACGTCTCGCCGGAAAACATCATGATCCAGCCGGACGGCCAGCCGGTGCTGCTCGACTTCGGCGCCGCGCGCCAGATCGTGCAGGACATGGCGCAGTCGCTGACCGTGATCCTGAAGCCGGGCTTCGCACCGGTCGAACAATACGCCGATGACGAATCGATGCGGCAGGGCCCGTGGACCGATATCTATTCGCTGTCGGCCGTGATGTACGCCGCGATCACCGGCAAGGCGCCGCCGGCAGCGGTCGCGCGCATGCTCAATGACCCGATCGAGCCGCTGGCCATCAGCGGGCGCGAAGGCTACAGCAACCAGTTCCTCGAAGCGATTGACCGCGGCATGGCCGTGCGTCCTGAAATCCGTCCGCAATCGATCGCCGAATTCTCCGAACTGCTTGGCTTTGACACGGCCGCCCCGGCAGTGGCAGCCCCGGCCGCCGACAGCAGCACTGCACCTGCCGTCCCCGACGCCGCAACTGAAGCCGCAAGTGCCGGCGCCGCCGGCGATGCCAGCGCTCCGGCAGACAGCGCGCCACGCCGCAATCGTTCGCGTTCGTCACGCAACGGCGACAAGGCCGGGCCGGCGCCTGTCGAAACCGCAGCCAATTCGAGCCCGAGCGCAAGCTCTCCGTTTGATTCCGGTTCGCGTTCCAGCCGCAACAAATCCAGCAGTAAAGCTGGCAGCAAGACAAGCAAGCAGGCAGCGCCTGTCGCACGCAGCTCGCGTCCATCGACCAATGTGATCGCTGGTGGCCTTTGCCTGCTGGCGCTGCTGGTGGTCGGCATCTCCTGGTTTGCCGACGGCAGCCCGGTCAAGCCGGCCGCGCCCGAAGTGGCAAGCGCCCCGGTGCTGGCAGCGGGTGGCGCAAGCAGCGAAGCGTTGGCCAGCGCAGCAGCGGCAAGCGCGGTAGCCGCCGCCAGTGCCTCGGCCTCGGAGCCGCAGCTTACCGTTGCAGGCAGTAGCGCCAATGCAGCTGCGGCCGATGGCGGTGCGCCGGCTGCAGCGCAAGCCGCTCCGGCGGCCAGCGCAGCGCCTGTTACCGCAGCCGCGGCCACCGAAGCTCCCGCGCCAACCACGGGCACGCTCAGCATCGCTGTGCAGCCGTGGGCTACAATCTACGTCGACGGCGTCCAGAAAGGCATCACACCGCCTTTGAAGAAACTGACGCTGCCGCTGGGCGAGCATGAAGTGCGCCTCGAGAACCCCAACTTCCCGGCCTATGTCCAGAAAGTCACAGTGGACGCCAGGAAGCCGGTCACCATCAAGCATGACTTCGGACAATGACGAATAAGATTTTCCTGATCGCCGCCGCGCTGTTGCTGGCAGGCTGCGAATCCCTTGGACCAACGCAAGACAAGCCAGCGCACGCACCCGCGACCGCCAAAGAATCCGCGCCAGCACCGGTGAAGAAGCCGAGCCCGCCGCCACCGCCGGCGGAACCGGAAGTGCCGGATGCCCGCAAGTCGCTGAACGCCGGCATCGAGATGTACAAGGCGGGTAATTTCAACGGCGCGATCAAGCAGCTCTCGGCGCCTGAACTGGCCAATGCCGACAAGCCGCTGCAACTGGAAGCGCTCAAGTACACAGCCTTCAGCTACTGCGTCACCAACCGCGCCACGCTGTGCCGCCAGCAGTTCGTCAAGGCCTTCAAGATGGACAAGTCCTTTGACCTGAGTCCAGGCGAAAAAGGCCATCCTCTGTGGACGCCTTCTTTCGAACGGGCCCGCAAGGAAGCTGCAAAAAAAAAGTGAGTGCTAGTGAACGACGCGCAATGACGGGGTGTGACGCAGTAAGTTCATGATCTCGTCATCCCGGAAGCCATTCTGCTTCAGGAAGATCCAGGCATGAATGCTGCCCGCTTCCACATTGATGCGCATGGCAATCTGGACGATATCCTGCGTTTCGAATTCCGCAGACGCCAGTTCTGTTCTGATTTTCATATGTTTTCTTTCGCGACAAGTCCGTTATCCCCGACGAACTCCCAAGAACATACTCACACTTTCTCACACAAATTTCCAACGAAAAGCGAGCTGATGCTGCAAGCGCGCCACGTTGTAATACACTTGTCACAATCTTTTCATAGGCTGGCATCATGATTTGGACAATGTTGAATACCTGGTACGCCCGGCGCCTTATGCAGCGTTCGCGGCACGGCAAGGCCCTCAAGGAATTACCGCCCGGCCTTTATAATTACTGGAAAAGCAGCGCTGGCATTGAATACCACGGCATCCCGACGGATGCCATTTTTTTTGCCCGCGCCACGATCGGCCTGCTCGACTTCTTCGAATGCGCCGCGCAGAACGGCAAGCCATGCGCCTTGCCATCCAAGGCAGCCGACTCCGTCTGGCACGCATGGCTGCGTTTATCCCCTTTGAAGCTCGAAGCGTTCTGCCGCAAGCACTTTGGCCGCGTTGTGCCGCATGTGGAAGGAAGCGCGATGGGCGGCAACCTGGATGACGCGCTGGCGGTCTGCCTGGTACGGGCGCGGCAAGCCGAAGGGTTGAATCCCGAAGGGCCGCGGATGCCCTCGCTCTTCCTGCTAGACAAGAAATTGAAAATGCCGTTCGGCTATGGCTACTCGGTCAAGCGCGGCCAGCCCGGCTACAGTTCGCTCGACGCGAAAGGCCGCTTCGACTCGAACATTCACTGCCCGCCGCAGATGGCGGCCGCCGGCCTGCTGACTGCCGGCCTGATCACCACCGCGCAGTTCAACGAATTCGAACAACGCGCCCGCCAGCAAGCATCGAGCAGCAGCGATAGTGGCGGCAGCAGCTGCGGCTCCGGCTGCGGCAGCTCATTCGACTGCAGCAGCGACTCCTCCAGTTCCAGCTGTGACAGCAGCGGCAGTAGTTGCGGAAGCAGTTGCGGCAGCAGCTGTGGCGGCGGCGGCGACTAATCCAACGGCCGGGCTCGTGTCACACCTTGGGGTCACACCCCAAACGTGACACGGGCTCTTCCATTAGGCAGCTGAGGCCGTGTCACACCTGGGGTGTGACCCCAGGGTGTGACACGGGCTCGACTGTGGGGGGCTTAGGCGGGGCCGGTGGCGATGGGGCGGGTGCTGTCGGCGCACCATTCGGACCAGGAGCCAGGATACAGTGCGGCGCCTGGCAGGCCGGCGACTTCCAGCGCGAGCAGGTTGTGACAAGCGGTGACGCCGGAGCCGCATTGCATCACGGCGGCGCTTGGCTCGCCCACGGTTGGCGCCAGTTCTTGCTTCAGTGTGGCGGCGTCTTTGAAGCGGCCGTCGGCTTGCAGGTTGTCTTTGAAGAAGCGGTTGCGCGCGCCGGGAATGTGGCCGCCTACCGGGTCGATCGTTTCGTTCTCGCCGCGGAAGCGGTCGTTGGCGCGGGCGTCCACCACTTGCAGGCGTTTCGTGTCGAGGTTTTCAACCAGTTCGCCTACCGATACCGTGCGTACCAGCGCGGCCTTGTCGGAGAGATTGCCGCGCGGGCGCTCGGTCACCGACGTCACCAGGGGCTGGCCTGCGGCGCTCCACGCAGCCAGGCCGCCATCCAGCACTGCTACCGCACCATGCCCCAGCCAGCGCAGCAACCACCACAGGCGCGCTGCGTACATGCCGCCGTGCGCGTCGTAGGCGACGACCTGCGAGTCGTCGTTGATGCCCCAGCGGCGCAGGGTTTCCAGCAGCGCAGCGCGGTCCGGCAGCGGGTGGCGGCCGCGGAATATGCCGTCGGCGCCCACTTTCGGGCCCGACAGGTCGGTGTCGATGTTGGCGAATTGAGCGCCTTCGATATGGCCTTCGGCGAAGGCGTTGCGGCCGAAGTCCGGATTCATCAGGTCGTGGCGGCAATCGAGGATGACCCATTGCGGGTCGGTCAGGTGCTGCGAAAGGGTGTTGGCGTCGATCAGGGTAGTGAACATGCGTGGTCCTTATACTTCGCTGGCAATCGGGTCGGTTGCGGAAATGGCCTTGCCACGTTCCGTGCTGCGCGTATTGTAGAACGTTGCGGCTACGCCGGACAGCAGGATGATCGCCATCCCCAGCCAGCTTAGCCAGCCGAAGCTGTCGCTGAAAAGCAGCACGCCCCAGATGCTGGAGAACACGATGCCGGTGTACTGCAGGTTGGCGACTACCAGCGTCTTGCCGAGGCGGTAGGCGCGCGTCATCGCCACTTGGGCGGCGGTGGCGCACAGGCCGACCCCGAGTATCAGCAGGGCACCGCGCGCATTGCCGAGCGAGTGCCAGTGCCAGCCGCTTTCGAGCAAATGCCCACTGAAGCCGGCAAAGAGATTGGTCACGCTGAAGTAGAACACCACGCGCGATTCTGGTTCGCCCGCCAGGCCCAGTTTGCGTACCTGCATATAGGCCATCGCCGACAGCACGGAGGAGCCGAGTGCCATCAGGGCGGGGGCCAGCTGGTTGGCGTCAAACGCCGGCTGCAGCAGGCAGGTGACGCCAACAAAGCTCATGCCCACCGCCAGGACCAGCGGCCATTCAACGCGGTTTTTCCGGTGCCACCAGCCATGGCCGAACAGCCATACGGCGATCCAGATCGGCGCCATGTAATTGAGCGTCATGGCCGTGGCCAGGGGGAGTTTGGCGATCGTGTAGTACCAGATCCAGAGCGAGAGGACGCCGACCGCGCCGCGCCACAAATGGGCCAGCGGCATGGTGGTCTTGAGGGTGCCGCCTTGCAGGCGGAGCATGGTGAACAGGATGATCATGCCGATCATCCCGCGGTACATCACCATTTCGGACACGCTGAATTGATCGGACGCCAGTTTCACGCACACCCCCATGGCGGCGAACAGGAAACTGGCAACTAACATCCAGAGTGACTGCATCAGACGTCCAGTTTGCTCCGGTACCATTCATGGAAGTGCTGCATGCCGTCTTCCATTGGTGACTGGTAAGGCCCGGCGTCGTTCTCGCCGCGTTCCATCAGGATCTTGCGGCCGGCATCCATGCGGGCGCCGATTTCATCATCTTCGACGCAGGTTTCCATATAGGCTGCCCGCTCGGCTTCGATGAATTCACGCTCGAACAGCACGATTTCTTCCGGATAGTAGAACTCCACCACGTTGCGGGTGCGGTTCGGGCCCTCCGGCCACAAGGTCGATACCACCAGCACGTGCGGGTACCACTCGACCATGATGTTCGGGTAGAGGGTGAGCCAGATTGCACCGTGCTTTGGCGGTTCGCCGTTGCGGAACTTGAGCAGCTGCTCGTGCCATTTCTGGTAGGTGTCGGAACCGGACTTCTTCAGGCCGCGGTTCACGCCCACGGTCTGCACGCTGTAATCCTGGCCGAATTCCCAGCGCAGGTCGTCGCAGGTGACGAAGCTGCCCAGGCCCGGGTGGAA
>JBCNOP010000018.1:0-46748 GCA_039593775.1 Pseudoduganella sp.
CAAAAGCTTCCGGCAAGGATTAGTGGCACACATCTATGGATTTGCCGGGGTTCGGTAGTATAGTCACGCCCCGGAATGCCAACTTGTCCTGAAACCGCAAATGTCCGACACCCTGATCAAGATTAATCGCTGGCCCGTTGTTGGCCCGTTGGTGCGCGCCCTGGGCCTGCCTAACCCGACCGAGTTGCAGCGCTCGGCCGCCCCATACGGCGCCCTGCCTTTTCAGGACAAAACCTTCCTGCTTGCCGCGGCAACAGGCGCCTACGCGTCCGCTGAAATGGCGGCTGCGCTGCGCGGCGCAGGAGCCAGCGAAGCGGCGGAAGCTATCGATATCTTTGTCATGGACGCCACCGGATGCCGGACCGTGAGCGATTTGCACGCGGTGTATGCAGCCTTCCATCCACATATAACCCGCATGACGCGCAATGGGCGCATTCTTTTGGTCGCCCCACCGCTTGCCGAAACTGATGATCCCTTGGCCGCTGCGGTTGCACGCGGTTTGGAAGGATTTGTGCGCTCGCTGGCCAAGGAAGTTGGAAGACGCGGCATAACAGCAAACCTGGCCAGCGTAGGCCGCCAGGCATTGCCAAGGATCGACGGTGTCGTGCGCTTCTTCTGTGGCCCCCAGTGCGCCTATGTCACCGGCCAGACCGTGCACGTGTCGGCGGTCACTACGGCGCCATCCACCATGACATCGACAAACGCGCTAGCGGGCAAGGTCGCGCTAGTGACTGGCGCTGCACGCGGAATCGGGCTTGCGACCGCTGAACGCCTGGCGCAGGAAGGTGCCAAAGTGGTGGCGCTTGATATTCCTGCATCAGCAGAAGAATTGAACGGCGTTGCCAGTCGCATCGGCGGATCGGCGCTCGCGCTGGATATCGCGGCAGCCGAAACGCCGGCCGCCCTTGCCCGGTTCCTGCGCGAGAATTTTGGCGGCGTAGACATCGTAGTGCACAACGCCGGCATCACCCGCGATCGCACGCTGGCGAAGATGGAAGAGCGCCAATGGAACCAGGTACTAGAAATCAATCTGGCTGCCATTACCGCCATTGACAAGCGGCTGCAGGAAGAAGCCCTGTTGCGCGAGTACGGGCGCGTCGTATGCCTGTCCTCGATCAGCGGCATTGCAGGCAATTTTGGCCAGACAAATTATGCGACTTCGAAAGCGGCGCTGATCGGCTATGTTGCAGCGCAGGCGCCGCTGCACGCGGTACGGGGCGTCACATTCAATGCGGTCGCACCGGGATTCATCGAAACGCCGATGACCAAGAAGGTGCCGTTCCTGACCCGAGAGATTGGCCGGCGCTTGAATTCACTTTCCCAGGGCGGCCAGCCGCGCGATGTCGCCGAACTGGTGACCTTCCTGGCCACGCCAGGCGCCTGTGGCATCAGCGGACAAACGATACGCGTTTGCGGACAGGGTTTGATGGGTGCCTGATCAGCCGGCACCGGGTCTCGACCATTCTGGATCGCCTCTGCTCAATGGTGGAGCTTTGAGGCCAGCAACCAGCGCGTCGAAAACCGTCCTGCAGCGCGCGCTATGGCGCAAGTCCGAATGCATGGCTACCCATGTAGTCATTGTCAGGTGCAATTCCTTTTCAAGGATTCGGACCAGGTTCTTGTCGCGCGCAGCCAATCCGACCTGGTAGCCGCCTATCCCCGCGCCGGCACGAACCAGCGCCATTTGCGCCAGATTGCTGTCGCAACGGTATGCGAAACCTTCGCGCTTCCACCCGCCTAGTTTCGCGCCGGCGGCCCTGAGGAACGGCGTCTCCAGGTCGAATCCGATCAGGCTGTGGTTGGCAAGATCGGCGAGATTTTGGGGCTCTCCTCGCGCTGCGAGATAATCCTTGTGCGCATAGAATCCCAGCGCAACTTCGCCGATTCGCTGCGCCAATAAAAGATCCTGCTGCGGCTGCGTCATTCGCACGGCAATATCGACCTCCCGTCCGAGCAAGTCCTGCACTGCGTCGCTTAATACGAGTTCGATCGCCAGTTCGGGATATTCGGCGCGAAGCGGCGCCAGGATCGATGGCAGGAGTTCTACGCCTACCACTTCACTTGCCGAGATTCGCACGGTGCCGCGCACGGCACGGTGTCCGTGTGCGCTGCGTTCTATCGATGCTGCGACGTGCTGCATTTCCTCTAGTTGGGCCCGCAATTGGAGCGCGGCGTCTGTCGGCTTCAGTCCGGTCTGGGACCGTGTAAACAAGGCTAATCCCAGGCTGGCTTCCAGTTCAGAGACATGGCGCCCGACAGTCGGTTGCGTCAATCCAATGGCGCGCGCCGCACCGGACAGCGACTGGGCGTTCAATACGTGCAAAAAGGTTCTGTAGAGGTCCCAGGGGATCGAAGTTGTCATACAAATTTGTATAGCTGCTGCAAGGATTTAGGGAATTTTCGTTGAGCACGAGTTTGGCCATAATTTGCTTCACAGTCAACTTAAGGAGCAAAGTAATGGGCGCTAAATCGGTATTGGTTCTCGGTGCGAGCGGCGGAATTGGCGGCGAAATGCTGCGCCAACTCGTGGCAAAAGGCTGGAAAGTCCGCGCGATGAAACGTGGCTTGGGCGTGGTGAGCCGAAAGGCCGAAGGCGTCGAATGGATCGAGGGCGACGCGATGAATGCGCAGGACGTCGACAGGGCGTCTGAAGGGTGCTCCGTCATTATCCATGCGGTTAATCCACCCGGTTACCGGGGTTGGGGCCGACAAGTCTTGCCGATGATCGACAACACTATCGCTGCAGCGGCTGCGCAGGGTGCGACCATAGTCTTGCCGGGGACCGTGTATAACTACGGTCCAGATGCCTTCCCTGTGCTGCACGAAGATGCGTTGCAGCGCCCTCTTACGCGCAAAGGTAAAATCCGCGTCGAAATGGAGAAGCGTCTGCACGAGGCTACCGAGAACCGAAACGTGCGGGTAATCGTGGTTCGCGCGGGCGATTTCTTTGGTCCTGGCGCCCGCAACAACTGGCTCGCGCAAGGCATGATACGGCCAGGTGCAGTGCCGACGGACATCAAGCTGCCTGGCACGCCGGGGATTGGCCACCAGTATGCATATTTGCCCGACGTCGCAGCGACGATGATCGCGTTACTTGAAATGGGCGACAAATTGCCGCCATTTGCCAGTTACCACATGGCTGGATACTGGGACCAGGACGGCACCCAGTTGGGCCGCGCAATCCAGCGCGTGCTTGAATCCCACGGAGCAAAGCCACCAAAGCTGAAAGCATTCCCTTGGTGGATGGTTCAACTCGCGGCGCCGTTCAACGAAACATTGCGCGAGATGATGGAGATGCGCTACTTGTGGCAGCGCCCTGTCCGGATGGAAAACCAGCGGTTGCGGCAAGTGCTTGGCGCCGAACCGCATACGCCGCTGGAAACCGCCCTCGCCTGCACGCTTGGCAGCCTTGGCTGCCTCCCTGCCCGCGCTTAACGGGATTTCGCTGCCGCCTTGGCACGCGCTGCATGCAGTTTGCGGTAGCTGTCGATCTTGCGCTGATGCCTGTCGAGTCCTTCCAGCTGCATGCTGGTTGGGGTCAGGCCGTAGAAACGTACGCTGCCGTCGACCGAGCCGATTACTGCGTCCATCTTTTCGTCGCCAAACATGCGGCGGAAATTGACGACGTAATCGTCCAGTTCCATCTCTTCGTCGAGCAGTACTTCCAGCACGGCGCTCAAGGCCTGGTAGAACAGGCCGCGGTCGAGCGTGTTGTCGTTGTACTGCAGGAAGGCGTCAACCAGTTCGCGCGCGGCCTCGTATTCGTTCAGGGCCAGGTTAATCAGCAGCCTTAATTCCAGGACTGTAAGCTGACCCCAAACGGTGTTCTCGTCGAATTCGATGCCGATCAGGGTCGCGATGTCGCCATATTCATCGAGTTCGCTGTTTTCCAGGCGTTCGAGCAGCGCTTCCAGGCTCTCGTCGTCCAGGCGATGCAGATTCAGGATGTCGTGTCGGAACTGGAGCGCCTTGTTGGTGTTATCCCAGATCAGGTCTTCTACCGGGTAGATTTCCGAATAGCCTGGCACCAGGATGCGGCAAGCAGTCGCGCCCAGTTCGTCGTAGACAGCCATGTAGGATTCTTTGCCCAGGTCCTTGAGGATGCCGAACAAGGTTGCGGCCTCTTCGGCGTTGGAGTTTTCGCCCTGGCCGGAGAAGTCCCATTCAACGAAATCGAAGTCCGACTTGGCGCTGAAGAAGCGCCACGACACAATCCCGCTGGAATCGATGAAGTGCTCGACAAAGTTGTTTGGCTCGGTCACGGCGTTACTGACGAAGGTCGGGCGCGGCAGGTCGTTCAGGCCTTCGAAGCTGCGGCCCTGCAGCAGTTCCGTCAGGCTGCGTTCCAGCGCGACTTCAAAGCTCGGGTGCGCGCCGAATGAGGCGAATACACCGCCAGTGCGGGGGTTCATCAGCGTCACACACATTACCGGGTAAGTTCCGCCGAGCGATGCATCCTTCACCAGCACCGGGAAGCCCTGTTCCTCCAGGCCTTTGATGCCGGCCACAATGCCGGGATACTTCGCCAGCACCTCCTGCGGAACGTCCGGCAAAGCCAGTTCGCCTTCCAGGATTTCGCGCTTGACCGCCCTTTCGAAAATCTCGGACAGGCATTGCACTTGCGCTTCCGCCAGCGTGTTACCGGCGCTCATGCCGTTGCTGACGAAGAGGTTTTCCACCAGGTTGGTCGGGAAGTACACGACTTCGCCGTCGGACTGGCGCACGAACGGCAGAGAGCAGATGCCGCGCTCCACATTGCCGGAGTTGGTGTCGTAGAGGTGGGAGCCACGCAGTTCGCCATCCGGATCGTAGACTCCGCGGGTGTACTCATCGAGGATTTCAGCCGGCAGCGCGTCTTTGCGGCCCGGCTTGAACCAGCGTTCATTTGGATAATGCACAAAGTCGGCGTTGGCGATGTCTTCGCCCCAGAATTCACCGGCGTAGAAATGGTTGCAGCTGATACGCTCGATGTATTCGCCCAGTGCAGACGCCAGGGCGCTCTCTTTGGTCGAGCCTTTGCCGTTAGTGAAGCACATTGGCGAGTGCGCGTCGCGGATGTGCAGAGACCACACATTAGGAACGATGTTGCGCCACGAAGCGATTTCAATCTTGATTCCGAGGTTCTCCAGGAGGCCAGACATATTGGCGATGGTCTGCTCCAGCGGCAGGTCCTTGCCAGGAATGAACGTCCTCGTGCCGGATTCTGGATCAAGGGTCAGCAAGGCCTGTGCATCCGCATCCAGGTTTTCGACTTCCTCAATGATGAATTCCGGACCGGTCTGCACCACCTTCTTGACCGTGCAGCGGTCGATGGAGCGCAGGATGCCTTCGCGGTCTTTGGCCGAAATATCCGGCGGCAGTTCCACCTGGATCTTGAAAATCTGCTGGTAGCGGTTTTCAGGATCGACAATATTGTTTTGCGAAAGGCGGATATTTTCAGTTGGAATATTGCGAGTTGAGCAATACAACTTTACGAAATACGCGGCACACAGGGCCGACGACGCCAGGAAATAGTCAAACGGTCCAGGCGCCGAGCCGTCCCCTTTGTAGCGGATTGGCTGGTCAGCGATGACCGTGAAATCGTCGAATTTGGCTTCCAGTCGAAGCTTATCGAGAAAGTTGACCTTAATTTCCATGGGATTGTTCCAGAATAGTGCTCAAAATAGCGTGGCCGCTATTATCGGCTCTTTTCCGATGCACCGCAAAGGCTGTTAACTGGCTTTGCTTGGTGTGACGAAGGCCAGCGCCTCCTCAAACGATTGAAGCACCAGGTCGACGTGCGAGGCGATGGTTGCGTGTTCATTCCCCATATCGTCGCGCGGCCGGATCGTTACCAGTTGCACGTCAGGCAAGGCGGCACGTAATTCGGCGACGGCAGCAATCCATGCAGCCGGCGCACTATCTATCGGATATGCGATGAAGACCGTGGACACCAGGTGGTCGGCGCCGGGATCAGCTTCAGGGTCGGGCTGGTCAAGAACGAAACTCCGGGCGTCGAGCTTCGCATCGCGGAACACCAGTACCAGCAGCTCGCTCAAAAATTCTTCGTGTGCGCCTGGCATGGAGGTGCAGATAATGACCGAGCGCGCAGGCACGTCCAGCGAACCTTGCCAGCGCCCTAACCTCTCCTCGCGCTGGTGCCGCAAATGGGCGCCAACGTTCTCGTCGAGCATGGAGATGTTGCGCCGGCGCGCACGACTCGGCGCGTGGCCAGCGTCCAGCGTATCGGCCACCATCGCGACGGTTGCACGCAAGCGGCCTTCCTGGCCAGTTTGCAGGCCCGCGCCTGCCATTGCGAGGCCTGGCAAGAGCACCTTGTCGCAATAACGCGCCAGGGTCGATTTGCGCAGGAAGGCGCGCGCGTCCTCGATAATTGCGTTGGCATCCCCGCTCAGCACCCGGTGGTAGAAGCGTTGCGCCTCATTGGTATTCGGCGACTCCGCGAACATGATGCTGATCGGTTCCAGGCTCTTGATATAGCGGCCGCCGACAACGATGCAAAGCGTCAGCGGCGTGGAGAGCAGCAGTCCCAAAGGCCCCCAAATCGCGCCCCAGAACAAGGCGGAGACAATCACTGCCAGCGGCGACATGCCCACGCTGTGGCCATATACGCGCGGCTCGATCACGTTGGCCACGATTACTTCGAGCACGATGAACAGCACAATGGCATATACAGCGAGCGACCATCCTGGTTCGACCGCTGCGGCGAACAGTGCAATTGCAGCGCCTGCGATCAGCGCGCCGATATAAGGTACAAAACGAAGTGCAGCGCAGAGCGCGCCCCAGAGCACGGCATGCGGCACGTTGATCAGCCAGAGCGCGATCGAAATCACCACGCCAAAGGTCAGGTTCAGCAACAGTTGGGTGAAGAAGAAACGCGAAACGCCCTCCGCCGCGTCTTCCAGGCCCTTGATGGTGCGACTGACTTCGCGCTGGCCGACCAGCCGCAACACGCGGTCGCGCAGGTTTTCCCGGTCCAGCAGGATAAAAATCAGCAGCACCAGAACGAGGAAAGCTTCACCCAGCGGGCCGGAAACCACGCCAATGGCCTTGGCGATGGAATCGCTGGTGCTGGCGTGTTCGCGGATCTCCACTGGCACCGGCCGTGGGCCTGACTCGAGTGCGGTCGCCGACGGCGATTCTTCCAGCAACTGCGGCGCAAGGCGTGCCAGGGGATGCTGGGCCAGCTCTTCCAGCGACCTGGATTTGGAGCGGATTTCGGCAGTGTATTGCGGCAGGTCGGAAGTCAGCGCCATTACATTGGCGCCCAACATCGCGAACGTGCCGGCGAACAGTACGATCACCAGCGCGAGTGCGCCGAAGGTCGCATTGACGCGCGATAGACCGAGGCTGCTCATGGAGCGGATCAAGGGAGCCAGCGCCAGGCTCAGTACCAGCGCCGTAACGACGGGTTGCAATACTTCCCTGCCAAAATAAAGAAGGCCAAGCACACATGCCGCCGTGACGGCAAAATTCACTTTCATACGGGGTCCGCATCAGGCATACAAGCCGCCATCATACTTGATCTTCCGCTATTTCCAGCCACCACCAAGCACTTTGTACAAAGTGACCTGGTTGCTGGCCTTGGCGAGCCGGGTATTGATCAAGCCATGCTGGGCGCTGTACAAGGCACGCTGCGAGACCAGTGCACTGAGATAGGATTCCGCCCCCTTCTGAAACCGTGCTTCGTGGATGCGGTAGCTCTTTTCCGCGGCATCAGCCAGGGCAGTCTGCGACTGCACACGCTCGTCCAGCGTGCCGCGCTGGGCCAGGGCATCGGCCACTTCCCGGAACGCTGACTGAATTGCCTTCTCATACTGCGCCAAGGCGATGCCGTGGCTGCTGCGGGCCAGTTCCAGGTTCGCCTTGTTCGCGCCGCCGGCAAAGATCGGCAGGTTCAGTTGCGGCGAAAAGTTCCAGGCCCCAGTGCCTGCCTTGAAAAGCCCCGACAACTCATTGCTTGCGCTGCCTGCAAACACGGTCAGTGAAATGCTCGGGAAGAATGCCGCGCGTGCGGCGCCGATATCGGCGTTGGCCGCTTGCAGCTTGCGTTCGGCTTCCAGGACGTCCGGGCGCTGTTGCAGGACCGTCGACGGGACGCCGGGTGGCAAATCGGCCAACCTGGTCACCTGCTGCAATGAGCCCTGCGGCAGCAAGCCGGACGGCACCTCTGCCCCTGCAAGAAGGGTCATCCTGTTGACACCGGCTGCCACTAGTGCTCGATAGATCGCCGCATCGTTGCGGGCGGCTTCGGCGCTGGTCTGCGCCTCGTACATATCGAGGCCGGAAGTCGCTCCCGACTCGAAGCGGCGTTTTGCCAGTTCAAACGTAATCTGCTGGTTCTTGAGCGTATCTTCGGCGAGGCGCAGATGTTCCTGGTCCGCGGCCAGCGTAAGCCAGGCATCGGCAACCTCCGCAACCAGGCTGATTTGCTGCGCGCGACGCGCTTCTTGCGTTGCCAGGTACTGCTGGAGCGCCGACTCCGACATATTCTTGATCCGGCCGAAAAAATCCAGCTCGAAAGCGGGGATGCCCAGGCCACCACTGTATTGCCGCGTGATGGTGGCCGTACCCGTCGGCGTCTGCTTGCCAGGAACCCGCTGGGCAGCCTGGCCAACGCCGGCATTCAAGTGAGGCAGCCGTTCCGCGCGCGCAGCACCATGCAGCGAACGGGCTTTCTCAATGTTCAGGATCGAAACCCGCAGGTCGCGGTTATTATCGAGCGCCAGTTGCACCACCTGCGCAAGCCGGTCGTCAGAGATGAACTCGCGCCAGCCGATGCCGGCGGAAGCGCGCGTCTCCGCGTCAAGGCCGGCCGGCTTGTAGGCATCGCCGGCAGGCCATTGCTGCGCCACCGGGGCGGCTGGACGCTGGTAAGCCGGCGCCAGGCTGCATCCGGAAATCAGGGCCGCAACGGCCAGGGTAATCAGGGACTTATTCATTTCGCAACTTCCTCAATCATGGCGCCAGCGCTGGCGCCCTCTTCCGCCTTGGGTTTCTTCGCGAACCAGCCGCGCACCAGCACAAAAAACACCGGCACGAAGAAGATTCCGAGGAAAGTCGCAGTCAGCATGCCACCCAAGACACCGAAGCCAATTGCTACCTGCGCGCCGGAGCCTGCGCCGCTAGCCATCGCGAGCGGCAACACGCCCAGGCCGAAGGCGATCGACGTCATCAGGATCGGACGCAGGCGCATTTTCACGGCGACCAGCGTTGCTTCGCGCAGGTCCTTGCCGGTTTCCTGCAGTTCCTTGGCAAATTCCACGATCAGGATCGCGTTCTTGGCCGACAGCCCGACCACGGTCAGCAAGCCGACTTTGAAATAGACGTCATTGGCCAAGCCGACGCCCCATGTCGCCAGCACAGCGCCGATAATGCCAAGCGGGACCACGAGCATGACCGAGAATGGCACCGACCAGCTCTCATACAGCGCGGCAAGGCAGAGGAACACGATCAGGATTGACAAGGTGTACAACAAGGTGGTCTGCGAACCGGCATCGCGCTCTTCCAGCGACATGCCCGTCCATTCGTAACCCACGCCTTTTGGCAGCTTGGCGATGATTTGTTCGATTTCCGCCATGGCTTCGCCTGAACTGACTCCAGGTGCCGGCATGCCCTGGATATTCAGGGACGAGCTGCCGTTGAATCGTTCAAGCCGCGGCGAAGCGGTTTCCCATTCACCAACAGCAAAGGCGGAGAACGGAACCATCTCGCCGCTGCGGTTACGCACGGACCACTTCTGCATGTCTTCAGGCAGCATGCGGGAATCCGCCTTGCCCTGCATGAAGACCTTCTTCACACGGCCACGATCCATGAAGTCATTGACATAGGCGGCGCCCCAGCCAACCGAGAGCACCTGGTTGATCTCCGAAACGTCCAGTCCAAGAGCAGCAGCCTTTTGCTGGTCGATCGTGATTTTGTATTGCGGCGTATCTTCCTGGCCGTTAGGGCGCACGCCTGCCAGCTTCGGATTCTTGGCTGCCATTTCCAGCAGCTGGTCGCGCGCCGCCATCATTGCCTTGTGTCCAAGGTTGGCGCGGTCGGTCAACTGAAGGTCAAAGCCGCCCGCGTTACCAAGCTCCATTACGGCCGGTGGCGAGAACGTGAACACCATCGCATCGCGGGAATTCATCATCGCTTCGAGTGCGCGGTAACCGATATAGCCGGAATGATTCTCGAGTCCCGGACGCTCTTTCCAATCCTTCAGCTTGACGAAGGCCATTGCATTGTTCTGGCCGTTGCCGGCGAAGGAGAAGCCTGCTACTGACAACACCGATTCCACATTGGACTTCTCCTTAGTGAAGAAGTAGTTCTCGACTTCCTCAACGGTTTTAATGGTGCGCTCCTGTGTCGCTCCGGACGGCAGCTGGATCGCGGTGAACAGGATGCCCTGGTCTTCTTCCGGCAGGAAGGCGCCAGGAACGCGGGAAAACGCAAACCCCAGCACGCCAAGCAGTATCGCGTAGACCACCATGGTCCTGCCGGTTCGATGGATCAGCTTACCGACGATGCCCTGGTACTTCTCATTGCTGCGGTCAAATTTGCGATTGAACCAACCGAAGAAGCCTTTATCCGAAACGTGGCCGCCCGGTTTCAGAATCGTTGCGCACAGCGCCGGTGTGAACACCATTGCCACCAGCACCGACAGCACCATGGCCGACACAATCGTCACCGAGAACTGGCGGTAGATCACGCCAGTTGAACCACTCATGAAGGCCATCGGCACGAACACGGCGGAAATCACCATGCCGATGCCGACCAGCGCACCCGAAATCTGGTCCATCGACTTCAAGGTTGCCTCTTTCGGCGACAGCCCTTCCTCCGTCATGACTCGCTCAACGTTCTCCACGACCACGATTGCATCATCCACCAGCAAACCGATGGCCAGCACTAGCGCAAACATTGTCAGAGTGTTGATCGAATAGCCCATCAACCCCAGCACGCCAAAAGTGCCAAGCAGGACGACCGGCACCGCCATGGTGGGAATCAGGGTTGCGCGCATGTTCTGCAGGAACAGGTACATCACCAGGAATACCAGGACGATTGCTTCAATAAGGGTTTTGACAACTTCGTGGATCGAAATCTTGACGAAGGGCGTGGTATCAAAGGCCACCTGCGCCTTCACTCCCTTCGGAAAGAAGGGCTCCATTTCTGCGAGCTTGGCCTTGACTGCATCGGCTGTGGCGAGCGCATTGGCGCCGGTGGCCAGCTTGATTGCCAGACCGGCGGCGGGCTTGCCGTTGTAACGCACGGCGCTCACATAATTCTCTCCGCCCAGCTCAATTGATGCGACGTCGCGCAAGTAAACGGTTGCGCCATTGGCCTGCGTTTTAAGACGGATGCCGCCGAATTGCTCTGGCGTCTGCAGCCGGCTTTGCGCCGTTACAGCCGCATTCAATTGCTGGCCACGCACAGCAGGTGCGCCGCCCAGTTCACCAGCGGAGACCTCGGTATTCTGGCTCTTTACTGACGCAATCACGTCCGCCGGCGTGAGGCGGTAACTTTCAAGTTTCGCCGGATCGAGCCAGATCCGCATTGCGTACTGGGTTCCAAAGTGCTGGACCTCGCCCACGCCTTCGATACGCGACAGCGGCTCGATGACGTTAGATGCCAGGTAGTCGTCCAGGTCGGCGTTGTTCAGGCGACCGTCTTCAGACACGAAACCAAGCACCAGCAGGAAGCTGTTGGTCGCCTTGGACACTACCAGCCCCTGCTGCGTCACTTCCGCAGGCAGCAAGGGCGTCGCCAGCGCAAGCTTGTTCTGCACTTGCACCTGGGCGATATCCGGATTGGTGCCGCTCTTGAAGCTCAAGGTAATGCTGATGCCGCCGGTTGCGTCGGAGTTCGAAGTCATATTGCGCAGGCCGTCGATTCCCTTCATCTTTTGCTCGATGACCTGGGTGACGGAGTCCTCCACCGTCCTGGCAGAGGCGCCAGGGTACACGCCGCTAATCTGGATAGTTGGCGGTGCGATGTCCGGGTACTGGGATACCGGCAATGCCTGGATCGCCAGCACGCCAGCAAGCATGATTACGATCGCGATAACCCAAGCAAAGATGGGCCGTTGGATAAAGAATCTTGCCATGTGATGCTCCTTACTGCGGCGCGGTAGACGGCTTCAGCGCGACGGCCGCTTTGGGCTGCGCGATGACAGCCGGCGAACCAGGCTGCACTTTCTGGTGACCTTCCACGATCAGGCGGTCGCCAGCCTTCAGTCCAGACTTGACCAGCCATTGGTCGCCCTGCGTACCGGAAGTCACCAGCACCCGCTGTTCAACAATGCCTTTCTCGTTCAACACCAGTGCAGTCGCCTCACCCTTCGGATTGCGGGTGACACCTTGTTGCGGCACGGCGATCGCGTGTTCGTCAATGCCGCTTTCAATCACAGCGCGCACGAACATTCCAGGCATCAGCTCATGCTTCGGATTTGGCACGATGGCGCGCAGGATGACGTTGCCAGTGCCGGGGTCGACACTGGAATCGGCAAATTGCAGCTTTCCTTCATGGGAGTAATTCGAACCGTCCGCCAGTTTCAGCACGACGCGTGCCTGGCCGCCGGACTGCTTTACGGCTCCGGACTCGGCCAGCTTCTTCAAGCGGCGCAGATCTTCGCCGGACTGAGTGACATCGACGTAGATTGGATCCAGCTGCTGAATGGTGGCCAGGGCGGCCTCCTGCCCTGCCGTTACCAGCGCACCGGGCGTTACGTTGGAACGGCTGATGCGGCCCGAAATGGGGGCGGCCACTTTGGTGTAATCGAGATTGATGCGCGCGGCGTCCAATGCAGCCTTTGCGGACTCCAGTTCGGCGCGCGCCTGGGCTTCAGCGGCCACCGCATCGTCATATTCCTGACGGCTCACACCTTCTATCTCGAGCAAGTCCTTATAGCGCTTGGCTTTCGGCATTGCTGCCAGCAGGTTTGCCTCGGCACGTCCCACAGCTGCCTTGGCTGAGTTGAAGGCGGTCTGGAAAGTGGCGGCTTCAATCTGGTACAACTGCGTTCCCGCTTTCACATCCGAGCCTTCAACAAACAGGCGCTTCTGAACCAGGCCGCCAACCTGCGGCCGCACTTCGGCCACCATGAAGGCCGCCGTCCGCCCGGGCAGCTCGATATTTACCGGCAGCGGGTGTATCTGCACGGTATGCACGCCGACTTCGGGCGGGGCTGCCGGCCCCTGGGCCGCCTGTTGGGACTCGCATCCGGCGATCAGGGCCGCCGCGCATGCGAGGAAAACGAATTTCTTTCTCATTATTGAATCTCCGGAAGTGCGTAACGCACGCAAGTAATCACTCATTTAATGGGCCAAAATTTTTTAATCGAAGAACATGCGGCGGATGGCTTTGAACCCGCTGGCCTTGTACGCCTCGATACGCTCCGGTTCACGCAGCGCGAAATCGATCGTTGTATTGGCAATCGAAATAAACAGTGCGTCCGCATATTGCGGCGAGTGACCGGCCATCACCTCGCTGGAATGCACCAGCTCCATCATCCCAACGTCAGGAAACAGCGCCATCTCCGCAGCACGTGTTGCGTCCGTCAGGATTTCAGTCACCGCCAATTGGGTCGCCGCCCTATTCCATACCGGGTGCGCCAGCGCCCAATCGATATGCGCGTCCCACATGGCCTGGGCCCGCTCGACTAATGGCAAAGCTGGATCAAAGGAATGGCGCATCGCATCCCAGCTTTGCTCGCAAATGTGCAGGTACATCTCGTTCAACAGGACGTCCTTGGTCGCGAAATAGCGGAACAAGGTTCCCTCTGCCACGCCGGCCAGTTTGGCTACCAGCGCCGTGGGTGCACCGACGCCTCGCTCTGCCACAGCTTGGGCGGCGGCTTCCAGCAGGTGCAACCTCTTCTCTTCGCTTTTTGGACGTGCCATCCTGATCTCGATAATAAAGGAGTACTCACTCATTATATCCATCGTTTGCTGCTAAAGCAAACACTTGTTTTGCGGGAGTTACATTGCACGCTTGACTTCCGTATCTAACTGGACAATATTGCTTATCAGAAATTGGAAAGGATTCCACCAAAGGAGGCTTCATGTTCAACAAACAACGGATCACCCAGGGCTTGCCTCTCGCCCTGGCGGCGCTGCTGGCAGCTTGTGGCGGCGGCAATGGAAGCGACAGCGGCGCACCTGGCACGGTGCTCAAAGCCGAAAGCACAGCACAAACCGAAACGGCTTTGACGCCTACCGGTGCCACGGCTTCCGCGGTCGAACGCGGCGACCTTTCCGCTGCGGCGGCTATCGACCACAATGACGGCACGCGCTGGAGCAGCGGTTTTACCGACGACCAGTACCTGACACTCGATTTCGGCAAGACTGTCGCAATCAATCGCGTAAAGATCGCCTGGGAGAATGCGCACGCCACCGAATACCTGTTGCAGGTATCGGACGACAATGCCACCTGGACCACCATCAAGTCGGTGCAGGACAGCCAGGGAGGCACTGAGGACTGGTCCGGCCTGTCGGGCCAGGGCCGCTACCTGCGCATGAAAGGCATCAAGCGCTCATCGCAGTACGGCTATTCAATCTTCGAGATCCAGGCCTTCTCCGGCACGCCGGCCTCCCCCACCCCAACACCACAACCGGAGCCGCAGCCGCTGCCAGGCGATCCAGCTGCGCCAGGTGTCGTCGTGAAACCGGTGGCCGCAACATCGTCTGCGGTGGAGAACGCAGGACTGTCGGCCTCCGCCGCGATTGATGGCCAAGCCAACACGCGCTGGTCGAGTGCGAAGGAAGACGGCGCGTGGATCCAGTTCGATTTCGGCGCCAAGACAGCAGTCGGTTATATGAAGCTGACTTGGGAAAACGCCTATGCCAAACAGTATTCCCTGCTCGTTTCGGACGACGGCAACAACTGGTCGCAACTGCGCATGGTCACAAACGGCCAGGGCGGCACGGAAGAATTCTTCAACCTGGGCGCCAATGCGCGCTATATCCGCATGCAGGGCATTGCCCGCGCGACGCAGTATGGCTACTCACTGTTCGAGGCTCAATTCAAGTCGCCCGGCAGTGACAACACCTTGCAAACCAGCGCAACGTCTCCACTACGCTTCCCTGCCAGCGGTGATGGCATCGTCCCCTTGCCCGCATCGGCAGAACCGCTGGATACTTTACAGTTCACGCTGGCCGACGGGACACTGGTTACCCGCTTCGGTGCGCGCGGATTCGCTCGCCATGGCCGGGAGCGCGGCGAAGAATGGAATGAGATCGGCTACGGTCCGAACGAAACCGTTGACGCGGCGACCGGACTGCCTGTCGATAAAGGGCCCGGCAACTATCTCACCTTCGTGCCGCAATACTTCAAGAATCGCACCTGGGGTGTGGAGATCGTTGACAACAGCCGTGTTCCCGGCGTGACCAAGCCAACGCTGGTGGTCAACCAGTACACGACGGTCGACTTCCTCTCAGGCGGTATTGCCTTCTTCCGCGCCATCGACCGGCCCGGTGTTACCGGCTATGGCTGGATGGCGCCGGGTGAACTGGTCGACAACAACGTCAAAGTCTGCAAGCCGTCGCCCTACCCCGCGGCTGGCAAGCTCGCCGCCCCGGGCGGCATCAACGGCGCCTGCACATTGCTGGTCAAGCAGTACCCGGGCATGAACGGACTGGATGCGAACGGTTTCCCGAATGGGACCAATATTCCCGCGCGCCCGCTGGTGGTAGGCGATGTGATCGAAGTTTCGCCGTCCATGTTTTCCACCACCGAGTCGATGCTTGGCAAGGGCGATAGCGGCGGCATCCGCTACTACTCCGCCGAGTGGACTTATGTGGTGGGGAGCGGCCTGCGGCCATGGTATGGCGTGCAGCCGCGCCTCAATTCCGTGCCGCTACCGGCGGAGACCCTGTCCGGCGGGCTTGGTTCGGTGTCCTACAACTATTCGGACAACGGACTGTTCATGTTCCAGCAGCCGCAGAACAACGCGGGCATGCAGAACATGCAGCGCTTTGTTGAAGGCCGCCGCCTTATTCACACCAACTTCACCACTGGCGACCATAACGAAGCCGGCAACGACCGTTACATGCCGGCCGTTGGACTGCAAGGCCAGCGCTTTAACCAGTCGGCCTGCATCGGCTGCCACGTGAACAATGGCCGCAGCCCGGCGCCACTCGCTGCAAACCAGAAGCTGGACACCATGTCGGTGCGGGTCGCGGTCACTGGCGCGGACGGCCAGCAAATGCCGCATCCGCTGTACGGCACAGCAGTGCAGATGAACGCCGTATCGGCCTCCGGTGCTCCGCAGAACTGGGGCACGGGCGCACGAGTGGCTGGTTTCGAATCGCGGGCAGTCAAGCTGGCGGATGGAACAGCCGTTGAATTGCGCAAGCCAACCATCGCTTACGAGGGCCCAGTGCCGGAGATTGCTTCACTGCGCGCCGCGCAGCCAATGATTGGCACCGGTTTGCTCGAGGCAGTTTCCGAGGCCGATATCCTGGCCCGGGTACGGAGCGCACCGGATGCGGATGGCGTGAAAGGCGTTGCCAACTTCGTCTACGATCCGGAAACGGGCGCGGTGCGCCTGGGCCGCTTTGGCTGGAAAGCGTCGAAAGCGACGCTGCGCCATCAAGCCGCGGCCGCCCTGTTGCAAGACATGGCTGTCACCTCCCCGGTTTACCCGAACCGTAGTTGCAGCAGCGATCCAGCCGGCTGCAAGTCGGCAACCGCGCAGCGCGGCGTGAGTGAGCCGGAGCTGCAGCTGATTTCGCAGTACCTGGCCCTGGTGGCCGTCCCGGCCCAACGCAGCCTGCCAAGCGGCTTCCCGAAAGGCGTCGCGCCACTGGACGAACATCGGGTCGACGCGCAGCAAGTAGGCGCCGGCTCCCGCCTGTTCCAGGCCATGCGCTGCTCGGCATGCCATACGGTCGAAATGCGCACGGGCCCCGGACATTTGCTGGCAGAACTGCGCAACCAGGTGATCCGCCCTTACACAGACTTGCTGCTGCACGATATGGGCGCTGGGCTGGCGGATAATCTCGTAGAAGGCCAGGCCAAGGGCGGCATGTGGCGTACCGCACCGCTGTGGGGGATCGGCTATACCGACAAGGTAATGGGCAATGGCGGCAAGGCTGGCTACCTCCATGATGGCCGTGCACGCAACCTGACCGAGGCGATCATGTGGCATGGCGGCGAGGGCGAAGCATCTCGCCAGCGTTTTGCAGCACTGTCGCAGTCCGACCGCGAAGCGCTGCTGGCCTTCCTGAAATCGCTCTGACCCGACGCCGGGCGGGACGCGCGCCCGCCCTGCCCTAGCGTCTTACAGGTCCCAGGCCGGAGCGAGTCCCTCGGGATTCACCATACGGCCGTTGCGCTCCAATGCCGCGATTTCTGCCATGTCCTGCGCGCTCAATTGCAGGCCGGCGGCAAGCAGGTTGCTGGCGAGGTTTTCGCGCTTGGTCGACGATGGGATTACCGAGTACCCCAGCTGCATGGCCCAGGCCAGCGTCACCTGCGCTGGAGTAGCGTTGTGGCGTTCGGCGATGGCGGCAATGACCGGGTCGCCAAGCACCTTTCCATAACCCAGCGTCATATAAGAGGTGACGTGGATGCCCTGCCCGCTCAGGAAATCGACCAGCCTGCGGTTCTGGAGATAAGGACTCAGTTCGATCTGGTTGGTCGCAATCTGCTTCGCGCCAACTGCAGCGATAGCGCGTTTGGTGTATTCAATATTGAAGTTCGAAATACCAATCTGGCGTGCCAGTCCACGCTCTCTCGCTGTCGCCAGCGCAACCATGTATTCCTCGACCGGCACATTGCTAAGAGGCCAGTGAATCAGCGCCAGGTCGACATAATCGATGCGCAGTTTTACCAGGCTCTCTTCCAGGCTGGCGAGCAGGCGGTCGGCGGCAAAGTTATCGTTCCAGACCTTGGTGGTCAGGAAAAGGTCCTTGCGGGCCACGCCAGATTCGGCAAGGGCCTGCCCTACTTCGGCTTCGTTATTGTAGATTTGCGCGGTGTCGACAGCGCGGTAGCCCGCTTCAATTGCGTTACGGACGGAGTCGAAAGCGGCTTGTCCTTGCAGGCGGAAGGTGCCGGCGCCAAACGATGGGATAGTCATTTACAGATCCTTGTTATCAACGTGGCTGCCACTCTACCTGCGGCACTCTTGCGGAAAAAGCCTGTTTTCCGCGAAAGATATTTGAGTAATAATCAAAGGCATGAAGACCACCCTCGACGAAATGCAAGCGTTTATTGCCATTGTGGCCACGGGATCGATCAGTGCGGCCGCAGAACGCCTGGGGCTGACGGTATCCGCCACCAGCCGCACCCTGACCCGCCTCGAAGAAAAACTGGAAACCACGCTGGTGCGGCGCACGACGCGCCGCCTCGAACTGACCGAGGAAGGCAAGGCGTTCCTGGAATGCGCACGGGGCATCGTCGCCAAAGTCGAGGAAACCGAGGAAAAGATGTCGCTGCGCCGCCAGGGCCCGGCAGGCCGCCTGCGCATCGATGCTTCCACGCCCTTCATGCTGCATGTGATCGTGCCGCTCGTGAATGGTTATCGCGAACGCTTCCCGCGTGTTGAGCTGGAGTTGAATAGCAACGAAGGCATCACCGACTTGATGGAAAAGCGCACCGACGTCGCCTTCCGCATTGGCCGCCTGCGCGATTCGACCCTGCACGCGACACCGATCGGCACCGGCAAGCTGCGCGTTCTCGCCAGTCCATCGTATATCGAAAAACATGGCGCCCCTGCCAGCGTCGCCGACCTGGCGAACCATACCATACTCGGTTTCAACCAGCCGGAAACCCTGAACGACTGGCCGCTGGAAGACGCGGATGGCCAACCGGTGCACGTGACGCCAAACATCTACACCTCAAGCGGCGAAACCCTGCTGCACCTGGCGCTGCACGGCGCTGGGGTCGTCTGCCTGTCAGACTTCCTGAGCAATGCCGACCGCAAAGCCGGCCGCCTGCAGCAGGTCCTGGCCGAAGAAACATTGGAGGTTCGGCAACCGATCAATGCCGTCTACTACCGCAATACGGCCCTGTCGGCGCGGATTGCGTCGTTCGTCGACTACATGAAGGAAAAACTGGGCGATCGCGGCTTCGACGAGCCGGTATAATATCCACCCTTGCAACTGTAGGGTTATCTCAGAATGTCTTTGCTTGATCACGAGCTCGAACTGCTGGCGCCAGCCAAAACCGCGGAAATTGGCCGCGAAGCCATCCTGCACGGCGCGGATGCTGTCTATATCGGCGGCCCTGCGTTCGGCGCCCGCCATAACGCCAGCAACCCGATCGAGGATATTTCCTCGCTGGTGGAGTTCGCCCACCGCTACCGCTCGCGCATCTTCGTGACGATGAACACCATCATGCACGATTCCGAGCTTGACCTGGCCCGCAAGCAGATCTGGCAATTGTACGAAGCCGGCGTCGATGCCCTGATCATCCAGGATATGGGCCTGCTCGAGCTGGACCTGCCGCCAATCCAGCTGCACGCATCGACCCAGTGCGACATCCGCACGGTTGAAAAGGCTAATTTCCTCGGCGACGTCGGCTTCTCGCAGCTGGTGCTGGCACGTGAGCTGACCCTCGACAAGATCAAGCAGATCCGCGCCGAAGTCGACACCCCGCTCGAATACTTTGTGCACGGCGCCCTGTGCGTGGCCTTCTCCGGCCAATGCTATATCTCGCATGCCGACACCGGCCGCAGTGCAAACCGGGGCGATTGCTCGCAGGCTTGCCGCTTGCCTTACACGCTGTCAGACAACCAGGGCCGCGTTGTGGCCTTCGAAAAGCACTTGCTGTCGATGAAGGACAACGACCAGAGTGCCAACCTGGAAGCACTGGTGGATGCAGGCATCCGTTCCTTCAAGATTGAGGGACGCTACAAGGACATGGGCTATGTGAAAAACATTACCGCCCATTACCGCCTGCTGCTGGACGAACTGCTCGAGCGCCGTCCGGAATTCGCGCGTGCAGCCAGCGGCCGTACCCGCGTCCTGTTCACTCCCGACGTGGACAAGACCTTCCACCGCGGCCACACCGATTACTTCGCCAATGGCCGCCAGGGCGATATCGGCGCCTTCGATTCGCCGAAGTACGTGGGCGTGGAACTGGGCACCGTCGTGCGGATGGGCGGCGACCACATCGACGTGATTACCAATGCGCCGATGGCAAATGGCGACGGCCTGAATTACATGAACAAGCGCACCACTGTCGGCATCCAAGCCAACAAGGCCGAAAAGCTGGGCGATACCGAAGACGGCCAGCGCTGGCGCGTGTTCCCGAACGAACAAATGGCGGCCCTGCCTGGCTTGAAAGTCGGCACTGTGATCCACCGCAACCGCGACCACCAGTGGGATGCGGCTTTGCATAAGAAGTCGTCCGACCGCCACGTCGGCCTGCAGCTGACGCTTTCGGAGACCGAAGGCGGCCTGCGGCTGTCGCTCATCGATGAAGACGGCATTGTCAGCACCACAGATGCAGCGATTGCACTGCAGCCTGCACAGAATGCCGAACAGGCCGAAAGCGGTTTGCGCGCCAGCCTGGCGAAGCTGGGCAATACCATGTTCGTGGCGGATCATGTTGAACTGAAGCTGTCGCAGCCTTGGTTCGTGCCATCCTCGGCAATCAATGCCCTGCGCCGCGATGCCGTGGCGGCGCATGAAGCGGCGCGCCTGGCGGCGTGGCAGCGTCCTGCGCGCAAGGCACCTGCCGAGCCGCGTGCCGTTTATCCGGACACGCAACTGAGCTACCTCGCCAACGTTTACAACGAAAAGGCGCGCGAGTTCTATCACAAGCATGGTGTTGCGCTGATCGATGCGGCATATGAGGCGCACGAGGAAGCGGGCGAAGTGCCACTGATGATCACCAAGCATTGCCTGCGTTTTTCGTTCAACCTGTGCCCGAAACAGGCCAAAGGTGTGCAGGGTGTGCAGGGCCAGGTGAAGGCCGAACCAATGACGCTCGTCAGCGGCGACCATACCTACACGCTGCGCTTCGATTGCAAGCCGTGCGAGATGCATGTGGTCGGCGCCATGAAGCCGGGCATCCTGAACTCCCCTCCTCCATCGGCAGTGCCTTACAGCCCGCTGGTCTTCCACCGCAAGCGGCCGAACTAAGCCAGCAAGGCGCGCGCTTCTGCCAGCAAGCCCTCGGCGCAGGGCTTGCCTGTCTTCGATTCCCTCAATGAGACATGCCACAGGCCGATCACACCGGCCAGCTGGCTTTCGTCTTTCGCGTGTTCGATGCGGCGCACCAGGTCCGCAGCCATCAGGCCGAGATGCTTGCGGGCCGCTGCCACCATGAATTCGCGTGCTTTCGCCAGCGCAGCCTTTGGTACAGGTTCCGGCTCTGACGCTCGTATGGCCGATGCAGCCGATGTAGTTGCGGCGGCCGGTGCCGGCGCGGAGCTGATTCCCACCAACCCCTTCCGCAGCAGGGCTTCCACTGCTTCCAGCATCTCGTCTTCGCCCAGCCAGGTCTCGATCTCGCCAAGCGCCTTCTGGCCGTCGATCAGGATCAGTACCGCGCGCTGGCGTGCCGTCAGCCCAGCACTGCGCTGGACAAATTCCACCCTGCCAGCCTCGGTCTTGGCAAATACCGTGGCACGCAAGCGAATTCGGTTTTCTGGAGTCAATTGCATATTGACATGCTACGGGGTAATTATGACAACTTCATTTCAGCCTTAAACATCTTCCGTGGTATAAAGTCATCACGACCGACCTGCCCACCACGCCATGCAATATCGCCTGCGTACGCTGACAGTCTTGCTGCTCGCTGCTGGAGCGTACTACCTGCTGGCGCGGCTTGGACTGATGCTCGCCCTGGCGCAAAGCAATGCCAGCCCGATCTGGCCTCCTTCCGGCTTTGCATTGGTGCTGTTGCTGCGCCTTGGCCGGAACTTATGGCCCGCAATCCTCGCCGGCGCCTTCCTGGCCAACCTCGTTGTTTTTCAAAACAACAACGCAGCATCGCTGCCGGTCCTGCTCACTGTTTCGTTAGCAATCGCAATCGGCAATACGTCCGAAGCCCTGCTGGCCAGGTGGCTCTTGCAGCGCCTCGGCATCGGCAGCTTAAGCTTGCAAACCCAGCGCGAGGTGTATAAGTTCGGCGCAGTGGCTGCCGCAGCTGCCCTTGCCTCGGCAATGGTCGGCGTGCTCTCGCTCGAATTGTCCGGCATCATCCCTCCAGCGCTGGCGCCGCAGGTCGCCGTCACCTGGTGGACCGGCGATTTCCTGGGCTTATTGCTGCTTGTGCCGTTGGCGATGGCGATTCCGTCGCGGCCAGCCTGGCCGCAATGGTCACGGAGCCAGTTGGCCTACCTTGCCGCGCTGCTGATTGCCACACTGGCTGTGTTCGTGAGCGATTTCCAGGCTGGGGCAACCCAGTTCCTGCCTTACTGCCTCTTGTTCTTCCTCGGCCTGGCGGCAGTGAAGCGCTGGCGCGCCATGGTCCGCATGGCGCTTGCCATCATCGCGGGCATCGCGATACCAGCTACGGTGATGGACCACGGCCCCTTCGTTTCCGGGGTGCTGCACCATTCCTTGTTGTCGCTCTCGGCCTACCTCGCGATCAGCAGTATCCTGGCTTGGGTGCTGGCTACGGAAGAAGATGCGGGATTGGCCGAAAGCTACGTCTGGACCCCTATCCTGATCCTCCTTTCCTGCATGACCCTGACAGTTGGCGCCTGGGGCTGGATCACCTATGAGGCGGAATCGCGCACAAGCGAACGGTTCCAACGCGCCGCAGAGAATGTGCGCGAGACCATCCGCTTTCGCATGGAGGGATACGAATCGCTGCTGCGCGCAGGCGCTGCATTATTCGACGCTTCCAACAGTGTCGAGCGCCACGAATGGCAGCAGTTCGTGGCAGGCATGCGGCTTGATGTGCAATACCCCGGCGTGCTTGGCATGGGCTACGCGCGTTTCGCCCCGGCGGGCGCCGCTGCCGTGTTGAACAAGGAGGTCCGGGTCTGGCCGGAAGGCGACCGCGACCTGCACGCGGCGGTCCTCTACCTGGAACCGCAGTCGGAGCGCAACGCTGTCGCCCTCGGCTACGACATGATGTCCGAGCCCGCCCGTCGGGACGCCATGGTAGCCGCCATGCAAAATGGGAAGATGACTGCCAGCGGCCCGGTTACCTTGGTGCAGGAAATCAAAGGGCCGAAGCAAGCGGGCTTCCTGATGTTTGATCCCATCTATCGCCAGAATGCGGCCGGCCACCGCGAATTACAGGGCTTCGTTTTCTGTCCTTTCCGCATGGGTGACCTGATGCAAGGCATCTTCGGCGATAGCTTGCGCGAAGTGCGGATCGACGTGTATTTCGAGGACGCCAAAGGACAACTGATGTACACCAGCGCGGCTAGCGGGCTGGGCCAGAGTTTCACGCGGCTCTCCAGCCTCCAGTACGTACCGATCGGCGACAGCGGACAGGCCTGGGCCCTGAACATCCGCCCCACCGCCTTGTTTGATGCTGCAGTGGACCAGAGCACTTCCTTTATGGTACTGGCGATGGGCACGCTGATCAGCCTGTTTTTCTTTGGTGCCAGCCGCAACCTGGTTCACGAACGCATTGATGCCCTGCGCGCCAAGGATCAGTCGGCCAGGCAGCTTGAACAGCAGACCGCCAGCCTGGAGGAATCCGAAGCCCGTTTCAAGCTGCTCACCTCGCACATCCGCAACCACGCCATCGTGCTGCTGGACGCTACAGGCGCCATCACTACCTGGAATGACGGCGCTGAAAAACTGTTTGGCTACAAGGCGGAAGAGATTGTCGGCCAGCCCCTGCAGGCATTGTCGACCGAGAGCCATGCCATCACCAGCATGACGCTGGCACTTGAGCACGGCCAGTATGAATCGACGTCACAGCGCCGCCGGCGTGACGGCAGTACTTTCCTTGGCCTCAAGCAGTTATTCCCCATACGCGATGACAACGGCAACTGCATCGGCTACGCCATGATCATGCGCGACGTCACGGCCGAGCGTGCCGCAGAGAAGGAGTTGAATGACGCCAAGACCCAGGCGGAATCGGCCAGCGCCGCCAAGAGCGCCTTCGTCGCCAACATCAGCCATGAATTGCGGACGCCGATGAATGCAGTGCTTGGCGTCAGCCAGATCCTTGCGCGCACGCCACTCAATGCAGAGCAGCGCCAGTACCTCGACATGGTGTTAGGCGCTGGCCGTTCCCTGCTGGCCTTGCTCAATGACGTGCTGGACTTCTCCAAGATCGAGGCCAATAAGCTGGATCTGGCCGACGATGATTTCCTGGTCGAAGACGTATTGTGCGCGCTTGCAGCGGTGATGGCCATGACCAGCGCCGACAAGAGCCTGTCGCTCTCCCTGTGCGTGGAAGCCGACGTGCCGACGTCGCTGCATGGCGATGTGCAACGCATTCAGCAGGTGCTGCTTAACCTGGTCAGCAATGCGCTCAAGTTTACCGAGAGCGGTACCGTCAGCGTGCGCGCCGGCCGCGATCCGGTAGACCCCGGAATGCTGCGCTGGGAAGTCGGCGATACCGGCATCGGCATCAGTCCCGAGCAGCTAAAGCGCCTGTTTACCCCATTCAGCCAGGCTGACGCCTCGATGGCCCGGCGTTACGGAGGCACCGGTCTCGGGCTTACCATTTCACAGCGCCTGGCACAGATGATGGGCGGCACGATCGAGGTATCCAGCACAGTTGGGCGTGGCACCACGTTCACCTTCCTGATGCCCCTGCGCGAGGGCGATTTGCCAGACCCCTATGTGCCGCCAGCAGAGTGGCGCAACTGGCGCGTGCTGTACGCCGATCCCATGCAGCAACTACACGATGACGTCGTGCAGTTGGCAGCGCGCTGGGGGTGGCGCTGCGACACAGTCGACTCCGCAGCGGGAATCGGCGCAGCACTGGCGCGTGCCAATTACGATCTGCTCATCTACGACAGCAGCATGGCCAGTGCCGCGCGCACCGCAAATGTGCCGCAGCGCATCTGTGTGCGCAGCGGCATGCAGGCCCCGATGGGCGGCGCCGCGCACGATCCCGAATTGTTGCGGCCCCTGACGCGCTCCGCGCTGTTCCACGCCCTTGATGCCCGGCACGACAAGCCGGCTGGAACGGGCTCCCCAGCAACACCAATCCAGGGCGCCTTCAGCAGTGGCAGCCGGGCGCTGGCAGGCCAGTCCATCCTGTTGGCAGAGGACAATGCGCTCAACCAACTGGTCGCATGCAGCATGCTGGAAGCAGTCGGTGCCAGCGTCCATATTGCAGAGAACGGAGCGCAGGCGGTCGACTTCCTGCGCAACGGCCGCCAGCCGGTCGACCTCGTTCTGATGGACGTGCAGATGCCCGTGATGGACGGCTTCAGCGCCACCCAGGCAATTCGCAACGAACTCGGGCTGGAGTTGCCGGTGCTCGCCATGAGCGCCGGTGTTACCCTCGGCGAGCGGGCCGAATGCGAAGCCGTTGGCATGAATGGCTTCGTGGCTAAACCCGTCGACGGGGATGACTTAATTACAACGATTTTGCGATTTGTTCATGCCAAGGAGCGCAATTGAAATCTATCGAATTGACACAAACGCTATAATTCACCGGCAGTCATTAAACTTTTGGAAATAAATGAAAAAGCTTTTAATCGGGGCTACTTTTGCTGCCCTGTCGATGCCGGCGCTTGCCGACACCTTCTCCGTGATTGAAAACCAGCCCTTATCCGAACTTTGGGTAAATCCAGGTTTCTACTCTTATCACTTCCAGCGGGACAAAGGTTTCGACGACACCAACCCCGGCTTCGGCGCCGAGTACCGTTTTTCCACTGTTGCCTCCGTGACTGCTGGCCGCTTCCATAACAGCGACCGCCGGATGTCGAATTATGCCGGCGTCTATTACCAGCCCTGGGCAATCGGCCCGGTACGCCTGGGTGCGGTGGTTGGCGGCTTTAATGGCTACCCGAAAATGCGCGATGGCGGATGGTTCCTCGCAGCAATTCCAGTCGTCAGCGTGGAATATCAACGCGTTGGCGTTAACTTTGCTATCGTACCTACATACAAGGAACGTTTGCATGGTGCTTTATCCGTGCAGCTGAAGTTCAAACTGCTGTGATTCAAATGAACAAGCGCACATCCATTGAACACTTGCAGTCCAGTTCGCTAGAGGAATTGCAGCGACTGGCTGGCTTTGTGTGTGGAAAGCCAGTGCCGGCGGAAGCATTGGCGGATGAAGAGCTCTTGTTCACCTATTTGCCGCAAAATTACTCCGCCGACCAGCATGCCGCGCTGGCCGATCTTGCCAGCTGCGTGCGCACCCAGCAGAGCCTGCGCCAGAGCCTGGCCCGGGCCAAAGGCTTCCTCGAAGGTTTTGCCGAACACGCCCCTGCCCCGCTCTGGATCAAGGACGCTGAAGGCGATTTCGTCATGGGCAGCGGACTGGAGCAACAGGAAGGCGCGGCGCTGGAGAACCCTGACGTCACCAAGACCATGGAGACGACGGACGAAGGCAAGCGCCATTGGCTGGTCCACAAATTCCCCATTCATGTGAATGGCGAGTCCTTTACCGGCGGCTCCGCCATCGACGTCACCACCGAAGTAGAAAAAGAGCGCGCACTGATCCGCCACGACAACTTCTACGTGCTGCTGTCGCGCCTGAGTGCCCTGATTCCCCGTTCGCGCACGCTAGAGCAGCTTTGCCTCGATGCCTGCCGGCTCGCGGCGCACCAGCCCAGCCTCGATTGCGCCGCCATCAGCCGACGCGCCGAGGACGGTACCCTTTACCTGTTCGCCTCGGCCAGCCGGGAAGGCCAGGAACGCCACTGGAGCCCGGGAGAAGCGCCGCCGGATTGGCTGGCGGCCGAACTGGCGGCGCATGTGCTTTCAACGGGGCGCGTGCAATCTGGTTCGCGCAAGGGGCACGAAATCGCCTCCTGCATGGCGGTGCCGCTGTTCGTCAATAACCAGCCCTGGGGCGTGGCCACTTTCTATTCCCGCCGCGAACAGCATTTCGACGCTTTTTACCGCGAACGCGCCGGGGAATTGAGCAATGAACTGAGCTACGGCATCGAACGCCTGGTCAACGCGCAGGAAATGCACCGCCTGGCACGCACCAATGTGCTCTCAGGCCTGCCAAGCCGCCTGCAGTTCGAAGAAGAAATCGCCGCCCTCGCAGCTTCCGATGCGCGCGGCACAGTGCTGCTGATTAACATCAACCGCTTCGACGAAATCAGCTCCGCTTATGGCAATGCTGCCGCCGTCGGCCTGATGCGCCATATCGCCCAGCGCCTGCGCTCCGTGGTCGCCGAAAGCATGCTGCTTGCCCACGTCGGCGTGGGCCGCTTTGCCATCTTCCTGCCGGCGCACGGCACCCAGACGGCCGCGGAGTTCATCCACGAAACGGCAGTGCCGATGCTGCAAGGCGCCTACCAGGTCAAGGAACACAAGATCTGGTGCACCATCAATGCCGGCGCCGCAGCGCTGCCGGACGATGGCACGACGGCCGATGAATTGCTGGTCAAAGCCTGGGATGCACTCGCCGCTGCACGTGACCTCGACCTGCGTTTCGGCCAGTACGACCGCGCCGCGGACCGTGTGGTGGCGCGCCAGATCAGCCTCGAAGTGGAATTGCGCGAGGCGCTGGAGCGCCAGGAATTCGTCAATTTCTACCAGCCGAAGATCGACCTGCGCACCGGCAAGCTGACGGGGGCCGAAGCCCTGGTCCGCTGGCGCCATCCGCAGCGCGGCCTGGTGTCCCCGTCGGAGTTCGTGCCGGAACTGGAGCGTACCGGCCTGGTGATCGCCGTCGGCCGCCAGGTCATGCAGCGCGCCATGCAGGATTGGCGCGCATGGCACGATGCCGGCCTGCAGCCGCCCCAGATTGCAGTCAACGTCGCGCCGGCGCAGTTCCGCTGCGATTCGCTGTTCAACGATATTGAACACGCCCTGCACACGGCCGGCGCGGACAATCGGCCGTTGTCGATCGAAATTACGGAGAGCTCGCTGGTCTCCGACCATGACCGCGTGGTCGAAATCCTGAGCAAGGTGCGCGCGCTGGACGTGCCGGTGGCGATCGACGATTTTGGCACCGGGTATTCCTCACTTTCCTACCTGGTCAGCCTGCCGGTGGACGTCATGAAGATCGACCGTTCCTTCGTCACCCGCATGTCGCAGGACGCGGGTTACATGGGCCTGGTCAGCACGGTGGTGTCCCTGGCGCACAACCTGGACCTGAAGGTCGTGGCCGAGGGGATCGAGACAGAAGAAGAAGCCAAGCTGCTCAAGCTGCTGCGCTGTGAACAGGGACAGGGCTACCTGTATGGCCACCCTGTCCCGGCCGACGAATTCGCGGCCTTGCTCGAACCCGCCTAGTGCTTCGAGGCGGCGCGCGCCGTCGCGACCTGGTCGAGGATGTGCTTCGGCACTGCTGCGTAATGCTGGAACTCCATGGTATAGGTCGCACGGCCCTGCGTCAGCGAACGCAGCGACGTGGAGTAGCCGAACATCTCCGCCAGCGGCACCAGCGCGCGAATCTGCTTGCCGCCGCCACCAGGGATTTCGTCCATGCCCTGCACCATGCCGCGCCGCGTGGTCAGGTCGCCCATCACATTACCCATGAATTCCTCGGGTGTTTCCACCTCGACGTGCATCATCGGCTCCAGCAACTGCGCATCGGCCTTGCGCATGCCTTCCTTGAAGGCCATCGAGCCGGCCATGCGGAAGGCATTCTCGTTCGAGTCCACATCGTGGTAAGAGCCGAAAGTCAGCGTGGCGCGCACATCGACCACCGGGTAACCCGCCAGCACGCCGGTATTCAGCGTCTCGCGGATGCCCTTCTCCACCGCCGGAATGAACTCGCGCGGCACCACGCCACCTTTGATGGCGTCCACGAACTCGAAGCCCTTGCCCGCTTCCATCGGTTCCAGCTTCAGCACGACGTGGCCGTACTGGCCCTTGCCGCCTGACTGCTTGATGAACTTGCCCTCGATATCGCTCACCGGCCTGGTGATCGTTTCGCGGTAAGCCACTTGCGGCTTGCCCACCGTCGTTTCGACGCTGAACTCGCGGCGCATGCGGTCCACCAGGATCTCCAGGTGCAGCTCACCCATGCCGGACATGATGGTCTGGCCCGATTCCTCGTCGGTATGCACGCGGAACGACGGGTCTTCCTGCGCCAGGCGGTTCAGGGCAATCGCCATCTTTTCCTGGTCGGCCTTGGTCTTTGGCTCCACCGCCTGCGAAATCACAGGTTCGGGGAAGACCATCTTCTCCAGGATGATGACCTTGTCCGGATTGCTCAGCGTATCGCCGGTCGTCACGTTCTTCAGACCCACGGCAGCCGCGATGTCGCCCGCGAACACCTCCTTGATCTCCTTGCGTTCGTTGGCGTGCATCTGCAGGATGCGGCCCAGGCGCTCCTTCTGGCCCTTGGTCGGGTTGTAGACCGTGTCGCCCGAATTCACGATGCCCGAATACACGCGGAAGAAGGTCAGCTGGCCGACAAACGGGTCGGTCATGATCTTGAAGGCGAGCGCAGAGAAAGGCTCGTCATCCGACGGATGACGTTCGATCTCATTGTCGTCCTCATCATGGCCCGCGATTGCCGGCACGTCGACCGGCGAAGGCAGGTATTCGATCACCGCATCGAGCATCGCCTGCACGCCGCGGTTCTTGAAGGCGCTGCCGGCCAGCATCGGCACGATCTCGTTACGGATAGTGCGTTCGCGCAGCGCGGACTTGATCTCGTCTTCAGTCAGCGTTTCGCCATTCAGGTATTTCTCAGTCAGCTCCGGCGTCGCTTCGGCAGCGGCTTCGATCATATGGTCGTGCCACTTCTGCGCCAGCTCTTTCAGGTTGGCGGGAATGTCCTCGTAGCTGAACTTGACGCCCAGCGTCTCGTCGTCCCACATGATGGCGCGCATCTTGACCAGGTCGACCACGCCGTGGAAGTTCTCTTCGGCGCCGATCGGGATCTGGATAGGCACGGCAGTACCCTTCAAGCGGTCTTTGATCTGCTGTTGCACCCGGAAGAAGTCCGCGCCAACACGGTCCATCTTGTTGACGAAGGCAAGGCGTGGCACCTTGTACTTGTTGGCCTGGCGCCAGACGGTCTCCGATTGCGGCTGCACGCCGCCAACCGAGTCGTACACCATGACGGCGCCATCGAGCACGCGCATCGAGCGTTCGACTTCGATCGTGAAGTCGACGTGGCCCGGCGTGTCGATGATATTGATCCGGTGCTCGGGGAAATTGCCGCCCATGCCCTTCCAGAAGGCGGTGGTCGCCGCCGAGGTGATGGTGATGCCGCGTTCCTGCTCCTGTTCCATCCAGTCCATGGTCGCGGCGCCATTGTGCACCTCACCCAGCTTGTGGTTGACCCCGGTATAGAACAGGATGCGCTCCGTCGTCGTGGTCTTGCCAGCGTCGATGTGGGCACTAATGCCGATATTGCGGTAACGCTCGATAGGTGTCTTGCGGCTCATCACAATCTCCTTGAACGATGCCTTGCGGGCATCTTCGATTCTATCAGTAACAGGAGTGCGAAGATTGGGCGGCTCAACAAGAATTCAAGGGAGCGTTTTCGCTTTTATCATCGCACTCGCGCGCGCAAAATTTCCCGCGCCAAGATGGTGCAGGGTATGCAGGTCGGCATTATCCTCTCGGAACGACCAATGCCCATTGGAAAATACTCGCTCATCAGCCGCCGCGGCGACCACTTCGGCAAAGCAGGTGTCGTAAGCCTCTTCCGTATGGCGCTCGGGGATCAGGCGGCATTCCAGCCAGGCGACGCAGCCCGAGGCGACCAGGGGAACCCCGGTCAGCTCGCCTGGCCGTGTTTCGATGCCGAAGCGCGTGAACTTGTCGCCTTCGCGGCCGCTTGAGGTGCCGACGGCATAAGTCAGGTCGGTTGCCGCGGCGCCGGGAATGCAGACAGCGAGCACCCCGCTGGCAGCGATCAACGCGCGGCTGAAGGTATGCTTGTCGATGACAATGGCGATGCGTGGCGGCGTGAACTCCACCGGCATCGACCAGGCGGCGGCCATGATATTGCGGCGACCGGCATGGGCGCTGGTGACGAGGACGGTCGGGCCATGGTTGACCAGGCGGCTGGCGTGGTCCAGTGCGACCGGCTTGAAGTGTTCAAATTGCTGAGTCATCCCCCATTCTAGCGCCGAAGCGGATTTCCGGCAGGCCGACCGCATCGGTAACCGGCATGCCGAACACGCCCCCTGCATAGCGCTCGGATTCCAACAGGTCGACCAGGGCGCTGGTGACGAATAGCTGGTCCAGGCCGGGGCCGCCAAAGGCTGGGCATGTCGGCTGGCTGACGGGCACCGCAACGGCGCGCTCGATGCTGCCGTCCGGCCGGTAGCGTACGATCCGGCTGGCGCCCCATTCGGCATTCCACAGGTAGCCGTCGGCATCGATCGCAGAACCGTCCGGCTCACCGCAACCGGGCGGCAGGTGGGCGAAGATGCGCTCGCCCGACACCTCCTCGCCGTAGTCGCAGCAGCGGATCATGCCCGAGAGCGAATCGCAGAAATACATGGTGCCGCCGTCCGGGCTGAAGCAGATGCTGTTGGCGATCGCCACTGGCGCCAGGGGCAGTTGCTCAAGCTGCAGGTTATGCGCGAGGCGGTAGAAGCGTCCGATCGGCGCCCGGCCCACGGCTTCATTCATCGTACCGAAGACGAAGCGGCCCTGGCGATCGCAACGTCCGTCATTGAGCCGGGTGCCGGCAACATCGGCTTCGACCTCCACAATGGTCAACACTTCGACGCTCGCAAAGTCGAACCACGCCAGCCGGCTCTCCAGTCCAAGCAGCAGGCGCCCTTTGGACGCTGTCAGTGCGAAGGATGCGAGGCGCTCGGGCATGTCCCATTGCTTCGTTTCGCCGCTGGAAGGCCGGTAGCGCCAAAGCTTGCGGCCCAGGATGTCGGTCCAGAACAGCGATTGCGTGCGGTCGCACCACAAAATACATTCACCCAGCGCATTCTGGGCATCGACAATCAGCTCCATTTCACCTCCACCTGTCGATGACGTAGCGCGTGCACGCGCTGTAAGGGGCGCCAGGGCGGCAGATCGCGTTGGGGAAGCCGGGCTGGTTCGGCGCATCGGGGAACTGCTGCGGCTCGAGGCATAGCCCTGCATGGCGGGTGAAGTCGCGCCCCTTCCCACCCAGCCTGCCATCGAGGTAATTCCCGCTGTAGAACTGCAAGCCCGGGCAGTCGGTGTAAATATCCATCCGCCGGCCGGATCCCGGATCGGACAGGCAAGCTTGCGGACCGGGCCCGCGCGCCAGCACGAAATTGTGGTCATAGCCGCGGGCCAGTGCCAGCTGCGGATCCGCTTCCGTCAGGGCGCTGCCGATCCGCCGTTGCAGACGAAAGTCGAACGGCGTGCCGTCCACGGCCTGCAGCTGCCCGGTCGGCAGCAGCCCTGCCCCAACTGGCAGGTAATGCGCGGCATCGACGCACAGCTCGTGGCCGAGGATATCCCCCTCGCCCGCAAGGTTGAAGTAGCTATGCTGGCTGATGCTGACCGGCGTTGGCTGGTCGGAAACGGCCTGGTAGCAGCAGCGCAGCTCGCCGTTGGCCGACAACTCGTACGTGACCATGACCAGCAGGTTCCCCGGATAGCCTTCCTCGCCATTGCGGCTGAGCCGGCACAGGCTGAGCCGCGCCACCTCGTTGTCGCTGCTCGCGTGCCCTTGCCAGCTTTGCTTGTGGAAGCCGCGCTGGCCGCCATGCAAATGGTTCCCGCCTTCGTTCTGCGCCAATTGGACGTTGCGCCCATCCTGTTCATAGCGGCCGCCGGCAATGCGATTGGCGAAGCGCCCGACCACAGCCCCGAAATAGGCTGTATCGCGTTCGTAGTCCAGCATGGTGTCGAATCCGAGGACAAAGTCGACCGGTGCACCGTACCGGGCCAGGACGCGCCAACTGCGGATGATGCAGCCATAATCAAGCACCGACAGCAGCATGCCCTGTCCGTTATCGAGCGTGAATTCCATGACCGGCTCGCCATTGGCGAGCTCACCGAACAGGCGGCTTTCCACGGTGGGCTTCATCGCGCTCGCCAGGCCGCGACCAGTTCGCGCGCCCGCGACTCCAGCTCGGGCAAGGCGATGCCTGGTTCATAAAGCCGGCCGCCAATCCCGAAACCATCGGCGCCAGCGCGCACCCATTCGTGCAAATTGCCCGCGCTGACGCCGCCGACCGGCCACACCCTTGCCGTTGGCGGCAGGATAGTCTTCACGCTGCGCAGGCCGCTCGGCCCCAGCGTCTCGGCTGGGAACCATTTGATGGCGTCGGCGCCGGCGGCCAATGCAGCCAACGCTTCGGTAGGCGTGGCCACGCCAGGCAATGTCAACATGCCCAGGTCACGGGCACGCTGCATCACCAGGGGATCGAAATTCGGGGCGACCATGATGCGGCCGCCGGCAACGTGGACGGCGTCTACGTCGGCGATCGATGTCATGGTGCCGCCACCGACCAGCGCATCACTGGGCTTGATGCTGTCCAACAAGCGGATGCACTCCAGGGCGCCAGGACGGTTGAGCGGCACTTCCAGGATGCGGAAGCCGCTATAGAACAGTGCCGCAGCCACTGCCGGCGCTTCCGCTTCCGTCAGGCCGCGGAGAATGGCGACCAGGGGTGGCTGGTATTCGTCGATTGCGCTCATCAGATTGCCTCCATGAAGCGGGCCAGGGCCGCGCAGTAAGCTTGGTCCGGGTCAATCAACTCCGTTGCGTAGCCGAGCATTTGCGCGACTTCGCGGTAGGGCGCGGTCAGCTCGTGCGATGCGATCAGGTGCAGCACGGGCATGCTGCTGGGGCTTGCCGGCAATGCGTCACGCCGGTCGGCGAACTCGGTGCCGATCAGCAATCCGCTGACATAGGAACGTGTTTCGCCGGCGCTCGACTCGCCCGCGACAACGCGGGCGCGCGCCTCAAACAGAGTATGGCTCAGGGCTTCGGCGCTTTGCGCACGGTTGGCGCCGGCGCGCAAGGCGTCGGCATCGGCGTGGCCCTCAGCCATCAGCGCCGCCAGGGTGCCTGAGGAGCGCAAGGCAGCGTACAGCTCGCCGGTAATGTAGGTCGTCAGGCGCGCGATAGTGCCGTTGGCAACTTCCACCCATTTGCTGTGCGTTCCTGGCAATACGTAACAACCATCGCCATGCTTGAGCAAATGCGCACCGAGCAGCTGGGTTTCTTCGCCGCGCATCACGTCAATGCTGCCATGCTCGCGATAGCAGTAGCCGGGAACGATGAAGCAAGCAGGTGCGCCACTGACCGGCACCAGCGTTTCAGGCAGGCGCCCAAGTGGCACGCTGCTATCGAGGTAGGCTACCTCCTGCCAGCCCTGCGCGCTGCCCACCATGCCCGACATCACAACCGGCACCAGCGCATCGAGGTCGAGCTGCTGGCGCAGGGATTGCAAGGCTTCGGCAAAGTGTCCCTGCGCGGCCAGGGCTCCCTGCGCGTCTTCATGCTTGCGCAGGCAGGCCCCGTCGGCACCAATGACGTAGGCGCGCCGGTTGCTGGTGCCCCAGTCGATGCCGAGCAGGCACGCCGGCGCTACCATTCGGCCACACTGCCATCGGCATGCCGCCACAGCGGATTGCGCCAGTCGGGCGCTGCGCGGCTGGCCTCGATGACCCGTTCTTCGTTGATGTCGACACCAAGGCCCGGCAAGGGCAAGGGCTCGATATATCCGCCCTCCATCCGGAAGTCGCCGGCGTTGTGCACATAATCGAGCAGTTCCGCGCCCTTGTTGTAGTGGATGCCCATGCTCTGCTCCTGCAGCACGGCGTTGTAGGAAACAAAGTCTACCTGCAGGCAGGCCGCCAGCGCCACTGGGCCCAGCGGGCAATGCGGCGCCAGCGTGACGTCATAAGCTTCCGCCATGGCCGCGATGCGCAGGCATTCGCTGATGCCGCCGGCGTGCGACAGGTCTGGCTGCAGGATGGCGAGCCCGCCCTGCTCCAGCACCCGCTTGAATTCGAAGCGCGAGAACATGCGTTCACCGGCCGCCAGCGGAATGCTGGTCATGTCCGACAGGCGCCGATAATATTCCGACTGCTCGGCCAGCACCGGTTCTTCGACAAACAGGGGCCGGTAGGGCTCCAGCGCCCGCAGCAAGGGTTTGGCCATAGGCCAGGCGACCCGGCCGTGGAAATCGATGCCGAACTCGATCTCATAGCCGAAGGCGGAGCGGATGCCGGCTATCCGTTCCACGGCCGCATCGACCGCGCTGGCGCAGTCCAGCATGGCCATTTCCTCCGTGCCGTTCATCTTGAAGGTATTCAGGCCGATATCGCGCAAGGTCTGGATGCCTGCTACCACATCGGCTGGCCGGTCGCCGCCCACCCAGCTATAGATCTTCATTCGGTCGCGCACCTTCCCGCCCAGCAGCTGGTACACCGGCACGCCCAGCGCCTTGCCCTTGATGTCCCACAGCGCCTGGTCGATGCCGGCGATGGCGCTCATGAACACAGCGCCGCCGCGATAGAAACCGCCGCGGTACATCGCTTGCCACAGGTCGTTGATCTGAGCCGGGTCGCGCCCGACCAGCAGTTCGCCCAGTTCGTGCACCGCCGCCTCCACGGTGCGCGCCCGCCCTTCGATCACCGGTTCGCCCCAGCCGCTGATGCCCTCGTCGGTTTCGATCTTGAGGAACATCCAGCGCGGCGGCACACGGTAGGTGCTGAGTTGCGTGATCTTCATGGTCAGGAAGCCCTCGGTGCGGCACGGCTGCGATGGCGGGCCACTTGTTCCGCAGCCCGCTTGCCGGCCAGGAAGGCATGGTCCGAGTTGTAGTATTCCCATTCACTGTAGCGGCCAGCCAGCAGGATGTCGTGCTGCGCCAGCCATTCGCGCACGATGGCCACATTGCGGGCGCGCTGGTGGTCGTACACCACGTAGGCGACCGGCATGTCGACCTGGTTGGCCACGAGCACCTCGTCGTCGTCGCGGATGAAGCCCATGCGCCGGGCGTCGGCAATGCAGCGCTCGATCAGCGCTTCGCCGTCAAGCGGCAACGGTTTCCAGGGCGAGTACGAGATTTCGCAGGTAAAGCCGAAACCGCCGGGCGCGTTGCATTCCGGACTGGCATTTCCCTGCACGAAAATACGATGGAAAATGCTGTCTTCGGGATAGTAGATCCAATGCTTGTCCGTCACATCGGCGCGCGCAACGCCAATGTTCACGCAGCGGATTGAAATATGGCGCAAGCCTTCCGCTGCTTCCCGCACTGCCGCTGGCGCGGCCGCGCCAATCAGCTTGACCAGTTGCGGCAAGGGCATGGTACTGACCAGGTCACCGTACTGGAAGCGGCGCCCATCCGCCAGTGTCACCACGTGTTCTTCAGGGAATACCTGCGCCACTTCGGCATTCACTTCCACCTTGCCCCGGATCAGCGGCAGGAAGCCATTCACCAACGCCTGGAAGCCACCACGGCGCGGGTAGCCAAAACGGGCGTTCGGTCCCATCGGGCGTGGTACCGGGCGCAGTGCGCCCTCGACAATCTCGGCCAGGTCCGGCAGCGGGACGCGCCCCCCAAGCCACGAGGTTTCCATCTCATGCAAGGGAACCGTCCACAGCTTCCGGTTATAAGGAATCGCGAAATGCTTGGCGATGCCCTTTCCCCACACTTTATAGATAAATTCCTCGAAGCTCTCGGTCCCCGCCGCGCGCGCCGCAGGTCCCGCTTTGGCCGCCTCGGCGCTGCCATCAGCGCAGCAGTCTTCCACCTCCGTGCTCGAGCAAATCGGCCCTGCAACCGCATCGCCATAGCGCGCTTCGATGGCGCCCATGATGCATTCCTTGATCACGTCCGGCGGCAAGCCGTACAACGCCCCCTGGAAGGGGTAGCGGGTATCGACGCCTTTGCTGTGCACCCACGCTTCGCGCATCTGCCAGTGCTGGTTGTCGCCCAGGAGCTTGTCGTACAGCTCGAGCACATAAGGATCGTTGGAAAACATGATGTGGCCGGCATGGTCAAAAGTGAAGCCGCCATCCTGGATCGAACGGCACAAGCCGCCGACGGAAGACTCGCGCTCCAGAAGCAAGTTGTCCGCCCCCACGTGGTAGGCTGCCGACAGGCCGGTCGGCCCGCCACCGATCACAATGCTGCCGAATGCCTGCCCGCTGGCGGCTCCGCGCAAGGGGTTTACCTTCGCGGCCGCGCCAGCGCCCTGTACATTGTGCGGCGCCCCATTGCCAGCCAGGCGCGCCGCCTTGCCGCCGGGAGGTGTCCGCTCGATCAGCTCGTGCATGCGGTCGGCCGTCGCATCCCACGAGGTTCGCGCCACGACTTCGCGCATCCTTTCCGCCATTTCTGTGTTTTCTTCCGGGGTTTGCGCCAGCGCCGCTTCGCAATGGCGGATGAATTCATTGTGGTCGTGGCTGATTGCCACGATGTCGCCATAAGGCTGTTCGACATCGCGGATCGCCGTGCTCACGATCGGCAGTTCGGCAGCCATGTATTCCAACACCTTGGTCGGGCTGATGAAACGCGTAGCTTCGTTCAGCGCAAACGGGAGCAGGCAGACGTCCCAGCCGGCCAGGAATTGCGGCAAGGCCTTGTATGATTGCTGCCCGAGGTAGTGCACGTTCTGCCGCTGGGGCAACGAGCCTGGATCGATCTTGACGACCGGCCCTACCAGCACGACTTGCCATTCCGGATGGGCATCGGCAATGTCGGCAATCAATTCGCCGTCAAAGCGTTCATCAATCACACCGAAGAAGCCCAGGCGTGGCCGCGGAATCGCCGTATGCAATGGATGGCCGTTGTTGCGGTCCAGCGCCTGCTCGAAGTGAACGGCATCCACGCTGCTTGGGAAACAGTGCGCATTGTCGTGGCGCGTGCGCTTGGCTTCATAGAGGCTGGGGCCGCCGGTAAAGACCAGGTCGGCAATCTTGAGCAAGGCAGTCTCGCGTTGCAACAGCTGCTTGGGCGGGTTCTTGAAAGCACCCAACTCGTCCATGCAATCGTAAATCACCACCGATGGATGCAAAGCCTGCAGTAAAGGCAGCGCCATCGGCGTGTAGAACCAGGCCAGCACTGGCTCGCCTTCCGGGGCAAGCGCCGCCACCAGGGGCTGCAGCAGTGGAATCTGGTCGTCGTGGAAACCGTGCGCCTGGACCGGCGTATGCGGCTGGCATACCGTTAGATTTGGAGCGGGATGGGACATGACCATGCGCGCCTCCCCTTCCTCATACACCGGCTCCTCTACGAACACCACCTTGTAATACTTGGCCAGGCGGGTGAGCAGGTGCTGGGGACGCTGGAAAACGAAATCCCAGCGCAGGTGGCAAAAAACAATCAAAGTTTGCATGGCATTCTCCTTGGTTTCACACAGGCTGTCGGTCAGCCGTATCGATTGCTGCAGGGCGGTGGCGTACGGTGCGACAAGGACCCGGGCCAGCGGGTCCGGCCCCTTGCGGTCCAGGTCCCACAGGCCGCTGTGGTGCCAGTGCTCGGCGTTTTCCCAGTCCGGGCGGTCGACCGCGGGATACAGGCAGATGCCGCATACCTCGGCGCCGCGTTCGCGCGCCATCATTGCCTGCTCCGCCATTTCGCGTATCCACACGCCGCGGCCGCTTCCCACGTGGCTGGTTTCCGCCAGCAGCACTGGCCGGCCATAGCGCTGGTGCAGTTCCACCAGGATGTCGGACAAGGGCCGGCGCCGCGGGTCGTCCAGGTGCCACCACAGGCGCATATTGGTGCCGCTTTCCCACTGGTTGCTGTGGTAATAGTTGCCGCCTACCAGGTCCAGGTAGCGCGGATGGCCACCCAGCTCCGGTTCGACGCGGCCGCACAGCATGTCCAGCGCCTCATATTGCGAAGCGGTCCAGCCGGCGGCCTGCGGCGCCCAGTCCGGCCGGTCTTTCGGCGCGATGACGTGGATCAGCGGGTCACACTGGAAGAAGCGCGCGCCAGGCGAAATCTCGCGGATCGCATCGATGGCGGCGATGGAAGCGCGTACCAGCTGGCGCTTGCCGAGTTCACCGGCCCGCTCGTGGTACATGTTCAGGCAACGGAACATATGCACCGACAAGCCCCAGGCCGTGAAGGACAGTTCATTCATGGGCGAATACACGGGTTCTTCGCCCAGCCAGGGCGCGAGGAAGCGTGCACTGGCCTGGCAAAAGCGCACGAAGCGCGGCACGAAATCGTCGCTGTAAATGTCGACGTCTTCGGGCCAGCCGTAGTGGCAGAAGGTCCAGCAGCTTTGCAAGCCCAGGTCGCGTGCGGCCTCGAGCCGCGACAGCAAGGGCGAAAAGTCGAACTGGCCGTCGCGCTCGACCAGGCGCCAGCCGATCGATTCGCGCACCGTGCGGATGCCGAATTGCGCCAGCAGCTCGTAGTCGGCGCGGGCGCGCTGCAAATGGCCGGTGACCAGGTTCATGTCCTGCGGCTGGCCGGCATGGTTGACATGGTCGGCGCCCTCATAGCCGGCCTGCCAGAAGGTGGCGAAGGGTTGGCAGGCGCGGGTCGTCACGGCGCACCTACTGCACGTTGCGCGTCGCGGCGCTGATCTGGGCGAGCGGAATCTTCGGCGTGCGGTCGGCGTTCAGCAAGCCATTCGTTTCCTGGAATGTATCGGCAAACTGCGTGTAGCAGAAGCCGCTGAACATTGCCGTTTCATTGACCACCTTGAGTAGCGACCGGTAGTGCTCGAGGAAGGCTTCCGGTGTGTTCTGGCGCGAATAGCCCCAGGTATGATGGGCCGGCGCGTTGGGATCGAAGGCAATGCCGCCGAACTCGGTCAGCACGATAGGCTGCCCGCGGTGCGGGAAGCCGTCCAGCGTGAGGATGCGGCCGCCCGGCCGGCGCTGGTCGAACAGGGTGCGCACGGGATCGGTGACCTCATAGCGCTGGCGCACCCGTTCCGGATCGGGATCGTAGTCGTGGATGCCGAGGATGTCGGTGGCCGAAGCTTCCCAGCCATCGTTGCCGATCACCGGCCGCGTCTGGTCGAGCATGCGCGTCAGGTGGTACAGCGCTTCCACCGCATTGCGATGCGATTGCACGGCGGTCAGGTTCGGCACGCCCCACGATTCGTTGAACGGCACCCAGACGATCAGGCTGGGATGGCTGTAATCGCGTTCGATCGCCTCGCTCCATTCATGCAGCAGGCGCGTCATGGCGCGCGCCGAGAAAGCGTAGGCGGACGGCATTTCTTCCCAGACCAGCAAGCCGAGGCGGTCGGCCCAGTACAGGTAGCGCGGGTCTTCGATCTTCTGGTGCTTGCGCACACCGTTGAAGCCCATTGCTTTCGCCAGCTCGACGTCGCGCCGCAAATCATCGTCGGACGGCGCGGTCATCAGGCTTTGCAGCCAATAGCCCTGATCCAGCACCAGGCGCAGGTGGTAGGGCCGGCCGTTCAACATGAAGCGGTCGCGGTTGATCGAGACCGAACGCATGGCGGTGTAGGAGCGCACACGGTCCAGGACCTGGCCGTCACGATGCAGGATCAGTTCGGCATCGAGCAAGGTGGGCCGCTCGGGGCTCCACAGGAGCTCGTTGCGTGAGTCGTCGATGCCGGGGTCGGACAGTGCGATCTTGCGGTTGGCTTCCTGGCCCACCATCAGGTAGCTGTCGGCGGCCAGCAGCCTCTCGCCGTGCCAGACCTTGACCTCAACGGCCAGGCCGGGTGTCGCATCGCCGCCTGCCAGCACCTCGCAGCCCAGTTCATAGCCATCGAAGATCGGCGTCCAGCGCAGCCTGCGGATATAGGTGGCGCCCACGTTCTCAAGCCACACGGTTTGCCAGATTCCTGTGGTGCGCGGGTACCAGATCGAATGCGGTTCGAGCTGCCAGTCCTGCTTGCCGCGCGGTTTGTTGAGGTCGGCGGGATCGTCTTCCACGAACACCACCAGGGTCTGTTCGCCGTCGACCAGTTCGTCGGTGATGTCGGCGGTGAAGGATGTGTGACCACCTTCGTGCTCAGCAACCATGTGGTTGTTGATCCATACCCGAGCCTGGTAGTCCACAGCGCCGAAGTGAAGCAGCGTTCGCGTGCCGCGCTGCTCTACGTGGAAACGGCAGCGGTACCAGCAAGCGTTATGGAAACCGGTGTCGCCAATGCCGCTTAATTCCGACTCCGGCGCGAATGGCACATTGATACGGCGCGACCATGGAATGTCGTCCGACGGCAGGCAGTATTTGTGCGTGTCATCAAACTCGAACTCCCATTCGCCGTTCAGCGACTGCCACTGTTCGCGTACCAGTTGCGGCCGCGGATATTCGAATTGCCCCATCGTCTGCCCCGCCCGTTGTCGTTATTCGATGGGCCATCGTAGCAGCGCACTTGCGACAGCGCGCTTACGATACGGGCTGGAAAATTTTTGAGGGCGGGCAAGAACGCCTTTAGATACTGGCAGTATGCAAAATGCCGCGCCAGCTGGTTAGCTGCCGCGGCCGGGTGGCGCTAAAACATTGCCCATCTCTATCGACGCGAACCGCCCAATACACGCGCAGGCAGCATCACAATCGCGCGCAGCAGTTCGAACACAGCTTCGACGCCGATGCCGAGCAAGCGAAATGGCAGCAGCACCAGCCACACAATGGGATACAGGACCAGGGCCAGCAAGGCCAATGGCCAGCACAGGAACAATAACAAGAGCCATAAGATGAAGCCGAACATCCCAGTACCTCCGCTTGAAGTTGGGGCAACTTTATAGCGGACGTCCGGCGCGGACAACGGACATGCGACCAGTTGCACTGGAACGCGACGAGCTGCAAAAAATTGGGGGCGAGCTGCAAACGGCGGCCGATTGCAATGTTGTAAGTATGCTATCCTTGCGCCGCTCTGAATTTAGGAAAGAACGGATGAAACTCGCTTTACTCATCGCAGCTGTACTTGCTGCCAGCGGCGCCTCGGCGCAACAATTCAAAGCGCCGGTGACTTCGCTTGGTCCCGCCGATGCCGCGCTGCTGGTCACCAGCGAGCCGGAACTGTTCAAGTCGGCCACAGTGCTTGCGGCCCAGCGCCCTGCTGTGCAGAGGGAGATTGCAGAGCTGGAGCTGGAATCGACGTCGCGCAACAGTCCCTTCAAGGAACCCTCCACCTCGCGCTTTACCAAATTGCCGGGAGGCCTACTGTATTTCCAGCATGCGGTGCCGTCAACTCTTACGAGCGTACCGCCGCTGTACGAGTCCGGCATCGATGTCTATGGTATGGGTATCGTCATGTATTGGAACAGCCGCATTCCATACGATCAGGGCATTATCGCAGTGGCGCCGGCGGCCGTGGCCGTCACTAAGGGACGCCTGTTCGGGACGGATCCATTTACGCTTCAAGTTACATTCCCCGAAGGCGACACCGACACAACCGAGTGCACAGTTGCCGAGCGTATCCCAGCAAGCCAGGTGCACCCGGCACTGACCGGGACGGCGACTGTCTTTACCTGCAGTGGGGCGATGGACGTCGTGAGCCAGCATTGGTATTTCGAAGACTACGCGCACTACATTACTAAGGACGTCCGTGACGAAGACGGTTACCTATCGCAGTTCAAGGTGACAGGCGTCAAGTTCCGGTAAGCACGAGCGTAGTGTCGGGCACTAGCAGGCGCGCTTGCATATTGGCTTGCAGCGACTGGATCTGGCCGCCGGCACGGTAAGCGAAGCTCACGTGCATCGCCTCACCGGCACGCACCTGGATCGGTTCGGCGAGTGGCAATGTCATATAGTGGTTCAGCCAGTCGATTGTGCTGTTGCGCTCAGGGACCACGGCGAGAATGTTCTTGGTGATGAAGCGCAGGGCGTTCAGTTGACCGTCGCGCTCGGCGATGAATTGGCCTTCCCAACGGTAAAGCATCTCGTTGGGCTGGGTGAAATCGATCAGGGTATAGACCTGGGGCTGGGCCAGTTCGAGCGTACCGTTTTGGATCTGCCCAGGTTGCTGGAACTGCACGATGGGGGCGACGAAGCCGTCGAAATCGTAGTCCTGCTGTACAGGCTGCACGGCCATCAAGACCGCTTCCGGCATGAAAACAGGCAGCGGGCCGCCAAAACGTTCCAGGTAGCGCTGCTTGAAGTGCTCGATCACCTCGACCTGCTTCTCGCGCAGCATGGCGACGTGGATCATTTCGCAGATCACCACATCGACCGGTTCCGGTGGCAGGTATTCGAACGCGTCGGCGTGCACGACTTCCACCCGTTCGCCGTTCTTGTTCATCGCCAGGAATTTGCGTGCTTCCTGCACCATATCCGGGTTGAATTCGACGCAATACACCTTGTCGGCTTTCTGGGCGGCGAAGAAGGACAGCACGCCAGTGCCGCCACCCAGCTCCAGCACTTTCATGCCAGGCTTGACCACGTAATCGATCGCAGCCTTGAAGTTGTGCATGCGGTTGGCATCCATCAGCATATTGTGGTGGTAGTGCACAGGGATGAACTGGCCGAGGTAGCAGCTTTCGATTTCGCGTTCGTTCAGCATGGCGGTGGCGCGGGTGCGCGGTGGGTTTTCGACAAGAGGATTGTCGCCCCAAGCACGCCTGGCCATTTGCACGATATGAAAGGGAAATACCCGCCTATTTGCGGCTGAGGTGCTTGCGGATTTGCTCGGCAATCCAGGGTTTTTGCGCGCGGATCGCGAATTCGGCAGCGTTTTCGTGCCAGGCGCGGTCTTTCAGGGTCGCGTCGGCGCCCTCTTCCAACAGCAACGAAACGGCCTCTTCCTGGCCTTCACGGGCGGCCAGCATCAGGGGCGTGGTTCCGGTCGGCGACGCGGCGTCGATGTAGGCGTGCCGTTCGAGCAGCAGTTTCATGATGTCGAGGTCACCGGCAGCGGCGGCGTAATGGAGGGCAGTCCAGCCGGGACGGTTGATTTGGGCGCCCTTTTCCAGCAAGGCCAGCACGGCGGACTTGTTTTTTTGAAAAGCCGCCATCATCAGGGCGGTGTTGCCGTTGGACGCTTGTTCGTCGACTTTCAGGCCGGAATGAGCAAGCAAGACCCTGGCCACCTTCATCGCGCCGTAACGCATGGCAAGGATGAGGCCGGTTTCCCCGCGCTCCGGGTCGTGCAGGTTGGGGTCCAGGCCGCGGGCCAGCACGGTCTTCACCGTGCGGTCGTCGTCGATCTGGACGGCGCGGAAGAAGGAGACTTTGTCGGCCTCCAGGTCGGCTTCGTCGGCGGCGGCTGTGGCGAATGCCGGCATGGCGAACATCGCCAGCGCGGCGCAGGCCAGACAGGAAATTGCCGCGCGACGTGTTGTCATCAGGCGGCTGCCTTGAATAGTTCGAAGAAGTTGGCCGACGTCTGTTCGGCCACTTTTTCCACTGGCACGCCTTTCAGCTTGGCGATGAATTCCGCAACGTGGGCCACGTAGCCCGGTTCGTTCATCTTACCGCGATACGGTACAGGCGCCAGGTACGGCGAATCGGTCTCGATCAGCATGCGCTCAAGCGGCACTTCCAGCGCCACGGCTTGCAGTTCTTTTGCGCTCTTGAAGGTAACGATGCCGGAGAAGGAGATGTAAAAACCCTGTTCCATCGAGGCACGCGCTACTTCCAGCGATTCGGTAAAGCAGTGCATGACGCCTGCTACGCCGCCTTTGTCAGTGCCGGCGCCCTCCTCGCGCATGATGCGGATGGTGTCTTCCGAAGCGGAGCGGGTGTGGATGATCAGGGGCTTGCGCGATTCGCGCGAGGCGCGGATATGGGTGCGGAAGCGCTCGCGCTGCCACTCGAGGTCGCCTTCCAGGCGGTAGTAATCGAGCCCGGTTTCGCCGATGGCGACGATTTTCGGGTGCTTCGCCAGTTCGACCAGCTGTTCGACGCTTGGCTCAGGCGTGTCCTCATAGTCAGGATGCACGCCGACCGAGGCATAAATGTGCGGGTACTGCTCGGCCAGGGCCAGCACGCGCGGGAAGTCAGGCAAGTCGACCGACACGCAGAGCGCGTGGCTGACTTTGTTTTCCGCCATTTTGGCGAGGATTTCAGGCATCCGGGCGGCCAGCTCCGGGAAGTCGATATGGCAGTGGGAATCGATAAACATCCCGGCATTTTATCGAAAATTAGGGAACTTATCCTGAAGCCGGCTGTCCAATATCAACACCAAATGAAATCAGCCGCGCCAAAGTAGCCCAAACAGCTCAGTGGAGGCACCATGGACATCGAGGAACGTATGTCAAAAGCAGAAGCCGAAATTGCGGCATTGAAAGAATGCCAGAAGTCACTACTCCAGGGACAAGCGGAGTTACGGACGACAATGGAACGCGGGTTCATTGAGCAGCGAACAGCAACGGCAGAGTTGCGAAGCAATATGGACGCTGGCTTTGCAGAACAGCGCAGAGCGATGGAGGCTGGCTTCGCAGAGCAGCGCGCCGCACTCGAACGCAGTACCAGCGAAGAGCGGGCTTCGCGGGCGGAATCGATCAAGGAACTACGACAGGAAATGCAGCGTGGGTTCCGCTGGATTTTCAGCGCATTGCTGTCGATCCTGGCGCTGGTGCTCGGCATCATCGCCCGTCTGGCAGGAGCATTTTAAGGTGGCCGGCTGTGCGCCGCCCGGCTCAGGGCATCAGGCGCCAGGTATCGGCGAATTCGGCAACTGCCCCCGGGTGTGCCTTCTTCCAGGCTTCAAAATCCGGGCGATAGCTTTCCTTATACATCAACAGCAGGATCGCCGCCTCAAGCTGCCCGGCGGCGCGCAGCTTCTGCAAAGTACGCAGGCCTGTAGCCTGCAAGCCCGGCTTGCCGCCGGCTTCCATCTCGGCCGCGATGGCCAGTGCGCTATCCCATGCGCGCAGCTCTTTCCGGAATGGCGACTCAGGCTTGTCGTCTTTTGACCCTGCGGAATATGCCAGCGCATAAGCCAGCCAGGCCGCCTGGTCACCGCTGTCGGCGGCGCCCTTCGTATCCGGCGACAAGTTAACCGTGGTCTTGCCACTGGAGGGATCACGCTGCACCCATGCCTTGCGTTCAAGCGCCAGCCGGGTCATGGGCTTATCCGAACCCGCAACAGCAGCCTTGAGGCGCTCCCAATTGCCAGCCTGGCTCGGCATGGCGGCGATGGCATGCAAGGTCGCTCCAAGCGCCCCTTCGGAATTGCCCTGCCGCGCACGGGCATCGGCGAGGAAGCGCCAGGCCTGCGCATCGAGGGGGTCGGCGTCGGCCGCCATCGCAAACAGCAACTCGGCGCCAGCCCAGTTCTTTTCCGCGAAGTAGGCATCGCCTTCCATAACCAACGCTTTGGCGAACTTCGGATCCGCCTTGTAGGCCGCACGATACTTCGCACGGGCCGCATCGTACTGGCCGTTATGGAACAGCACTTCCCCTTCGTCAAAGGCTTGGCTTGCTTCTTTCGTTGGCACGTATGCCGCCGGGAGCGTGTCATCCTCGAGACCGCGCATAACTTCGTTTGCCAATGGATCTTCGGGCGCCAAAGCAAGCGCCTTTCCAGCCCATTCGCGGGCGCGTTCCAGTTGCGCCTTTGCCTTCGGCGATGGGTCCCCGGCGGCAAGCATGTAGAGCATATAGGCAAATGAGGAGAGCGGCCCCGAGGCATCCGGCGATTCTTTGCGCGCTGCTTCGTACTTTTCCGCAGCGGCGGAGAATTGCCGCTGCAAGGCCAGGGCATTGCCTTCGGAGACCAGGCGCTGCGATTTCTCGTTGCCGTTGACGGCTGCCCAGGCTGGCAGCGTGGCAGCCAGCAAAAGCCCTGCAACTGCCTTGCGCAGCATGTTCATGCCACGCGCTTGCCGAGGATGACCAGGTCGCGCTCGATGCCGTCGAGATTGGCGACGCGCGGCAAGTTGGCCCAGGTTTCGAAGCCAAACTTTTCGAACAATGCCAGCGAAGGCTTGTTGTGGCCAAAGATGAAGCCAAG
>JBCNOP010000180.1:0-11034 GCA_039593775.1 Pseudoduganella sp.
CTATCCTCGTGCTGTGGCTGATGGATGCATCGATCAATATTTCGATGGAACCGTTCCGGGCCTTCGTCGGCGACAAGCTCGATGAATCGCAGCAGACTGCCGGCTTCGCGATGCAGACCTTCTTCATCGGCCTGGGCGGCGTGATTGCCTCGCTGCTGCCGATGATCTTCACCAATTTCCTTCACGTCAGCAATGAAGTGGTCAACGGCGCGATCCCCGATTCCGTGCGCTACTCCTTCTATGCCGGCGGCACCGCCTACTTCCTGTCCGTGCTGTGGACTGTGCTGACCGCCGATGAATTGCCACCGGAAGACGTCGAAAAATTCCGCATGGAGAAAGCACAGCGCCGCGGCCTTCTCTTCTCCCTGAAGGAAGTGTTTGGCGGCTTCGTGCACATGCCGAAAACCATGGTGCAACTGGCCCTGGTGCAGTTCTTTACCTGGTTCGCGCTGATGGGCATGTGGGTGTTCACCACGCCGGCAGTGGCAGAAAATGTGTTCGGCACCACCGACGGCAAATCGGCCATCTTCCAGGAAGCAGGCAATTGGGTCGGCAACCTGTTCGCCATCTACGGCGGTGTCTCTGCGCTGGTTGCTTTCGTGCTGCCGAAGTTGGCGCACGTTACCAGCCGTAAGATGGTGCACATGCTTTGCCTGGTGATTGGTGGCCTGAGCCTGATCAGCATCGCCTTCATCCACGACAAGAACATGCTGATGCTGCCGATGATCGGCGTCGGTATTGCGTGGGCAAGCATCCTGACCATGCCATACGCGATCCTGGCAGGCGCGCTGCCGGCCAAGCGCATGGGTTACTTCATGGGCGTGTTCAACTACTTCGTGGTCTTGCCGCAGATCGTTGCCAACCTGGTGCTCGGCCCGGTCATCAAGCACCTGTTCAACGGCCACTCGGTCAACGTGCTGGTGCTGGGCGGCGTGTCGATGGCGATCGGCGGCATCGTTACCCTCATCGTCAGCGACTCGGCCAAGAAAGAAGCCTAAGCCATCCAGCGGCGCGCACCGGTCGCGCCATTCGCAGGAAAATAAATGGGGACGTACCCCATTTTCGAAATAAATGGGGTACGTCCCCATTTATTTTCGGGAGGAGCGAATATGGCAATTCAAACGGTAGCAACTTCACCCATCCCCGGGCAGCGTCCGGGGACTTCGGGACTGCGCAAGAAAGTCGCAGTTTTCCAGCAGCCTCACTATCTCGAAAATTTCGTGCAGGGCGTGTTTGACACGCTCGGCGCCGTTGCCGGCAAGACGCTGGTGCTTGGTGGCGATGGCCGATTCCACAACCGGGAAGCAATCCAGGTAATCCTCAAGATGGCCGCTGCGCACGGTTTTGCACGCGTGCTGCTGGGGCAGGGCGGAATCCTGTCGACACCCGCCGCGAGTTGCGTGATCCGCAAGCATGGCGCGCTGGGCGGAATCATCCTCTCGGCCAGCCATAATCCCGGCGGCGTGGATGGCGATTTCGGCATCAAGTACAACGCCTCCAACGGCGGTCCTGCGCCGGAGGCGTTGACCGAAGCAATTTACGAACGCACGCTGGCGCTGGCGCATTACCGCATCAGCGATGCCCCTGATATTGGCATCGACACCCTTGGCACGCACGCAAACATCGAAGGCATGGCGGTAGAAGTGATAGACCCTGTTGCCGACTATGCAGAGCTGATGGCGAGCTTGTTCGACTTCGATGCCATCCGCCGCTTGTTTGCCGGCGGCTTCACCATGCGTTTCGACGCCATGAATGCCGTGTCGGGCCCGTATGCCCACGCCATCCTGGAGGGAATGCTGGGCGCTCCGGAAGGCACCGTAATTAATGGCATACCGCTGGAAGATTTCGGCGGCTTGCATCCCGATCCCAATCCGGTCAACGCCGAAGAATTGATCGACATCATGAGCGCCAACGCTGCGCCAGATTTCGGCGCTGCATCCGACGGCGATGCCGACCGCAATATGATCGTCGGGCGCGACTTCGTCGTCACGCCATCCGACAGCCTGGCCGTGCTGGCCGCCAATGCGACTGTGGCCCCAGGTTATGCCGATGGCATTGCCGGCATCGCCCGCTCCATGCCCACGTCCCGCGCCGCCGACAAGGTTGCAGCGGCTCTCGGCGTGCCATGCTACGAAACGCCGACTGGCTGGAAGTATTTCGGCACCTTGCTGGACGCTGGCAAAGCCACCCTGTGCGGTGAAGAAAGCTACGGCACCGGTTCGCGCCACATTCGTGAGAAGGATGGCCTGTGGGCCGTGCTGTTCTGGCTGAACCTGCTGGCCGTGCGCGGCGGTTCGGTGCAGGACATCGTCACCGCGCATTGGCAGCGCTTCGGCCGCCATTACTATTCGCGCCACGATTACGAAGCCATCGCGACCGATGCAGCGCAACTCCTGATGCAGGACTTGCGCATCAAGTTGCGCAACCTTCCGGGGCAGAAGCTGAACCACTACGAAGTGCAGGCTGCCGATGATTTCGAATACACCGACCCGGTAGATGGCTCGCACGCCAGCCAGCAAGGCGTCCGCATCATGATGACGGATGGCTCGCGCATTGTGTACCGCCTTTCCGGCACCGGTACTGAAGGCGCTACCTTGCGTGTCTACCTCGAACGCTACGAGGCGGACCCGGAGCAGCACCATATCCCAACGCAGCAAGCCCTGGCAGGGCTGATTGCCATTGCAGACAGCGTGGCGAGCATCGTCATGCACACGGGCCGCACCAATCCAACTGTCATTACATAGGAAAAGCCGAATGAAACTTTCGTCCATCGCATTGTCCCTATTGCTCGCCACCGGCGCCAACAGCGCACTCGCGACGCCGCCCAAGCCTTTCCTTTGGGAGAATGCGACCGTCTACTTCCTGGTCACAGACCGCTTCGCGAACGGCGAAAAGAGCAACGACCTGGCCTACGGCCGCAAGGCCGACGCTGCGCCGCTGCGTGGTTTCATGGGAGGGGACTTCAAAGGACTGACGGCAAAGATCAAGTCCGGATATTTCGACGACCTGGGCGTGGATGTGATCTGGACCACGCCGCCAGTGGAGCAAATCCATGCCGGCACGGATGAGGGTACTGGCAAATCCTACGGCTTCCACGGCTATTGGGCGCGCGACTTCACGGCGATGGACGCCAACCTTGGCACGGAAAAAGACTTTCGCGATTTCGTCGAAGCTGCGCACGCGCGGGGCATCCGCGTGCTGCTGGACGTCGTGATGAACCATACGGGCCCGGTAACCGAGGCCGATCCGGTCTGGCCGGAAGGCTGGGTGCGCACCGAGCCGCAATGCCAGTACAAAGATGTACCGTCCACCGTGAGCTGCACACTGGTGAAGAACCTGCCTGACTTCCGCACCGAGAGCGATGCACCAGTGGAGTTGCCACCGGCGCTGGCGGCAAAGTGGAAAGCCGAGGGCCGCTACGAACGCGAAGTGAAGGAGCTGGATGACTTCTTCGCACACACCGGGTATCCGCGCGCACCGCGTTACTACCTGATGAAGTGGCATGCGGACTGGGTGCGCAAGTACGGCGTTGATGGCTTCCGCGCCGACACAGCCAAGCACGTCGAACCTGCGGTGTGGGCGGAACTGCGCAAGGTCGCGCTGGCGGCGCACGATGAATGGAAAAGCCTGAATCCCAAGAAGGTGCTGGGCGATGGCCGCTTCTTCATGCTGGCCGAGGTGTACAACTACAACATCGCGCACGGCCAGGATTTCGATATGGGAGGAGGCGAGAAGGCAAATTACTTCGCCAATGGCTTTGATGGCCTGATCAACTTCGGCATGGTGCACGATGCGAAGGGCGACTATGAGTCCTTATTCGGCAAGTACGCGACCCAGCTCGCGGGTCCGCTGAAAGGGCACACGGTCATGAACTATATGGACTCGCACGATGACGGCAACCCCTTCGACCCTGCGCGCCAGAAGCCGTTCGAGACCGCCAACAAGCTGCTGCTCGCTCCTGGCGCCGCGCAGATCTACTACGGCGACGAGACCTCGCGCCGCCTCGACGTGGCCGAAGCGAAGGGCGATGCGAAGCTGCGTTCCTTCATGAACTGGAGCGACCTGAAGGCGAACGCCAAGGTGCGGATGCACTGGGCAAAGCTGGGCAAATTCCGCCAGGCGCATACATCGATTGGCGCGGGCGAACACAAGAAGCTGGCGGACGCGCCGTACACCTTCAGCCGCGTGCGTGGGGACGACAAGGTTGTCGTGGCGCTGGACGTAAAGACCGGCCAACCGGTCGACATCACGGTAGGCGGCGTATTTGCGGACGGCGTGAAACTGAAGGACGCCTATTCCGGTGCTACCTACACCGTGAAAGATGGCGTCGTTCACACCAACGGCAAGAACTCGACCATCCTGCTCGCGCAATAAGGCTGGCCGGGGCAACAACATACGGGGGCGATACCATTTCCGATACAAAAAAATGGCGCCTCCGATTCCTTCAAAGCGTAGTATGTGAAACGCATCACGCCGTCATCAGCTTTTACACGATTACCCACTTCACACACCGCATGGAGATTGATCGATGGGCTACGACCGGAATTACACGCGAGAAGAAATCCACCAGATCCTGTGCCTGAGTGAACGCCGCCAGCGACCTGGCGGCGTTCACCATGGACATGCAATCAGCCGGCATACCGAACAACGCGACGATCCATTCGATCGTCGCAACATCAAGCAGGACTCCACCTTCGCCTGCCGCAAAGACCAGATCCTGGCCATCCAGGAGGCGTTGCACGATCCTGCCGGCCAAGCTGAATTGGCCAGGTTGAATAATCACGGCGTGGATAGTTGCAGAATCACCGTCCAACTGACCGCCCAGCTGGGAAAAATCAAGGCCAATGTCGTACGGAGCCCTGTAGTGAGGGTCGGACGTAACAATGTGATAGCGCAAGGCCCGCAGCAATTTCTGGAGAAAGTGGACGTGACCTCTGTCTTTGTATTGATCGACAAGGTACTGCCAGCTCCGGCATGGGCGCCGTTGCATATCCAGACCGCGTTCCCAAGTGTCTAGCGCTATCTGGCGTTAGCCATATCACTGTTCCGCGTTACCCGTGAAATGGGTGGCGCGGCAGCATCAATTTGCCCGGGGCTTTCGAAAGTTGCATTTTGACGTAGATGATTTCCAACCCGGAGTATTGCCTTACTGTTTCTCCTGCAATTGAAAAGCCGTTTCTCGCGTAAAACCGCAGGGCATCTACATTGGACTTTGCCACGTTCAGAGAAATGCCTTCGGATCCCCTCGCCACCACCACGGTATCCAGGAGCGCCTGCCCGATACCTTTGCCTCGCACCTCTCCGTCCACGAACAGCGCCCTCAATTGGCCGGCAAAAGTCGCCGCGAAGCCGCGCACTTCTCCGTCGTCGAACACGGTCACATCGGATTCGTTAAAGGCCGCCAGTATGCCTTCGTCCTGGTCAAGCGGCGTAATCTCAAAAGGGCGGTGCTCGAACTTGAGTTCTTCCCGCTTGGCTTCAAGGTAGATGCGGCAGACCGCTGGGAAGTCTGTGACTTTGAATTCGCGTACCGTCATTGCTAGGCAGTCCCTGTTTAATCTCCGAAAGGCTCGATCGTGCAGACGAGTTCCTGATTCATGCTCAGCTTTGGCGGTGACTTCACTCAGGTTCTTGCATGAACGAGTATTCTTTCGTAGACCGCAAGGTCGGCTTGAGAAAAGCAGCAGAAGATTACTTCTTGAATTCCAGGAAATTGCTCGGCCGCCTCGCGAACTGTCGCCACGGCAAGCGCCGCGGCCAACTCGATCGGATAGCCGAAGATGCCGGTACTAATGCTGGGAAATGCCAGCGTGCAGGCACCATTCCTGACTGCGAGCTCTATGCTGGCGCGATAACAGCCGGCCAGAAGCTCCGGCTCGCCGCTTGTGCCGCCGCGCCAGACCGGTCCTACGGTATGGATGATGTACCTGGCCGGCAGCCGATATGCCTTCGTGAGTTTCGCCTGGCCTGTCTTGCAGCCGCCAAGGAGGCGGCATTCGTGGACCAGTTCCGGCCCGGCGGCGCGATGAATTGCGCCGTCAACGCCGCCACCGCCCAAGAGCGAGGAGTTGGCTGCATTGACGATGGCGTCCACCGAAAGTTTGGTGATATCGCCTTGAAGCGCGCGAAGTAGGGTTGACATGGCTGTGCGGCCACCGGCCTTAAAGTTTATTCAACGAATACTATAGCCGTCCGCGCTGGAATGGTGAAGGTGCCTGTCGCCGCATCGTAGCGAGCGGCCGCCCCAGCCTGTACCGGATGCAGGCGATAAGCTTTGCCGGCTTCGCCCGCGGCGACGATGGTCTGTTCGACCTTGTCCACGTTGATGAAGTAGGCCACCGTCTTGAAGCCTGCGCCTTCGTAGCCGGCTCCATCGAGGCGCGCAGCAACGACGGTGGCTACCTGGTCGGGGCCAGTGTTCAGGAAATGCAGGCGCTTCTTGATATCGTCGGCTGTACGCATCCGGAATAGCGTGCTGCTGGCACGAATGCGCAGCAAGTCGCGGAAGGTGTCGCGCGCGAAGGCAATATCTGCAGGCGTTGGCTGCAACGCACGGTTAGCCAGCAAGGGCTGGAGCAGGGCGTAATCCTTGCCGTTGTCGGCAGCAGGCGGCAAGCCGGAGCCGAAGTAGTTCGTCTGGTAAGTCCAGTCCAGGCGGTTGAACCAGTCGCCGGATTCAAAGCTGTTGCGGTCCATCGACTTTGAGCGCAGGATTTCGAACCCTGCGTGGTAGTAGGCCACGCCCTGCGAAAAGGCATTGATCGCTGCCGCCAGCATCTGCACGCGCGCACGGTCAGCGCTGGTAGCGGAAAGCGGGAGCTTGAGGGCGTTGATATCGTACAGGGTCTGGTTATCGTGGTTCTCCACGTAGTTGACCACTTCGCCCGGCTGGCTCACATAGCCGGCTGGCTGGTTGCCGCCATAAATGATGGCCTGCAGTTCTTTGGTTTCACCACTGAAAGTCTGCATGCGATAGCTGCGGATCGACCCGGCCAGGCCAACCTTCACCAGGTCGGCAGCCTTCATCAAGTCTGTTACTGGCCGCAAGCCTGCACTGGCATTGGGGTCGTACACCAAGCCATTGATATAGCCTTGCTGTCCGGCCATTTGCGGCCCTGAGTCGCCGGCACCGCCGCCACGCACGGCATCACGCGCGCGGTCGCTGAAGGTGCCAATGCCGCTGCCATTCAGCGAAAGTTGCGAAGCCTGGACGAAGCGTGCGCCGTCCGCCACTTCGCCAAAGTTCCAGCCTTCTCCGATCAGGTTGACGTGACGGCCAGCGGCTTTGTTGACGCGCGCTTGCAGAGCTTCCATTGCAGCGCGCGGCTGGTGGCCCATCAGGTCAAAGCGGAAGGAATCGATGTGGTAGTGCTTCGTCCACAGCTCGGCCGAGTCGATCATCAGCTTGGCCATCATGCGGTTTTCGGTGGCAGTGTTGAAGCAGCAGGTGGAACTTTCGATCTCTCCCTTGAGGTTCAGGCGCTGGTAGTAGCCGGGCACGATGCGGTCCAGCACCGAGCGCTCGTGCTGGCCGCCGCGGTATGTGTGGTTGTAGACCACGTCGGTTCCCACGCGCAGGCCGGTCTTATGCAGCGACATCACCATTTCGCGCAATTCGATGATGCGGCGGGCGCCGTCGGAAGCGTCGGTGCTGTAGCTGCCTTCCGGTGCGTTGTAATGCCACGGGTCGTAACCCCAGTTGTAGCAGTCTTTCAGCGCGTTGTCGCTGACGATTTTCTGCTGTTGGTCGCTGTCTGGCGCGCCATGCACGACGGGGGAGACGCAGCCTTTTTCGGGCACGCTGCCCAGGTCATATACCGGCAGCAGGTGCACATCGGTCAGGCCTGCCTTGGCTAGCATGGCGAGGTGCTTCATGCCGTTTGAGCCAGCCTCCCGGAAGGCCGTGTATTTGCCACGGTTCGCGGTGCTGACCGACAGGTCGTTGATCGAGAAGTCGCGCACGTGCAACTCGTAAATCGACATGTCTGGCTGCGCTTTGACTTTGGCCGGCGGCTGGTCCTTTTCCCAGCCGGCGGGAGCCAGGCGCGGGTCGGCCAGGTCGGCGATATAGCTGCGGGCGGAATCGGTGGTCAGGCTGACAGAGTACGGGTCGGTGACGACATTGCGCACCAGGCCAGTCTTTGGCGCTACCACGTCCACCACATATTTGTAGTAGCTGCCGGACAGGTTGCCGCGAGCACTGGCGGACCAGATGCCGGTTTTGGCATCGGCCTGCATGGTGGTGATGGATTTTGGCTTGCTGCTGCCGGTTTCGAATACGCAGACGGATACGCGTTGCGCGGTCGGCGCCCACAGTTTGAATGTGGTGCCGCCTTTGCCGATGGTGGCGCCAAGATCGGCCGCCTGCTCGGCGGCGGCGTAGATGTCGTCCAGGGCGCCGGGCACCTGCAGTGCAGTGGCATCGCGTACGGTACCGTCGGCGTTTTCCTGAACCAGTACCAGCTGTTTCGCCAGCAGCGCAGGAAGCCGGGCGCGGTCGGTGGCGGAGAGGGCGAGCAGCACGCCGTCTCCGGTGTATTTGAAGCGTTGCGCCAGCGGGGCGGGGAGCGATTCGGCCGTTGCCGTCAGCGGCAAAGCGCCCTCGGCACCGCTGACAGTGGCGCCTTGCGGGGCGCTGATGCCTGCGGCCGATGCGTAATAAAGTTTGAAGCTGCCCTCGGCGCTGGCGCCGATCCATTTTGCCAGGCGGCCGTCCAGCCATAGTGCGCGGGCGTCGAAGCCTTGAGTGCGGGCCAGCACGGTTTCGTGCGGGCCGTCGCAGGAAGCCAGGGAGTGCGCAGTCGCGGCGGTGGGGGATGCGGTGAGGGCGGTGGTTGGCGCTGCGGCGGCGGAAAATGCCGCGAAGACTGCCGGGAGGGCCGCGACGAGGGTGCGCTGCTTCATTATGTCTCCGTAGTAGTGGTGCTACAGAAATCTTACCGCAAAGTGTGTAGCTTTACTACATTTCAGTCGCGCTGGATTTGGTGCTTTTTCAGCTTGTCATACAGCGTTTTGCGGGGCAGCAGCAGGCGGTCTGCCGCCAGGGCCACGTTGTTGTCGGCGGCGGCCAGGGCACGCAGGATCAGGTCGCGCTCGAAGGCGTCGACCTGCTGCGGCAGGGAGGGCTGCTCGGCCTCCGCTTGCGCCGCGCCGGCAGCCGGCACGCCGGCGGCCATGGCGACGCCGGCCGCCGATGCGGGGCCAGCGGTCATCGCGGCGCTGTTCGTGGCGCCAGCGCCGGCTGCCCACTGCATGCCCGCGCCAGTGGCGGTGCTCGCGGGCGACGAAATGCCTGCGCCGGTCGCAAAAGCGGCGCCGGACGCGGCGCCAGTCCCATGCGAAGGTGCGCTGGCCGCTGCAGGCACCAGCCCAAGTGTCAGGCGTTCAGCGAAATTCCGGAGTTCGCGCACATTGCCCGGCCAATCCGCTGCCTGCCAGGCGGCCATTTGCTCCGGCGTCCACATCGGCATTGGGCGCTGGTAGCGCTGGGCCGCCTCGGCGACGAAGTGCGCCAGCAGCAGCGGAATATCCTCGCGCCGGTCGCGCAGGCGCGGCAAGTCGATGCTGATCACGCCAATCCGGTAATACAAGTCTTCGCGGAACAGCCCTTGCGCCGACAGGGCAAGCAAGTCGGCCTTGCTGGCCGCAACAACCCGGCAATCCAGCGCCACCGACTCATTCCCGCCGAGCCGCTCAAGGCGGCGCTCCTGCAGCACGCGCAGGAGCTTGACCTGCAAAGCCATCGGCATGCTCTCGATCTCGTCGAGGAACACCGTCCCGCCATTGGCAAATTCCAGCTTCCCGATGCGGCGCTTCTGCGCGCCAGTGAAGGCGCCTGCTTCGTGACCAAAGATCTCGCTCTCGAACACCGATTCCGGCAACGCGCCGCAGTTGATGGCGACGAAATTCCCCTTGCGCCCGCTGGCCGCATGAATCAGCCGCGCCATCACTTCCTTGCCGGTGCCGGTCTGGCCATTGATCAGGATATCGACGCCGGTTGGCGCCACATTGCGCACCACGACCTTCAAATGCTCGATGGCTTCGGAGCGCCCGATCAGATCAGGCATGTCAGGATGCTGCGCGCGCTCGCTGCGCAAGCGGCGGTTCTCCAGCACCAGGTTGCGGCGCTCCTGTGCGCGCTTGACCGCATCCATCAGGCGTTCGGAGGAGAAGGGCTTTTCGATGAAGTCGTATGCTCCGGCGCGCATGGCCTCGACCGCCATGGTGACGTCGCCATGGCCGGTAACGACGATGACCGGAAGTTCGGCATCCAGCGCGGCCACGCGCGCCAGCAGGTCCAGCCCGGAAAGTCCCGGCAGCCGCACGTCGGTCACCACCACGCCTGCGAAATTCGCCAGCAACAACGGCAGCGCTTCCTCGGCACTCGAGCAGGCCTGTACTGCAAAACCGCCCAGTTCCAGCGTTTGCGAGGTGGCCAGCCGCAGCGCGGCCTCGTCTTCAACCAATAGCGCCTTCATCGGGCAGCTCCTTCTTTAATAAGCGGTAAGCGTAACTCAAACTGGGCGCCGCCGCCGTCCAGGTTGCGCGCCGTCAGGCGGCCGTTCATGGCTTGCACGATTGACGAGGAGATCGCCAGCCCCAGGCCGAGGCCTTTCCCGGCTGGCTTGGTGGTGAAGAAGGGCTCGAACAGGTGGGCGGCCACTTCCTGCGGGATGCCGGGGCCGCTGTCGCTGATGCGCGCGACGCCTTCGCCGCCCTCTCGCGACAACACGACAGAGACGCGCGGCGCTGGCCTGCCCTCGACGGCATCCAGTGCGTTGCGCAGCAGGTTAATCAGGACTTGTTCGATGCGCACCGTATCGCCCGCCACCGTAAACTGTTCGGTGCCGGTATCGATTTCCATCGCCACGTTACGGCGCTTGCTTTCGCTCTCCAGCAAGAAGGCTGAGCTGCGCACTGCGCGCCCCAGGTCAACCGGGCCGATCGTTTCATCCTTGCGCGCAAAGCCTTTCAACTGGCTGATGATGGCGCCCATGCGCGCACTGGCATCGCCGATGTGGCCAAGATTGCTGG
>JBCNOP010000181.1:0-10908 GCA_039593775.1 Pseudoduganella sp.
GCATGCGGAAAAGGCATCTTGGTAGTGACAATGTGTGAGACACGGCAGGATGTGTTTTTCATATACTTCGCGATATGAAAATCTTCTTGCCACTGATCCTCGCCCTGGCCGCCATACCGGCGCACGCCCAGCTCTATAAGTGGACCGACGCCAACGGCAAGGTCCATTATTCGGACCGTCCGCAGGATGGCGTCAAGTCCAAAGAGATTGCTGTACAAAGTGCGGCGGCCAAACCGGCAGCGGCGCTCGCCGACAACTGGCAGCAGAGGGAGCTCGAATCGCGCGAACGGCGCATGCAACGCGAAGTTGCGAACCAGGAAGCGGCCGACACCGCGGCGCGCAACGCTGGGAAAGCGCCCTACAACCCGAGCCAGCACCGCAGCAACAAGCCGATGAGCGATGACGAAGTCTGCAAGCGTGATGCGCAGCAGATCGAGTTTTCCGAGAAGGTTCCCAAGCTGGCATTCGGTAATTCAAACGGCTCGGTCGCTGTCAGTGAAGAAGAGCGCCAGGCCATCGTCCGCCAGCGCAAGGAGAATCACGCTTTGCTGTGCGGCTCGGGCCAGCGCACGCGCTAAGCCACGCCGAGCTGCCACCAGGCCGGGAGCAGGGCTTGTACTTCAGGGCGGCCAAAGCGGTCGTCGATCAGGTGCACGGTGCCTTTGTCGCTGGTGGTGCGGATGACGCGCCCGGCGGCTTGCACGACTTTCTGCAAGCCGGGATAGAGATAGGTGTAGTCGTAGCCGGCGCCAAATGCAGCTTCCATACGGGCCTTGATCTGCTCGTTGACAGGATTGATCTGCGGCAGTCCAAGCGTTGCGATGAAGGCTCCGATCAGGCGGTCGCCAGGCAGGTCGATGCCTTCGCCAAAAGAGCCGCCAAGCACTGCAAAGCCTATGCCTTCGCCGCCTTCGCGGAAGCGGGCGAGGAAGGCGTCGCGCGCCGTTTCGTCCATGCGGCGTTCCTGGCGCCATAGAGGCACGTCCGGGTGGCGCGCGGCAAACAGCTCGGTCACCTTTTCCATGTAATCAAAGCTGCTGAAGAAGGCGAGGTAGTTGCCTGGCTGGCGCTGGTATTGCTCGCCCATCAGCGCTGCGATCGGGGCCAGCGAGCGCTCGCGGTGCTGGTAGCGGGTGGAGATGTGGCTGGCGATGTGCACCTGCAGCTGCTGCGCATCGAAGGGCGAGGCGACGTCGACCCACGCCGTATCGGGCGGCATGCCGAGCGTGTCGGCGTAATAGTTCCAGGGACTGAGCGTGGCGGAGAACAGGGCCACGGCGTGCGCCGCTTCGAAGCGCTGCTTGAGGAAAGGGGCAGGCAAGATGTTGCGGATGCAAAGCACCGAGTTCACGCGGCCCGCAGCGGCGCCTCGGCCGCCGTCGGACTTCTCGATATCGAACAGGGAATGTTCGCCAAAGCTTTCCGCCAGGCGGCCAAACAGCAGGGCGTTGAAGTAGAAGTCCAGCACGTCGGCGTCGAACCAGGCGGGATGCTCGGCCATGTAGTCGCCGATTTCCGTGCAGGCCGTTTGCAAGGCGCCCATGAACTTTTCGGGCAGTTCGGCATGGCTGGCGTATTCGGCTTCCTGTGCCTTTTCCAGCGCGCTCCATTGGCGATGCACGCGGTCAAGCGCCTTATGCAGCGCTTCCGGCGCCGTCTTGCGCAGTACACGCAGGCGAACGTGGTCCATTTCGGCGGAGTACATCTTGCGGGCGCGAGAGACCATATTGTGGGCCTCGTCGGCCAGCACGCCGACCTTCCAGCCATTCATCTGCGTCAGGCTGTACAGCATGGCGCTGATGTCGAAGTAGTAGTTGTAGTCGCCCACCACTACATCGGCCCAGCGCACCAGTTCCGACTGCAGGTAGTAGGGGCAGACCTGGTGCGCCAGCGCCACTTCGCGCACCGAGGCGCGGTCCAGCATCGGCTGTTGCAAGGCGGCTGCGCGGGCCCCAGGCAGGCGGTCGTAGAAGCCTTGTGCCAGCGGGCAGGATTCGCCGTGGCAGGCCTTGTCCGGGTTTTCGCAGGCGGTGGTCTTGGCCGCCAGTTCGAGTGCACGCAGCGGCAGCAGGGGCGCGCTGCGCTTGATGGTTTCGACGGCGCCAAGCGCCATGCTGCGGCCGCTGGTCTTTGCGGCGAGGAAGAACACCTTGTCCAGGCCATGTTCGGCACTGGCCTTCAGCATGGGGAAGATGCTGCCGATGCTCTTGCCGATGCCGGTTGGAGCCTGCGCCAGCAGCGAGCAGCCGCGCGCGCTGGCTTTGTACATGGCTTCCGCAAGCTGGCGCTGGCCGGGACGGAAGTCCGCATGCGGGAAACGCAGCGCGCGCAAGTGTTCGTCGCGCGCGGTGCGGTGCGCCAGCTCCTGTTCGGCCCAGGCCACGAAGCGGCCACACTGCTCTTCGAAGAAGGCGCGCAGCGAGGCGGCATTCGCTTCCTCGGTCAATACCGTTTCCTTTTGTGTGCCGATGTCGAAGTAGACCAGGGCAAGGCGCACGGCGGGAAGTTCGCGTGCGGTGCACAGCAGGTGGCCGTACACCTTGAGCTGGGCCCAGTGCAGGATGCGGTGGTTGGCGGGCTGGCGCGACAGGTCGCCACGGTAGGTCTTGATTTCTTCGAGCTGGTTCTGGCGCGGGTCGTAGCCGTCGGCCCGGCCACGCACGTGCAGCGGGCCGAAGTCGCCGGACAGGCTTACCTCGCGCTCATAGTCTTCAGCGCGGCGGCTGGTGACGATGGCATGGCCTTCGATGCCTTCCTGTGCTGTTGGCGTGGGCGTGAAGCGCAAATCCAGGTCGCCTTGCTTGGCGGTGAATTCGCACAGGGCACGAACGGCGATGATGTACGTCATTCTTGCCACGCCAGGTAACACACGGACACCGGCATACCATGCTCGGCGCAATAGTCGATCCAGCGTAGCTGGTTGTCCTGCAGGCGGTCGCCGGGGCCTTTGACTTCGACCATCTGGTAGCGCTGTTCGGCCGGCCAGAAGCGGATCAGGTCAGGGAAGCCGCTGCGGTTGGCCTTGATGTCGAGCAGGATGCGTTCAAACCACAGCTTCAAATGCGCTGCGGGGATGCAGTCCAGGGCGAGGCCGAGCAGTTCCTCATCGATCGCGTCCCAATAGACAAAGGGCGATTGCAGGCCAGCTTTCGCGGTGAAGTTGGCACAAATCGCGTCGCGGTAGCTGCCATCTTCCAGCCGTGCGAAGCAGGCTTCGAACAGGGCTGCGCGGCGGCGTTGGAAGTCCGCACTGTGCAAATCGGCCGGGCCGTGGTGGAAGGGATGGAAGAAGGCGCCGGGAATGGCGGCGAAGACGGCATCCCAGAACAGCAGGCCAAACAGGGAATTGGCCAGCGCGTTCTCCACGTAGAAGCAGGGCGCTTCGTCCTGCCACAAATGGTCGCGCACCACGCCTTCCACCCACCATTCCTCGGCAGGCATCGGCAGCACCAGGTCGATGCGTTCGACCGGCGTTGGCTTATGGGCCGGCTCGCGCATATGGCCAAGCTTGCGGCGCAGGCGTGGCGCCATGCGCAGCAATTGCTGGCGTTCGGCCTCGCTTTCAGGCGCCGCTTGGGCGCGTTGCAGCCATTCGTAGGCCAGGCCGATCCGCTCGTCCTTTTCCAGCACGCGGATGGCGCGGGCGCGGGCGCCGGGATAGGCGCATTGCTCGTAAAGTTCGAAGGCGCCGGCCCAGTTGCCCAGTTTTTCGAGTTGCTGGCCGAACTGGAACAGCATTTTCTGGCGGCGGCTAAGCAGCCATTCATTGTCGCCGCCCAGCGCCGGCAGTTCACGCGCCAGTTGCAGCGGGTCTTCGCCTTCCGCGAAGCGTTCGCGGCAAGCGTGCAGGGCCAGGTAGTCGTCGATGTCGCGGCGCGAACGGAAGCCGCGCGCCGCCGGCGAGAACTCGACTTTTTCGTAGCGGTAGATGCCGAGGTTGGATAGCACGAATTCCGACCAGTCCTGGTGGAAGTTACCGAAGAAGATCAGGCGCAGGCGGTCGCACAGGGGCTTGGACAGTATATGGTAGACGTGGTCGCCGGCGTCGGCATACCACGACGTGAAGCGGTGGCTGCCTTCGTGGCGCTCGCGCAGAGCCTCCAGCTGGTCGGCCTTGCGTGCACTGCGTTCTGCACCGCTCAAGGCGAATACCCGGGTGATCTCGGGCTTTTGCAGCAGGTCGAACAGCTCGTCCAGCGTCAACTCGGGGTCTTGCACCACCCAGCCTTGCTCGACCAGCGGGCTGGCGGCGGCGATGGTGCAGCCGATTTCGGGGTAGCTCAGCTTGGAAGCGCGGAACAATTCCCCCTTGCGCATGACCATGCGCACAAACAGGGCGCGGGATGGCTGGGGCAGGGTGGGAAAGCAGGCGAGGAATCCGGCTTCCTCGTCGGTCAGCAGGTCGCTATAGCGCTCGCCAATCCAATGCAGGACCTGGTGGAAGTTTTCCAGGTAGTAGAACGGATTTTCAAGGACTTGGTTCATGCAGGCGAGGGCGACGCGAAAACTGTATTTTTATACAGTATAACGCGTCGCAGCCTGCGTTGTCAGCCCTTCTTGCCGGCGGCGTTGGCCTTTTCTACTTGCTGTTCAAAGGCTTTGACTGCGTCGCGGGTGGCCTGGGTCACCTGTTCATAGCCCTTGAAGGCGTTTTCAATGGCGTTTTTGACAATTTCCACGGCGTTGTCCGAACCCGGGCGCACGTTCTTGGTCACGTCGTAAATCAGGGCGCTCAGGTTGGATTTGGCTTCAGCCAGGTGGGCGTCGGCGGCCTTGTGGAAGTCGTTCGACATTTCGGTCAGCAGGGCGCCCAGCTGCTGGTTGTAGGCGTTGGTGGCGGCCATGCCGGGCTGCAGGCGGGCGTTGATCACGTCCAGTGCTTCCTGCGGCGTGGCGGAAGCGTTGACCTTGCGGCCCGCCTCGATCTGGTCGTCCAGCGCCTTTTTCGCGGTCGCGATGTTCAGCGCCACGGCTTGCTCGACCCCTTGCATGGCGCGGCTGGTCAGGGTGTTGAAGGTCTCCAGCTGGAACTCAAACAGCGTCTTGGTGGCGTTGGCGAACTGCTCGGGATTCTGAAACATACGGTCTCCTTGTCGAGGTGGGATGGCGTTGCTTCTTGCTTTGACTTCATTATTTATTACGCACCAACTTTTCGCAATGGGCATCTTTGAACGGGCCAGCCATTTGTACCCAGCCTTCGCCAAGCGGGGTTTGCGAGCAGGCGCGCTGGCCGTCGACGCGGCTTTGGTACAGGTACCACCAGGCCGGGCGGGCAGTGGCGATACCGGTGGCGGTGGCAGCCAATAGCAGGAGCAGGATCAGGCTTCGTTTCATAGCGGTGCGGTGGCCGGCAGGCGCAGGGTGAAGGTGCTTCCGTGGCCGGGCGTGCTGGCCACGTCGATATGGCCGGCCAGCACGCCGGACACGATGTTGTGGGTGATGTACAGGCCCAGGCCCGACTGGCCCGCGCCGAGCCGTGTCGTGTAGAACGGATCGAAGACGCGGTGCAGGTGTTCGGGCGGGATGCCGATGCCGTTGTCGGCCACCGTCAGCAGCACGTCGCTGCCCTCGGCGCTGCCGGTGATGGTGACCGTCGGCACGCCATCGCCTGGGGCAGAAAAGGCGTGGGTGATGCAGTTGTCGACAAGGTGCCCGACAGCCTGGCTAAGCGGGATAGGGTAGCTGTCCAGCTGCAGGCCGGGCACCACGTCCAGCACCAGTTTGGGCCGCGGCTGCGGCAGGCTGGCCCACAGGGGCGCCAGCATTTCGTGCAGCAGCTGGTCGAGGAAAAAGTGGCGGCGCTGGGTGTCGGTGGTCTCGACGGCGATCTGCTTGAAACTGCCCACCAGGTTGGCGGCACGCTGCAGGTTGCGCTGGATGATGTCGCCGGCCTCGCGTGCGCGCTCCAGGTAGGCATCGAGCTCCGAGCGGCGGATGCCGGCATCGACCTGGCGGCTCAGGGCTGCAGTGTGGTCGGCCAGTGTGGACGCGGTGACCAGGCTGTTACCGATTGGCGTATTCAGTTCATGCGCCACGCCTGCCACGAGTGAGCCGAGGGCGGCCAGTTTGTCGCGCCGCACCAGTTCATCCTGCGTCATGCTCAGGTTTTCCAGGGCCGATTGCAGTTCTTCGCTGGTCAGCTCCGCGTGCTGCTTGGCGCGCGTGAGTTCCGCGGTGCGGGCTTCGACCAGTTCTTCAAGGTGGCTGCGGTGGCGAGCCAGTTCGGCTTCGCGGCGGGCACGCTCGATGGCGATGCTGGCCAGGTGGCTGGCGACGCCGATCAGGCGCTGTTCCTCGCTGTCCGGATGGCGCACGGTGCGGTAGTACATGGCGAAGGAGCCCAGCACGGAGTTCTCGTCCTGCATGATGGGCATCGACCAGCAGGCGCGCAGGCCGAAGTCGCGAATCAGGTCGAGGTAAGGGGCCCATAGCGGGTCATGTTCGATGTCCGACACCACCACGGCTTCGCGGCGGTACATGGCGGTGCCGCAGGAGCCTACGCCGGGCCCGATTGCCATCCCCTCGAGCAGGGCGGCGTAAGCGGGAGGCAGGCTGGGGCAGCAGGCGCAGCGCATGTGCACACCGTCTTCATCGAGCAGCATGACGGAGCACAGGACGCCCGGCGATTGCGACTCGACCAGCTGCACCAGCTTGTGCAGGGTGTCTTCCAGCGGCACGCCGCGCGCCATCATTTCCAGCAGGCGCTCCTGGCCTACGCGCAAGTCGTCTGCCCGCTGGGTGCCGGTCACGTCCACCAGGCGCATATGGAACAGGCGCCGGCCGGGCTTGGCGATCCGCACACCGCGCGCATTGCATTCAACCATGCGCCCGCTGCTGTGGCGGAAGCTGATGCGATGCACGCGCAGCTCACCGGCCAGCACGCTTTGCACCATGGCGTTCATTTCCAGCGGATCGCAGAAAGCGGAAATAGGGGCAGTCAGCAACTCCAGCGCACTGCGTCCAAGCAGTTGTTCGGTGCGGTGATTCAGGTCGACGGGGCGGCCGGTGTCCATGTCAAGCAGCACTACCGCATCCGGCGAAGCAGCCGCCATCATGTGGTAGTTCACTTCAAGGTCGAAGCCGCCGATGCGCTGTCCCTGCAATGCAAACAGCACGTGGTCAACCACGCTCGTCGTTGCCAGGGGCAGGGTGAAATAACCGTCGGCGCCAGCGCGGGCGGCGCGCTCCTTTTCGTCGTTCGACGGTCGGTGCGACATGAGCAGGACCGGGATCCGGCGGTTGGCATCAGCCTGGGTCAACTGGCCGGTCAGCTCCAGCGCGGCGCTGCCGGCCAGTGCGGTATCCAGCAGCACGAGCACCACGCCGCCCGAGGACGCCACTTCCAGCGCATGTTCGCCGCTGGTGACCGATTCGACCCGGTAGTTGTGCCGGGCGAGCGCCAATTCCAGCGCAGCCACATCGAGACTGGCGCCGGTTGCCACAAGGATGGTGTTGTTCGCTTCCACGCCGCCAGTGTATTACAAGCTGGCCTCAGCTTCGACCTGGGGTGCGAGGATGAGTGGCAGGTTGTCCTCAATCCAGTCGACCAGGACTTCCAGCCGCTCCGCAACCTCCCGGCCCAGCGGCGTCAGGCTGTATTCGACATGGGGCGGAATCACGGGCAGGGCAGTGCGCAGGACGAAACCGTCACCCTCAAGCGCGACCAGGGTTTGCGCCAGCATTTTCTCGCTCACGCCGCCCACTTCCTTGCGCAACTGGCTGAAGCGGTGCATGCCGCCGAGGAGCACCACCAGCACCAGGACGCCCCAGCGGCTGGTTACATGGCTCAATACAGCCCGCGACGGACAGTCGGGCGCCAGCACATTGCCCGGCCTTGCAGACTGGCGGGCCAGGGCGGCGCGCAAAGATTTTGAAGTTTTTTGCATACTTACCAAAAAGTACGTACTTACGAAAAGTTAGTGTTGGTCCTATTATAGCCCTACATTGTTTTCAACCAAGGAGAAAAACATGATCGTCGTAACTGGCGCCTCGGGCGCATTGGGGCAACTGGTGGTAGAAGGCTTGCTGGAGAAAGTGCCGGCAGCGCAAATCGTGGCGGCAGTGCGTGATCCTGCCAAGGTGGCACACCTGGCTGCGCGCGGCGTACAGGTGCGCCGTGCGGACTATGCGGATTCGGCCAGCCTGGATTCCGCATTCGCTGGCGCAGACCGCGTGTTGCTGGTCTCGGGCAATGAAGTCGGCAAACGCACGGCGCAGCACCTTGCAGTGGTCGAAGCGGCAAAGCGCGCTGGCGTAAAGCTGCTGGCTTATACCAGCATCCTGCGCGCCGACAGCTCGCCGCTGCGCCTGGCCGAAGAACACGTCGCCACAGAGGCCGCGATTCGCGATAGTGGCCTGGGGTACTCCTTCCTGCGCAATGGCTGGTACTTCGAGAACTTCAATGGCCGAATCGCAGGCGCTGCACAACGTGGGGAAATGGTTGGCAGCGCAGGCGAGGGCCGTATTTCTGCCGCCGCTCGTGCCGACTATGCGGCTGCCGCCGTGGCCGTGCTGACCGCCGAAGCGCCGCAGCAGGTCTACGAACTGGCCGGCAGCAATTCCTTCACGCTGGCGGAGTTGACTGCCGAAGCAGCGCGCCAATCGGGCAAGGCGGCCGTATATCGTGACTTGCCGCAGTCGGAGTTCGCCAACATACTGGCTGGAGTGGGCGTGCCTGCGCCATGGCCTGAATTGCTGGCCGACTCGGATGCCGGCTCGGCGCGCGGCGCCTTGTTCGATGATGGGAAAGCACTGGAGGAGTTGATTGGGCGCCCAACCCGCAGTGTGTCACAGGCAGTCGAAGCGGCGCTGAGCGCGTAAATGAAAAAAGCTCCCCGAGGGGAGCTTTTTTGCGGAATTCTTGGTGCCCACGGAGGGACTCGAACCCCCACACCTCGCGGCACATGGACCTGAACCATGCGCGTCTACCAATTCCGCCACGTGGGCACTGGTACTGCATTTGTCTCAGAAGGTAGCGTTTGGTGCCCACGGAGGGACTCGAACCCCCACACCTCGCGGCACATGGACCTGAACCATGCGCGTCTACCAATTCCGCCACGTGGGCGCTAACTTCTTCAACTCTCTGTTGCGGTGTTGTGTGCAACAGAGGCACGCATATTAATGGTCGAGACCGGATCGGTCAAGTGTTAATTAATAATTTTGTGCAACTTTCCCCAAATTCGGGGTCAGGTCTGTCATTTGGACAGCCGCCGCGCACCTTTGACATTTCTCAAGAGGGATGCGGAGAAGTCATGCTGCGAATTACTGCGGCGTAGATTATTCGAATGCAGAAATTCGTTGATGCCATTTGATGAAAATCAAAAGTATGGTCTGCGTGTCCAAATGACAGACCTGACCCCGAATTTGGCGCGGAATTGCAGAAAACAAAAAAGCCGCTTTTCAGCGGCTTTTCTGCGGAATTTTTGGTGCCCACGGAGGGACTCGAACCCCCACACCTCGCGGCACATGGACCTGAACCATGCGCGTCTACCAATTCCGCCACGTGGGCATTGTCGCGTTGTTCTGCAACGAGGCACGCATAGTAATGGCCCGATGTCCGCCCGTCAAGTTAATTATGAAAGCTTGTTGGAATGGCTACGCTGGCGCATCCCAAGCAGCAGCATGCCAGCGCCGAGCATGGCCCAGCCCGACGGTTCTGGAATGGCGGCCACGTTCCAGCCAATGGCGTCCATGGCCAATATGTCGTAGCCGGTGATCTCCAGCGTTTCCCCTAAGCCGGCGGTCGGGTCCATCAGGCCGATGAACAGGTTGTCCTTCCAGTGGCTGGCCTGGCGGCCGTCGCCGAAGTTCACGCCGGTGGAGAACTCTGGCCCAACCGTGGTGCCGTCGAGCGAGAAGTATTTGGCGCGGTTGTCGGCAGTCCAGTCGATCACGCCGTGCGCTGCACTCATGGTGGAGTAGCGGAACAGGTCAAGTGCGGAAACGTAGGTGAACAGGTTGTCGTTAAACGGGCCGTTGTAGGGCGGCGAATTGCCGTCCAGGATGTCGACCCCACTGATGAAGCCCAGCACGTGGCCGATCTCGTGCGCTGCGACGCCGACAAAGTCGAAGGCATTGGCGTCCGTGCCATTGCCCGGGTTGAAGTCGAACTTGAAATCGCTGTTGAACTGGATGAAGCCGTCGCAGTTGCCGATACAGCCCGACAGGGTTTGCGGCGTTACCGCCAGCCCGATGGCTTTGGCTTCAGCGTTAGTGATGGAGAGGATCTTGTTATTGTTGTCGCCGTCATTGTCGACATAGGGCAGGGCGCTGCCCGCGCCGTTCGGGTTGTTGGCTGTTCGGTTGAGCAGCATGCCGAAGGATGATCCGCCGGGTAGATGGGATACCGCAGTGGCATCGGCACCGGAAGTGGCGTCGGCCGCCAAAGCGCTGCGAACTGAAGAGTAGGTGTGGAAGTCTTCCGCCGAGGCCGCTTGCCCGAGAATGCCGCCGCCCAGGGAGTTGAAGCCGACCGTTAAATTTACCGTCACATTATCTGTCAGCAAGCTTGACCAGCGTGCGGCTGCGGCCTGGAAGCCTTGCTGCGCCTGGAGGGAAGTGCCTGGGACATAGTTGAATTTGAAAACCGGAGCTGCAGAGGCGGTGCTGGCAGCCAGCAAAAGGCTGGCGAGCAATGTTTTCATGGCGGTCTCCTACAGATTGATGGGTAGGGAGGATGCCGCAAGAAGTATGCGCGCCGCCGCCGGGCAGTGGCGCGCGACAGCCGGGGGCGCTGGAGCGTCAAGGAACCCGACGCTGCTGCAGCGGGCTGAAAAACAAAAAAGCCGCTGAATAATCAGCGGCTTCTCTGCGGAATTTTTGGTGCCCACGGAGGGACTCGAACCCCCACACCTCGCGGCACATGGACCTGAACCATGCGCGTCTACCAATTCCGCCACGTGGGCATTA
>JBCNOP010000182.1:0-10895 GCA_039593775.1 Pseudoduganella sp.
TCCCGCCTGAAGCAGGTCTCCGCCGGCAAGAAGGTGCCTTACATCACCCCGCCACAGCAGGTTGCGACTGCCCCTGCCCCGGTAAAGGCGAAAGAAGCGCCAACCACCGTGGCCCAGGCTGACAAGCCAATCAGCGCAGACCAGCTGGCCGGCCTGTAATCCGCCGCTCGCCCCGCGCACGAAGCCACCCTCGGGTGGCTTTTTTATTAAGTGCGGCGCAGAATGAACCCATGTCGACCGCAAACCACTTGCTCATCTCCGAACGGGCCTTGCAGCAAACCGTGGGCTGGATCGCGTTCCTGATGCCCGTCAGCGTGCGCCTGCTCGCTTTCCTCTCGCCGGACCAGGTCTGGACCACCAATTCCATCAGTGCCTATTACTACAGCAGCGCGCGCGACGTCTTTGTCGGCGCCCTGGTCGTGGGCGGCGTGGTGATGGCATTCTTTAATACCGGGCACCGGCGCGACCGCTGGATTTCCATCCTGGCCGGAGCGTCGGCAATCGGCATTGCCCTCTTCCCCATGAAGATCTCGATCGGCGTCCTGCGCTCGCCGGGCACAATCCTGCCGGACGACGAAACCAAGCTGGTTGAAGCCCTGCTGCACGCCCCGCACGGACCTCTTGGCTATCACTTCATCTTCGTGGCTGCCTTTTTTGTGCTGACGTTCTACCTGGTGACCTTCCGCTTCCGCGCCAATACACCGTCCATGCCGACGCAGGAAAAATGCAATCGCAATAAGGTCTACATAGCCTGCGGCGCCATTATGGCGGTGGCCTTCGTGTGGATCGCGATCCTGGAACTGAATGGGCAGCAGCAATCGATCTTCTGGCCGGAGACGCTGGCGGTCATGGCCTTTTCAGCCGCATGGCTGGTGAAGGGGCAACTGGTGCTGAAAGACGGGCCTGCGGCCATTGCCGCAGGCACCGGGGGAAGGGATTAACGCTTCTTGTCTGCCGCGACTTCGTCGGCGCGCAATTGGGCGGCCAGCTTGTCCAGCACGCCGTTCACATACTTGTGGCCATCGATGCCGCCAAAGGACTTGGTCAGCTCCACCGCTTCGTTGATCACGACGCGGTATGGAATTTCGATGTGGTTCTTCAGCTCATACGCGCCGATCAACAGCACTGCGTGCTCGATCGGGGACAGCTCGCCAATGCCGCGATCGACCAGCGGCGTGAACACTTCACGCAGCTCGACCGATTGCTTGATGGTGCCGCGCAGCAGGTCGGCAAAGTACTCGCCGTCCGCCTTGTCGAAGCCATGGGCGCCGCGGATGTTGTTGACGACCTTGGTCGCGTCTTCATTGTTCAGCAGCCACTGGTACAGGCCCTGCAGCGCGAACTCGCGGGCGCGGTGGCGCGGCGTGCGGTTCTTGCTCGGGTTGGCGTGCGTCATTTTGTCAGTCATGTTCTTCTCTTCTTGTTGAATTACTCGTCGTCGCCCAGGTCCTGGTGCAGCTCTTCCAGGGCGATCGACAGGTTGGCCATTTCCACGGCGCAGCGGGCAGCTTCGGCGCCTTTGACGGCCATGCGGACTTCCGCCTGTTCGTCGTTCTCGGTGGTCAGGATGGCGTTGGCGATTGGGATGCTGTAGTCCAGGCCCACACGGGTAACGCCCGCGCCGGATTCATTGGACACCAGCTCGAAGTGGTAGGTCTCGCCGCGGATTACGGCGCCCAGTGCGATCAGCGCGTCGAACTGGTTGGACTCGGCCATCTTTTGCAGAACCAGCGGAATTTCCAGCGCGCCCGGCACGGTCACGTGCAGGATGTCTTCGTCTTCCACGCCCAGGTTCTTCAGCTCCTGCAGGCAGGCCGACAGCAGGCCGTGGCAAACGTCTTCATTGAAGCGGGCCTGCACGACGCCGATGCGCAGGTTCTCGCCGGACAGGTTGGTTTCGTAGGTTGCTACGGTCATGGTGGTCCTCTTTTCTGGATTTCGGGTTAAGCCGCGCTTCAGGCGGCAGGTTTGGCCATGTAGCCGGTGACTTCAAGGTTAAAGCCGGTCATCGAAGGCATCTTGCGCGGGCTGGCCAGCAATTGCATCTTGTGGACGCCCACATCGCGCAGGATTTGCGCGCCAATGCCGTAGCTGCGCAGGTCCATGCTGGCGGCGCGGCCGGTTGGACGCACGTTCTTGTCCAGCGCTTCCAGTTGTCCGAACAGCTGCTCTGCGGTCTCGCCGCAGTTCAGCAGCACCATCACACCCTGCTCCGCCGACTTGATCGCCTTCAGCGAAGACGACACGTTCCAGGAGTGGGTGGTGGCTTCGGTTTCCAGCAGGTCCAGGATCGAGACTGGCTGGTGCACGCGCACCAGCGATTCCTTGCCAGGGGACATATCGCCATGCACCAGCGCCAGGTGGGCCGAGCCGCTTGGCTTGTCGCGGAAAGCGATCATGCGGAAGTCGCCATGCGCGGTGCGCAGCGGACGTTCGGCAATGCGCTCCACCATGCACTCGTTCTGGCTGCGGTAGTGGATCAGGTCAGCAATGGTGCCGATCTTCAGGCCGTGTTCCTTGGCGAATTCCAGCAGTTCCGGCAGGCGCGCCATGGTGCCGTCGTCCTTGATGATCTCGCAGATCACGGAAGCCGGCATCAGGCCAGCCATCGCGGTCAGGTCGCAGCCGGCCTCGGTATGGCCGGCACGCATCAGCACGCCGCCTGGCACTGCGCGCAGCGGGAAGATGTGGCCCGGCTGCACGATATCGCTCGGCTTGGCGCCCTTCGCCACGGCCACCTGGATGGTCTTGGCGCGGTCGGCGGCCGAAATGCCGGTGGTCACGCCTTCCGCCGCTTCGATCGATACGGTGAAGTTGGTGCCGAACGAAGTGCCGTTCTTGGCCGTCATCATGGTCAGGTCGAGCTGGTTGCAATGCTCTTCAGTCAGGGTCAGGCAAACCAGGCCGCGCGCGTGCTTGATCATGAAATTGATCGCTTCCGGCGTGACGTGCTCGGCGGCCAGCACCAGGTCGCCTTCGTTTTCGCGGTCTTCTTCGTCGACCAGGATCACCATGCGACCGGCGCGCAGTTCGGCGACGATTTCTTCGGTGCTGGAAATGGACATATTTTTTCCTTTGATGTGAGGCACAGAGCGTTTCTTTGTTAACCCGCTATTTTAAAGGATTTGGCGCACTTCCGCCCCCTCGAGCGCCGCCATTAGGGGTTTTGGCCTAGACTGAATTGCTTTTTCAACCTGAAGGAGGCAGCGATGAAGACTAGCGGTTCGGCCGTCTGGACTGGCGGCATCAAGGATGGGCGTGGAGCAATCAGTACTGCAAGCGGCGCGCTACAGGCAGCGCCATATGGTTTTTCCAGCCGATTCGAAGGAAAACCAGGCACCAATCCGGAAGAACTGATCGGCGCGGCGCATGCCGGTTGCTTCACCATGGCCTTGTCGCTGATCCTGGGCGAGGCCGGGTTTACCGCTGAAAAGATGGAAACGCGGGCCGAGGTGACGCTCGACAAGGTCGCGGACGGCTTTGCGATCACTGCCATCCATCTCGACCTGCAGGCCAGGATCCCAGGCGCCGACAAGGCCAAGTTCGAAGAGCTTGCCAATAAGGCAAAGGTGGGCTGTCCGGTCTCCAAAGTCCTGAATACCAGCATCACCCTCACCACTACCCTGCTGTAGCCTGCCGTCGGGGCGCTTCGCGCGCCCTTTAAAAATTTCCTTGAACTTTTTAATTGCGACCACTATTATTAAGTCAATCGATGACGACCGTCATCATTAACCCTCAAGGAAACCATCATGAACCTCAAAGATTCCGTCGTCTTCATCACTGGCGCCAACCGTGGCCTCGGCCTTCAACTGGCAAAAGCAGCCCTGGCTGCCGGCGCGAAAAAAGTCTATGGCGCCGCCCGTGACCCGAAAACGGTCACCCTGCCTGGCGTGACCCCGGTCCAGCTGGACGTGACCAGGCACGACGAAATCGAAGCCGTCACCCGTGAATACAAAGACGTCACCGTACTGATCAACAACGCCGGCATCGTGCGCGCTGGCGGCATCCTGGCCGACAACTCGCTGGAACAGGCCCGCGCCGAACTGGAAACCAATGTGATCGGTCCCATGCTGCTGAGCAAAGGCTTCGCCCCGACGCTGAAAGCCAACGGCGGCGGCGCCATCGTCAACATCCTGTCCGTGCTGGCCTGGTACAGCCAGGGCCCGACCAATACCTACAGCATGTCGAAGTCCGCCGCCTGGGCGCTGACAAACGGCCTGCGCATTGAACTGGCCGCACAAGGGACGAAAGTGGTCGGCGCGCACATGGGGTATATGGATACCGACATGACCGCTGGCTACGAGATCGACAAGATCAAGCCGGAAGAAGTTGCCGCGCAAATCTTTGCTGCGCTGGCGGAAGGCAAGGAAGAGGTACTGGCGGATGACCTCACCCGCCAGGTAAAACTGGGCATCAACGCGGAACTGCCGGCCTATATCGCGGCCGCCCGTCCCGCCGCCTGATTGACGTCAAAGTGTAGCACTAAGTGCTACACTTATCCATGGACCGTAAGAGAGTTTTCAAGACGAAGACTTTCGACCGCTGGGCCAGGAAGGTCGTTGTTGATGAGCTGCTTTGCATCGCAGCGCGCGAAATCGAGGCCGGCGTCTTCGAAGCCGACCTCGGTCACGGTTTATGCAAAAAGCGCATTGCAACACCCGGCCATGGCAAACGCGGCGCAGTCCGCACGCTGGTCGCAAAACAGCACAGCTCGGCAATCTTTTTTCTGGTAGGCCGCGAAAAAAGCCAGCCCGGCAAGGATTTCCCCGATTCTGTGGTGTCCGCAGCTAAAGCAATCGCAGACAGCCTGCAAACATTAACTCCAGCTCAGCTTGAAGAACTCGCAGCGAGCGGCAATTTGAAGGAGATCTGCAGTGGGCAAAAAGGTGAGTGAAGAGATCCGAATGCTCGGAGAGTTGCTGGAGACTGCGGAGAGTTTGAGCACTTATGGCGTCATGTCAAAAACGGACTTGGCGCAGATCCAAACGCTTTGCCAAGCGCCACCCGCCTACACGCCAGACCGTGTCATTGAGATTCGCACGACGAAAGCCCGAATGAGCCAAGCTGTCTTTGCATCATTCCTCAACGTCAGCGTTTCAACGGTGCAGAAATGGGAGTCGGCGACCGCCGGGAAACGTCCCAGCGGTGCGGCCGCAAAACTACTTCAATTGGTCGAGACCAAAGGAATTGAAGCCCTGATCACTTAAGCGACAGCATGCGCTCCACGTAACGGGCAATCAGGTCGATTTCGAGGTTGACCTTGGAGCCCGCTTTCAAGTGCTTGAGGGTGGTGACCTGGATGGTGTGCGGGATCAAATTGATCGAGAACGAGCAGCCGCTGGCGCTATCTTCGACGCGGTTGACGGTCAGCGATACGCCGTTCACCACCACCGAACCTTTGTAGGCCAGGTATTTCGCCAGATCGCGGGGGGCTTCGATAACCAGCTCGTGCGATTCGCCAACCGGTTCGAACTTGCGCACTACCCCCAGGCCATCAACGTGTCCAGAAACCAGGTGGCCGCCCAGGCGTTCAGCCAGGGTCAGCGCCTTTTCCAGGTTCACTTCGGTGGTGGTATCCAGGCCGACAGTCTTGTTCAGGCTTTCGCGCGAAACGTCGACGGTGAAGCCGGTGGCGGTTTTCTCCACCACGGTCATGCAGGCGCCGTTCAGGGCGATCGAGTCACCCAGGCCGACGTCGGCCATCGGCAAGCCGCCCGCGTCCACGTCCAGGCGCACGCCTGCATCAGCGCCGCCTTCCAGCGGGGTGACGGTTTTGATTTTGCCGACTGCGGCTACGATTCCAGTAAACATAGTGATCTTTATTGAGGGTTGAATCGGGCAAGGATACGCAAATCGGCGCCGACTTGCTTAACCTCGTGGAATTTCAGGCTGTGCTTGCCGCTGAGCTCAGTCAGCGCAGGCAGGGCGAACATGCCTTGCGCATCGCCCAGCAGGGTTGGCGCGAGGTAGACCAGCAGTTCATCCACGCAGCCTTCGCGGATCATGGAGCCATTCAGCTTGCCGCCGGCCTCGACGTGCAGTTCATTGATTTGGCGGCGGCCCAGCTCGCGCATCAGCTCCGGCAAATCGACCTTGCCATGTGCGTTAGGCAGCACGATGACCTCAGCGCCCTTGTCACGCAGGATTGCTTCCTTTTCCGGGTGATGGGCGGCAGCAATGATCCAGGTTCCGCCGCCTTCCAGCACGCGCGCTTGCGGACTGATTTCCAGCTTGCTGTCGACCACGATGCGGCGCGGCTGGCGCGGCGTTTCGACGGCACGCACATTCAGTTGCGGGTCATCGGCTTTCACGGTGCCGATGCCGGTCAGGATGGCGCAGGCGCGGGCACGCCAGGCATGGCCGTCGGCGCGCGCTTCCGGCCCGGTGATCCATTGGCTTTGTCCGTTGTGGAGTGCAGTCATGCCATCCAGGCTGGCGGCAGTTTTCATGCGCACCCACGGCAAGCCATGGCGCATGCGGTGGAAAAAGCCGATATTCATTTCGTATGCCTGGTCGGCCAGCAGGCCGCTGGCGACTTCAATACCCGCGGCGGAGAGGCGCGCCATGCCGTTACCAGCAACCAGCGGGTTAGGGTCTTCCATTGCTACGACGACGCGGCCCAGGCCTTCCCGCACCAGCGCATCGGCGCACGGCGGCGTGCGGCCGTGGTGGCTGCAGGGTTCCAAAGTGACATAGGCGGTGGCACCACGCACATCGTGCCCGCGGCGCTTGGCGTCTTTCAGGGCCTGGACTTCGGCATGGTCCTGGCCCGCAGCTTGCGTCACGCCCTCGCCAATCACCACGCCATCGCGCACGATCACGCAGCCGATGCGGGGATTCGGGGAGGTGGTGAACAGCCCTTTTTCTGCCCATTGCAGGGCGAGCTTCATGCCTTCGAGGTCACTGTTGATATTCATATGCTTGCGCAGCTAGCCGGTTCCAGGACGGGATCGCATAAGCGCGCCCTGCCCTGCATATTGATCTTGATATTGCGCTGCGCGCCGGCCAGTTCAAGGGTGATGGTGCCAAAGTTGGCGGCATTCGGATGGGCGGCGCGGCAGCTTCGTCCTGCTGCATTATATGAAATATAGGCGGGGGCCGTGTTGTCGGTGAACCTTGTCCTCACCTGCAGGCGCTCAGGCGCCGCCCTGTGGCGGGACAGGATTGCTTCGCCAACGTCCAGACTGCGGTTGGCATTGGCGTCGATAACAATCAGCCAACCTTGCTGCCAGTTGCCGTTTTCGGCCAGCAGGGTCACCACGCGGCGGCGCGCGATGGCCTGGGCGCGGGTCTCGTTGATGGCCGCCAGCAGGTCGGACGAAGCGGTGCGCAACTGGCGTCCTGCCAGCATATTGCTCAGGTCCGGCAACGCTGAAGCGAACAGGATGGACAGGATGGCGAGGACGATCATCAGCTCCAGGAGCGTGAAACCGGGATGCGCCCCGGCTTGCTCATGTGCCGCGCGCTTCAGCGCCAGCAGCTGCGGGAGGGGCCGGTGGCGAGGTGCAGCCCGCTGCTGGTGAGGATGAGGCGTTCGCATTGCGGATCCCTGAAGCGGCTGTCGACGTTAGCCGTGCCGGGTGTTGCGACCAGCTGGATGCAGTCGCGGATTTGCTGGCCATCGCAGGCTTTGCCTTCCAGTTCGTAGGCGCTGGAGCTGGCGGTACGGCCCGACCACCAGCGGTATTCGCTGCCGGTGTTCGCCGAAAATGCGATGTAGCTGTTGAAGCGCGTGAAATGGCGCTCCTGCTGCTGCATCAGCTCCTGCAGCGCGGCCTGGGCCTCGCTGCGGCGCATTCGGATCACGGCTTCGCTCCAGACCGGTATCGCAATGGCCGAGAGAATGCCGATGATGGCAAGCGTGGTCAGCATGCCGAGCAGGCTGCCGCCAGCGGAAATGCGCGCGGTCATCGGCCATCCCCGCGGCTCGCGGCGTCGTGCAGCGCTTGCCAATCCATGATTTCGCGCCAGCTGTGGCGATGCACGGGTTCTGGTGGAGTGTAACTGGCCTGCAGGACGGCCTCGGCGCCGGCACGCGGGCCAAAGCCTATGACGGTCACGCGGTAATAGTAGGCCGGCGGCGCACCGGCTGGCGTGTAGGCAATGCGTTCCACCAGGTAGCGCGGGCGACGGAATGGCAAGGTGCCCTGCCCGGTTTGCATCGAGGCGCCGGTGAGGGCGCCGTATTCCATGCCTCCATCTCCCGCAAGGTCGACGGTTTGCCATGCCGGCGCGGTTCCTGGATCCTGGGCCAGGTGGAGTGGCCGGCCCAGGCCAGCGTTGATATCGCGTTCTGCATCCATCAATGCATCCTCCGCTGACTGGAAGGCGATCAGGCGGTCTCGTTCAGCACGGGCGGCCTTCTCGCCCAGCATCGCCATTTGTGCTGCCGACGCGCCGATGGTCAGCGCAGCAAGCAGCAGCAACATCGTTACGGGAAGGGTGACGCCTTGCTGGTAGTGGTGCATGGCGGCTCCATCAAGGGTTGCGCAAGGCGACGGTTGCGGTGAAAAGGCGGCGTGCGCGGTGCTTCATCGGCGCCGGCAAGCTGGCTTCGTCGATGCGCGCATCGGAGTCGGCGCCCGGCAGCAGCTCGTAGCTGCCCAGGAGGTCGCGGCCACGCGAACCGCGTTCACCGTGCAGCAGCAGGGCAATGCGAACGCTCGTAATGCGGCGCCAATGAGGCCGCATTGCTCGTTCCGAGGCGGGAAGCATGGAGTCGAGGGCATCAATGCCACTCGCGGTCAGGTAGCGGTTGGCGATGTTGTCGCGTGGGCTGTCGGTATCGATGCCGTATATGACATGGAACGCATCCACGCCGCGCACCACGGCATCCGAGCCCCAACCGCTTTCGCCCTTGTATTTGCAGCGAAGTTCCGCGACACCGTCGCTGGCTCGGGCGATATAGAAAATGCTCCACGCCCACTCGCCAGCGTCGGCCGGGAACCCGGCGCAATTGAGCATGGCGCCGCCTGCTTCCGCGCCGGCAATCGCCGCGGGCGCATAGCGGATGGCGAGTGCATCGCTGCCGTTGACGGCAGGCAGCGCGGCGCCGAGGCCTTCCGCGTTCGCCGCCACGCTGGCGGCATCACGGCCTTCGATGGCGAGAGGCGCCATTGGCGCGGCGGCAGCGGCAGCGCCCGGCTCGCCTCGATAGCCGGCCTGGCGCAGTGATTGTCCGATGATTGCCAGTGCAAAGCGGCCGTTGTCGTCAATGCGCGTGTTGGCGCCGTTATGCAGGAAGTCGCCATTAGAGGCGTGCAGCAGGGAGGCTGCCGCCAGCGCGACCAGCAAGCTGAGCCCCATGGCGACGATAACTTCGACCAGGGCCAGGCCACGTTGGCGCGCCCTCATCGCGTGCCTCCCACGCCAGGTGGCCGGCTTGGCGGCGCACCAGGCGGTTCGGCCGGCGCTCCAGGCCCCGGCGTCGGCGATGGGACGGCAAGCGCGATGGGTAAAGCGATACCCGGCGCGCTGGAGAAACTGGCGGTAGAGCCATCCGGTCGACGGGCGCGCCAGCCTATTTTGATGACGACTGGCGCATCGGCCGCGCCGGAGCATGGCCATTGCAACTGCCCGCCAGGTCCGGCGCCGGAATCCCGGCAGACAGCGGCACGCGCCAGCGGCAGCGCGGCCATAAGATGCTGCCGGAACTCATTCAGCTCTTGCTGCGCGATTGCCGCAGAATTGCAGGGAGCGTCCGCACAGGCAGACGACACGTCGGGCACGCTGCCGGCAGCAGCGGCATCAAACTCAAACCCCACGTAAGCGGAGGACTGCGCGGCGTTGGCGCGGATGCGGTCAGCAAGTGTGGCGGCAGCCTGCAGGGCTTCGGTCTGCAGGGCCGATTCCTGTCGCGTGCGCATGGCGTGTGCCTGCATCGCCAGCGCGCCAACCAGCCCAACGGCCAGCAGCAGCACGGCAACCAGTACTTCCACCATCGTGAACCCAGCAATTGGACGACGCATAGCGCAGCCCTCCCCTGCTGATCAAATTAGTCAGCAGAGGACTCGCGGGTTTGATAAATATCAAGCCTTGGGAGAGAGCTCTTGACCGTCACCAACTTCTTCGATCGCGTCCTGGAATTCGGCCAGGTCTTCGAAGTTCTTGTAGACGGAAGCGAAGCGGATATACGCCACCTTGTCGAGGCGCTTGAGTTCAGCCATGACGAGTTCGCCAACGAAGACCGAATCGACTTCACGCTGGCCGCTGGTCAGCAGCTTTTCTTCGATCGAGGCAACCGCCTTGTCGACGGACTCGGCAGCAACAGGCCGCTTGCGCAAGGCCAGCATCAGGCTGGCGCGCAGCTTGTCTGCGGAATACTCGGTACGGCTGCCGTTTTTCTTGACCACGTAAGGCATGGTCAATTCGATCCGCTCCCACGTGGTGAAGCGCTTATCGCAGTTCACGCAGCGCCGGCGCCGCTTGATGGCGTCCCCTTCCTCCGACACGCGGGTGTCGAGGACCTGGATATCATCGTGCTGGCAGAACGGGCATTTCATGGATGTGGCGTCTCTTATTATTGAATGAAAAAGCGCCGGACCTTTCGATCCGGCGCCTCGATAGTACCAACCGCTTGCTTAGGCGTAAACAGGGAATTTATCAGCCAGCACCTTCACAGCGGCTTTCACGCGCTCGATGGTTGCTGCGTCGTGCGGGTTATCCAGCACGTCGGCGATCAGGTTGCCCACTTGTTCCGCTTCGGCTTCCTTGAAACCGCGGGTGGTGAAGGCAGGCGAACCCAGGCGGATGCCGGAAGTCACGAATGGCTTCTGCGGGTCGTTAGGGATGCCGTTCTTGTTGCAGGTCATGTGCGCCTGGCCCAGGATCGCTTCCGCTTCCTTGCCGGTCAGGTTCTTGGCGCGCAGGTCAACCAGGAACACGTGCGACTCGGT
>JBCNOP010000183.1:0-10782 GCA_039593775.1 Pseudoduganella sp.
TGCAGGGCGCGCACCAGGACGTGATTCGGGTCGCCGCCCTCCTGCCGCACGAGGTCTTGCGCTACGAGCTCGCTCATTGCCCACAGGTCGACGCGGCCCAGCTTGAGTTTTTCATACGTGGTCCGGGGCAAGGCATTGCCATGCAGCTGCAGGCCTTTCACGAAACCCTTCGACTCAAGATACTGCTCGCGTGCATCGCCGTTGATGGTGCCGATCTTGTAATTGAGTGCGTCACTGAGGCTGCCGATCTTCAGGTTGCGCTCGCGCAGGGCAAACAGGTAGGAACTGTCGGGCGGCGAGACCACGCCGACCCACTTGAACAGCTGTTCGCGCTCCGGCGTGCGCAGGATCGAGAAGATCAGCACATTTTCCGAGTGCAGCGCCGTGGTGTAGGCTCGTGCCCACGGCATGACCTGGAAATCGCAATGCACATTGATCTCCCTGAGGACAGCTTCGATCACTTCGGTACTGAAGCCGGTGACCTTGCCGTTCTCGAGGAAATTGACCGGCCTGTTCTCTTCCGTGACGCAGGTGACCGAGGATGGCGAGGCGGCCGCATTCGCGCAAACCGCCAGGCATAGCAATCCAATCCGAAGCAGTAGTTGAAGCATCTTCAATGTCCGAACACCGTGTGGCCCTTGATTATTCTATACAAGGAACCTGCCGATGCCCACCGGTTTCAACGGCTGAGCTGCTCGAGGTAGCGCTGCGCATCCAGCGCAGCCATGCAGCCTGTGGCGGCGCTGGTAATGGCCTGCCGGTAGACGTGGTCTTGCACGTCGCCGGCGGCAAACACGCCGTCGACCGAGGTCAGGGTCGCCATGCCGGCTGTGCCGGCCCGGGTTTTCAGGTAGCCGTCCTGCATGGCCAGCTGGCCTTCGAAAATGCCGGTGTTCGGCTTGTGGCCGATGGCGATGAAGACGCCGTGGACCGGGACCGTTTCCTGCTCGCCACCGCCGCGCTGCAGGACTATTCCCGCGACACCTGTTTCGTCGCCCACGACCTCGCGCAAGCTTGCATTGAGCTTCAGGACGATCTTGCCCTCGGCGACTTTGCCCATCAGGCGATCGACCAGGATAGGCTCCGCGCGGAATGTGCCGCGCCGGTGCACCAGCGTCACCCGCTCAGCAATATTGCAGAGGTAAAGCGCTTCCTCCACCGCCGTGTTGCCACCGCCGACCACGGCCACCTCCCTGCCCCGGTAGAAAAAGCCATCGCAGGTGGCGCATGCCGACACGCCGCGCCCCATGAAGGCTTGCTCGGATGGCAAGCCAAGGTATTGGGCCGAAGCGCCGGTGGCGATGATCAGGGCATCGCAGGTGTATTCGCCGGCGTCGCCCACCAGGCGGATCGGCCGTTCGGCCAGGTGGGCCGTATGGATATGGTCGAAAACAAAGCGCGTGCCGAATCGCTCAGCGTGCACGCGGAAGCGGTCCATCAATTCCGGCCCCTGCACGCCCAGCGGGTCGGCGGGCCAGTTTTCCACGTCGGTCGTGGTCATCAACTGGCCGCCCTGCTCCAGGCCTGTGACCAGGGTGGGCGCGAGGTTGGCGCGGGCCGCGTAGACGGCGGCTGTGTAGCCGGCAGGGCCGGAGCCCAGGATCAGCAGGCGGGAATGTTGTGGCATAGGGGCTTTCTCTGTCGTTTTGGATGTTGCGTAAATACCCGTTGCCGCCTGAAAGGTTCAGGCCCCGGCATAAATCATTGCGCTCTTCGACAATTTTGATAATTGCCTTTCCCCGCCACGGCTCCGCACAATAAGCTGGCCCAAATTACAATCAGGAGAAAAGAATGTTGAAACGGACACTGCTGACTTGTGCGCTGTCGTGCGCTTTCGCCACGGCGAACTGCGCGCCGGCAGCCGCCCAGCCGCCAGCCAGCGCCATTCCGGAATTCCCGACCATCCTTTACGGCGCGGCGTACTACCACGAGTACATGCCATCCGAACGCCTGGAAAAAGACATCCAGATGATGAAGGCCGCAGGTTTCAACGTGGTGCGCATGGGCGAGTCCACCTGGAGCCTGTGGGAGCCGGAAGACGGCCGCTTTGAATATGCCTGGATGGACCGCGTGATCGACGCCATGGGCAAGGCCGGCATCAAGGTCATCATGGGTACCCCGACTTACTCGATTCCGGCCTGGATGGCCAAGCAGAACCCCGAGATCCTGGCCCGCAAGTTCAACGGCGCACAAAACACCTACGGCATGCGCCAGAACATGAACACCGATTCGGCAGCCTACCGCTTCTATGCCGAACGCCTGATCCGCAAGATCGCCGCCCGCTACAAGGATAATCCCAACGTGATCGGCTGGCAGGTCGACAACGAGACCAGCAGCTATGGCGCGGCCAACGACGATGTGTTCATGCGCTTCCTGCATCACCTCGAGAAGAAATTCGGCACGCCCGAAAACCTGAGCAAGGCATGGCTGCTGAATTACTGGGGCCAGGACCTGCATAGCTGGGCCGACCTGCCACGCCCCGACGGCGCCCAAAGCACCGGCTACAAGCTGGAATGGTCGCGCTGGAGCCAGATGCGCGTGACCGATTTCCTCGACTGGCAAGCGAAGCTGATCCGCGAGTGCGCCTCGCCGCGCCAATTCATCACGCACGATTTTGCCGGCTCGCTGCACAATGACGTCAACGAGGAAGCAGTGGCGCGCTCGCTCGACGTCCCGGCCGTCAATATCTACCATTGGGGCCAGCCCGAGTACTACAACGGCGCCGACCAGGCGCTGCAAGGCGACTTCACCCGCTCGCTCAAGCGCGGCAATTTCCTCGTGACGGAAACCAATGCGCAGACCACCGACTGGAGTTCGTCCTTCCAGTATCCCCCTTACGATGGACAGTTCCGGCAAGACGTCTACACCCACCTGGCCAATGGCGCCAACATGGTCGAATACTGGCACTGGTCATCGATCCACGCCAACCAGGAGACTTACTGGAAAGGCGTGCTGTCGCACGATATGGAGCCGAACCGCGCCTACGCGGAAATGAGCCGCACCGGGAACGAACTGCAGAAAATCGGCCGCAAGCTGGTGAACCTGAAGATCCGCAACAATGTCGCCATTCTGTGGAGCCGCGACTCGCTGAACGCGATCAACGACATGCCGTTCGCCAAGCAGTCGCAGTGGGGCGGCAGCGGCAGCAATGCCGACTATGGCTCGCTGGTGCGCCAGATCCACCGCCAGTTGTACGAGCTGAATGTCGGCACCGATTTCGTGTTCACCGATACGCAGGACTTTTCGTCCTACAAGCTGCTGGTCGTGCCCTCGCTGTACGTGGCGGACGATGCCCTGCTGCGCCGCATAACGGAGTACGTCCGCAAGGGCGGCCGCGTCGTCATGACCTTCAAGAGCGGTTTCACCAACGAAAACACCTATGTGCGGCCGACCATGGCGCCGGGGCCGCTGCGCGAAGCGCTCGGTTTCCATTACCAGGAATTCTCCAACCTGGCGCAGCCTCTGACGCTGAAGGGCGACCCGTTCCAGGCCGGCCCTGACAACAAAGTGCAGTACTGGGCCGAGTTCCTGCAGCTCGATAGCGCCAAGGCGCTGGCCTATTACGACCATCACTTCTACGGCCGCTGGCCAGCCATCACCTCCAACGACTACGGTGCCGGCAAAGTCATTTACGAAGGAACCTACCTGTCGGACAAACTGCAGAAAGCCGTTCTGCAATCGGCGCTGCAGGACATCGGCCTGGCCGGTGCAGACCAGCAGCTGCCGCCAAGCGTAAAAACCCGCAGCGGGACCAATAATTTCAAGCGCCCGGTCCACTATTACTTCAACTACTCAGGCGCCGAAACGAGCTTCAGCTATACGCGCAAGAGCGGTACCGACCTGCTCACCGGCAAGCGCGTAGCCAGCTCGGACAAGCTCACGCTCGGTCCGTGGGAGCTGGCCATCATCGAGGAGGATCAGGCCGGCCGCTGACGGAAAATAAGCTGGGTGAAGTGGTACAGGCTTTCCGCCCAGCTTTCTCGGTCGTGGCCGTAATCGTCGACATGCCAGACATGCGGCACCTTGTCCTGGCGCAGGGTCCGGTGGAAGTCCTGCGATATGCCGATCAGGTTATCTTTCTTCCCGCACGACAGGTACAGCAACTGGAGCCGGGACTGCGCGGCGGACGCCTGCGGCAACAGGCTCGCCGCCGAGCGGGTGTTGGGTGCGGCTGAAAAACCGGCAACCCAGGCGAAGGTGTCGAGGTGGCGGAGGCCATAGTTAAGCGCCTGCCCTCCGCCCATCGACAGGCCGGCGATCGCACGCTGCCCAGGCTCGGCCAGGGTCGGGTAGGCTTTGTCAATGGCCGGGATCAGGGATTCCAGCAGGTCGCGTTCGAAATTGGCAAAGCCGGCAATGTGCTCCGGCGAGAACATGCGCTCGGCGGGTGGCGGCCGGTCATCCGGCAGCGCACGGCCGTTGGGCATCACGACGATCATTGGCGCCGCCTTGCCTGCCGCAATCACCCCGTCGAGCACCGCGCCGGCGCGTACATAGCCCTGCCACTCATGCTGGTTGCCTGCAATGCCATGCAGGAGATACAACACCGGATAACGACGCTGGGCCGAATAACCTGGCGGCAGGTAGACGCTGGCTTTGCGGCGCGTGCCGGTGACCGCGGAATCGTAAGTGAAATCCACAATGCCGCCGTGCGCGATGCCTGGCTGCGCATTGTCGAAACCCGCCGGCGGAGTCGCGAATGCGCGAACATCGTCGGCTTCCAGCGCGATGTGGCGCAGTTGCACAGGCCCCGGCCGCTCGGGATTTTCGGCGGCGCGGCATTCCAGCGCCGGCAGTGAAAGGACAGCGGCCAGCACGCTGGCGGCGACGGAAGCAACTCGGTGTGGCATTGGACGCACTCCAGGCAGGCGAAAACACGTTGCAAATAGACGGCTGCAGCCGATTGTGGGCGGCGCGCAACTGCCAGGCAATACCAAAAATCGCCAATTGCCGCTATGATTTTCGCTAGCCGCCGGGAGGCTGGCAGATTTCATTGGCAGCGCTGGCAATTTTGGCATTGCGCTCCCGCTGTGTAGTTCGCAACATTGATGCATGAAGAATAATATCGTCTGTTTTGGAGAGCTCCTGCTGCGCATGTCCGCGCCAGCAGGCCAGTTGCTGCTGCAAGCGCCGCAATTTGATACCTGCATCGGCGGCGCGGAGGCGAACGTCGCCGTGTCGCTGGCGCGCCTGGGCCACTCCGTTTCACTGGTGAGCAGCCTGCCGGACAACGCACTCGGCGCGGCGGTGCGGGACGGCGTGCGGGCGCACGGCGTCGATACGCGAGGCATCCATTTCGCGCCGGGCCGCCTCGGCCTCTACTTCCTGACGCCTGGCGCCGTGCTGCGCCCTTCCGAAATCATTTACGACCGCGCGGGGTCGGTGTTCGCCGCAGCCAATCCGGCCACCTACCACTGGCCGGAACTGCTGCGCGGTGCAGCCTGGCTGCACGTCTCCGGCGTATCGGCAGCGACCGGCGAACGCGGTGCGCAGGCAACCCTGGCGGCCATGCAGGCGGCACGCTCGCTGGGCGTGAAGGTCTCATTCGACGGCAATTACCGCGCCTCACTGTGGGCGCAACAAGGCAGCGATGGCGCCGAGGTACTGTGCGAGTTGATGCGCCACGCCGACCTGGCATTTGCCGACCAGCGCGACTTTGCGCTGGTGCTGCGGCGCCCGGAGCTGGAGCAATGCAGCCGCACTGAGGCCATGGCCGCCGCTTTCGAAGCATTTCCCCAATTGGGCCGGGTCGCCGCGACAACCCGCACCCAGTTCGCAAACGAGCGCCACGACCTTGGCGCGACACTGCATACGCGCCAAGGCGCCGTCAGCGTGCGCGATTACGCCATGCATGGCATCGTCGACCGGATCGGTACCGGTGACGCCTTCGCCGCCGGCCTGCTGCATGGCTTGCTGCGCGGATGGGATGACGACAACAGCCTTGGATTCGGCCTGGCCGCCGCAGTGGCCAAGCATTCGATCGCCGGCGATTTCAACCTGGCCAGCGAAGCGCAGATCGAAGCAATACGCGCGGGGACGCTGAGCGTGCGCCGCTAAGCGCAAGCATTGCACGCTGAGGAATATTGTCTGTTGTATTGATGCTTTTAGTAATTGCCGATAAACACAGTCGCTTGCAACATACACTTGCTGTCGCACGCATTCCAAACTGCAGGGCCCAGAGCTTGAGCAGCGGCCCGCAGCCGACACCGGACCAGAATAAAAATTACCGTGCCACTGGCATGGCCGGGCGACACATAGTCCAAATAACTCAGAGGGGTAAAAATCATGAGGAGACAAGCGATGAGATTCCAAGTTTCGACGGCCGGACTTGCCTGCATTACCTTGCTAAGCGCCTGTGGCGGCGGTGGCAGCGGTGCTTCGGGCAGCAAGTTCCAGTCTGTCGATTTCCCTTATCCCGGCGGACGCTATCTGGCCACGGCGCCCGCGCCGCTGGTCGCAACAGCTACGTCCGGCCTGGCAGTGACCTTCACCTCGAATACCCCGGATGTCTGCACTGTCGCCGACGGCAAGTTGGTGCCGGTGAAACCCGGGGAATGTTCGATCACTGCCACCCAAGCCGGCGACGGGACCTATGCATCCGCCTCCTCGCAGCAACTGTTCAAGGTGCTGAAAAAAGTCCAGACAATCAGCTTTGAATCACCCGGCTTCCAGGCAATCAGCAGCCCGCCCTTTGCGCTGGCCGCCACGGCAACCTCCGGTTTGCCGGTAGCCTTCACCTCCACCACACCGTCCGTCTGCACCGTCAGCGGGTCCACTCTGACGCTAGTATCCAAAGGCCAGTGCGGACTGACCGCATCGCAGGAAGGCGACAACAACTATGCCATCGCCACGCCGGTGCCAGTCGCCTTCACCGTTGGCGATGCGCCGCCGCCTGTCCTGACCTTCCTGTCCGGCTACGCCTCGACCAGCGCAACGCTGGAAGGCGGCAAGATCAGCACCTGGGCCGGCAGCAACATCGATGGCTGGTGGTGCAGCGATGCCAACTGGTGCGGCTCCAGCACCAGCGCCGACGGCAGCACGTTCAGCTTCCATTACCTGATCCAGACCAAGGATCCAAAGCATCCGAACAGTGACAGCTGGATTGGCGGCTACGCCGGCTTCACCATCATGGCGCCGGGCGTCGGCACTGTCAGCACCACCGGCAACACGACTACCGGCCTCCAGGTCGACAAGCAGACCACGCTGAAATTCAACCTGGGACAGAACGCTGAGTGGTTCAGCGCTGCCGGCAAGGACGTAAAGGTCTCGCTGCTCCTGGGCCATTTCGCCAACAAGGCATCGGACAACAACAAAGCCTGCAACGTCAGCCTGAGTACGGTCATTACGCCAAAGAGCGCCGCTGTGCAGAAATACGAAGTGCAACTGGCCAGCTTCACCGCTATTGACGAAAACTGCGGCCTGACTGGACTGAATGCCGCCACCGAACTGGCGACCTACCCGATCGTGAGCATATCGTTCGCGGCTGGGCAGACCAACACCACGGTCCTAAGCACTACCGCCACCAGCCCAACCTACCCGACCGAGTTCACCCTGAACGGCGCCATCACCGTGCAGTAATCGGACTATAAATCTAATTATTCAAAGGGAGTAAGAAGTGATGCGGAGACAAATCAAAAGAACCGCGCTGTCCATCGCGGTCGCACAAGCAGTCCTGATTGCGGGCGGCGTGGCATACGCGCAGACAGTGCCAGAGGCGCAGGGCAGCGCAGGAAGCGCGGAACAAGGCGCCGACAATGCAACCCCGAAGATCGTCGTCAGCGGGCAGCGCGCGGCGATGCAATCGGCGCAGAAGATCAAGCAGCACGCTGAAGAAATCGTCGAAGCCGTGGTGGCCGAGGAAGCCGGCAAGCTGCCGGACAAATCCATCACCGAAGTCCTGCAACGCGTTCCGGGCATCACCATAGACCGCAACCGTTCGCGTGGCGACCCGGAGCACTTCTCCGTGGAAGGCTCCGGCATCTCGATCCGCGGCCTGACCTGGGGTTCGTCCACGCTGAATGGACGCGAATCGTTCTCCGCCGGCTGGCCAGGCCGTGAGCTGAGCTGGGGCGACGTGCCGCCGGAGTTGATGTCGGCCGTGATCATCCACAAGAACCCGCCGGCCAGCCTGATTGAGGGGGGCGTCAGCGGCCAGGTCGACCTGCGCACCGCCCTGCCCTTCGATTACAAGAGCGAGAAATTCGCATTTTCAGCGAATGGCAACTACAACGAGCTGGGCAAGCAAAAGTCGCCCGGCGCATCGGCCCTGTATTCGAAACGCTGGGATACCGGCAGCGGACAGTTCGGCGCCCTGATCGACCTGTCGTTCAATCGCACCAACACGCTCAACGACACGGTGCAGATGGATGCCTACTATCCGCGCACCGATATCGTGGACGGCCAGACCGTCTGGGCGCCAAAATCGGCTTCGTGGCGCCGCAATACGGGCGAGACCAACCGCGCCGGCATCTATGGCGCCCTGCAGTGGAAGAACGAGAAGCTGGAGTCCGCGCTGACCTACTTCCATTCCGGCTATAAGGAACTGGGAGAGGAATACGCCCTGTACACGGGCGTGGAGAATCCCTACAAGTCCAAGCTGATCGATCCTAAGTTCGACGCCAATGGCGTCCTGCAATCGGCCACTTACACCTATCCATTCGGCGGCCTGGGCGCAAACAACTTCGCGGCTGGCGGCTTGAACTTCAACTCCAATACCGGCTTCTCAGAGCGCCGCTCGCAAACGCGCGAAATTGCCTGGAACACGAAGTGGAAGGTCAACGACCGCTGGACGGTCCAGAACGACCTGCAATGGGTGCACTCGACCAACAAGAACTTCTCCACCAATATGGCGATGGTCACTTACGTGCCCAGCATGAACATCGCCACCAACGGCCTGCCGCCCAATATCACGTTCGACCAGACAGCGCGTGACTTCCTGTCCAATCCCGGCAACTACTACCTGGATCACATGATGCCAAGCCTGAGCAAGGCATCGGGTGACCTGTATGCCTGGAAGGTCGACGCCAAGGTGCGCTTCGACCATCCGGTGGTACGCGACCTGGGCTTCGGCATGCGCCTGACCGACCGCTCGTCGACCCGAGTCAATGCCGGCGGCAGCGGATGGTACAGCGTGGCCGAACCATGGATGGTGAAGACCACCAGCGTGCCGGGCCGCCTGCCTGGTTCGACCGATATGCAAAGCTGGCAGAACCGCGGCAGCTTCGGCTACCTGAGCGATCCGCGCTATGCCGCCCTGGTGCCGACCAACCTGATCAACTTCTCCAACTTCTTCAACGGGAAAACTACCCTGCCACCGTCGCTGGTGATGCCGACCCTGGCATTCACCAGGGATTATCCGGGCGCCTACCAGCAGGCGACCCAGATCCTGGGGCTTGAGTGCCAGGACGGCAACCAGCTTTACGGCACCAGCAACAACTGCGCAACTGCCGGCAGCAACTGGAAACCGTTGACCTTCGACGGCGATCCGGCCAACATCGGCCGCCAGAAAGAACGCACCCAGGCAGCGTACGTGACGTCGCGCTTCAGCTTCGATGAATGGCGCTTCCCGGTGGAAGGCAATGTCGGCGTGCGCGCCGTGCGCACCCGCACCACCGCCGAAGGCTACACGGTGTTCAAGCCGAATTACGGCACCAACACGCCGCCGGAAGTTCCGCAGTTCGGCGAAATCGACGAGCCGATCCAGGCCGAGCACACTTACACCAAGTTCCTGCCCAGCCTGAACCTGAAGGCGGACCTGACGGACAAGCTGCAGGCCCGTTTTGCCTTCGCCAAGTCGATGTACCGTCCTGGCTTCGGCGACCTGCGCGAGTACATCACGCTGAGCCAGAACATCACCAACAACAGCGACGGCAGCGTCAAGAACATCACCTACAGCGGCCGCGACGACGGCAACGTCAAGCTCAAGCCGATCAGCGCCGACAGCTACGACTTGTCGCTCGAATGGTACCCGGGCAACGGCTCGTCGCTGACCCTGGGCCTGTTCCACAAAAAGGTGCGCGACATCATCCTGCCGTCCGCTTTCACCCGCAGCTACAAGGACCTGGCCGGCAACGAGCAAAGCTTCCTGATCACAGCGCCGAACAATGCTGCCAACGGGTCGGTGAGCGGCGCGGAAATCGCAGGCCAGACCTACTTCGACCACGTTCCGGGACTGCAGCAACTGCTGCCGGATTGGGCCAAGGGCTTCGGCATTTCGGGGAACTACACCTACATCAAGAGCAAGCAGAACCTCGATCACCCGTTCGACCTGAAATACTGCCCTGCTTCCGGCTCGTTCAACAACAGCTCCCTGGCGCTGTACGGCTGCGACACCAACGGCCTGCCGTTTACTTCGCTGCCGATCATGTACCTGTCGCGCAATGCCTACAACCTGGCCTTGCTGTACGACCGCGGCCCGCTGTCGGCACGCCTGGCCTACAGCTGGCGCGGCCGCTTCCTGCAAGGCGTGACCGTCAACGGCACGCAGGGCTCGGACGCAACCAGCGCCGACCCTGCCCGCGCAGGCATGCAGGACGTGGGCTGGGGCCTGCCAACCTGGCAGGAAGCGATGGGGCAGCTGGACTTCGGCATCGATTACAAGGTGACGGAACGCCTGTCGACCAGCTTCTCGGCCAGCAACCTGACCGACACCGTGATCAAGCAGACGCAGCAGCAACACATCGGCAACATGGGCCGCGCCTGGTTTGAGCCGGGCCGCAGCTATCGCGTTTCGCTGCGCTACATGTACTGATGCTCCACAAGGCGGCCCTGAACGGGGCCGCC